>JAHJRD010000078.1 GCA_018830945.1 Nanobdellota archaeon | reverse complement strand
CCCGCGAGAATTACGTACGCGTCTGCGCAGTCTTTCCATAAGTCAATGGCTTTCATCGCAAGCTCCACACGCCTGTCTCCGCTTGCTTCCCGCGCCTTTTCAATAAGCTCTTCCGCCCCCTCTTTTCCCGCCCCATTTGGCAAAGGCATTTTTCCGGAATCCATTGCTTCCACCATAAATTTTTCAAACTCTTTCTGGGAAGAAAACGGCTTGCCCCCGCGCTGCTCAATTATAAACGAGCAAAATTTTCTCATCTGCTTCATCTCAGGCATTGCCGGCTTTTTCATTTTATTTCTTCCCCCTCAATCATCCTGCTCGCCGCAATCCTCAATAAACTTCTTCATCTTTTCAATCTCTTTTTTCTTGCGGCCTTTCTTCCATTCATCAAAAACTGTTTCAATGAACTCATCCGGGGCGTCTTCAACCAATTCGCTGTATTCTGTTGTTGCCCCTTCTTTAAATTTCTTCAGCCCTTTTATTATTCCCCTGCAGTATTCATCTGATTGTATCTTTAATCTTTTTATTTTTTTCAATTCATCCATGTACGGCTCTAATGTCTCCTCAAACACCTCCCATGCCCTCTCGCAAGGCTCTACATAGCCGTATCTGGTTCTTCCGGAAGAATCATACACATCATCAAAAATATCAATAGCTTCTAAATCAGAAAAAACTGATTCTGAAACGCTCTCAACATCTACAGCTTTAAGCAACTCTATCCTTATCTCTTCAATTCTTTTTGCAACCTTTTTGTCTTCTTCGCACAATCTATTCAAAATGGCTAATGCTTCGCTTTCACTAATTTCGCTCAGAGTGTTTTTTCTTGTTTGCTTCATTTTAACATTTCCATTGGGTCTTGAAATTCTTCGCTTTCAAACTCAATGCACTCATCAGGTATATTTTCTATTATGCTTCTTAACACTTTCAGTCCGCCCTTTGATTTTGCATCTATTATAAGTTCTCCATCCTTTATCTCAGCACCGCCAAGCACCTGTTTTCCTCCCATTATGGCATTCCAGTGGCCTTTCGGATAATCTCTGACAAAAGCGCCGCTCATTTTACTGGATTTAGCTTTAAAGTTGTCAATCACAAACAATCCTGCTTTTTCCGCTTCTTTAAAAAACAAAAACAGCTTTTCATGCTCTATTACGCGATAATGCGCATAACTAAATACAAATGGCTCAGTGCCTTTAGGCAGCTTCATTTTTCCTTCCTCCTTTTTGCCCAGAACATTGACTTGTCGCCGCGGTGAATCCTAATCTCTCCTTCAGCGCTTCCATCCTCCTTAACCATGAACCAGCCGTCTCCGGACTCTGCATCTAATTCATCCTGCCCTTCCCAAGTGAAATCAAATATCCTGTCATCGCCGCTTTTCTTTACTTCGCCGCAAATATCCCCCTGAACCAGCCCAAACTGGAACTCCCCGCATCCTCCCTGCTTAATGCTGATAAACGCCTGAACTTCCATATTGCAGTATTCCTTGTCCCATTCGCTCATCTTTGTAATACTCCAAATGCCTGCAAACCTCTGCCATTTCCCCTGCCTGCGTTTTGCCATTTTAAAGCGTCCCTTTAAACATTTTATAATGCCGTTTTAACCTTAATCATCTTCATCCCCAAACTTTTCAGGATTATCAAAAAATTTCGATATAAACCCCAAATATCCTCTTGAGCCTGACTCTGCCCTATGCAGCTTTGCCGAGTTAAGGACTTTGCTCACGCACGCCAAAACCTCTGCCTCTGAATAGCGATATGCCAATAAGCCAGCCTTCAGCCCGAAAACTATGCCCTGCTCCAATGAGCCTTCTTCAAAGTCAGAGCAGAGATTATTACGGACATTTTTCAGCGAAGCAATTACATTCTTGTCTTTGAGGGAGGGGCATTCCTGATAATAGCCGTATATTGCCTGCTCTATCGCCATCAGCAAGGGTTCATAATATCCAGTGTTGTTACTGTCTATTACAACGCTCTCTTTGCTTCCTTTGAAGAGAGAAGCAAGCTCTATTCCCTGAAGAGCTTCCTTTTTGGGCTCCGTCTCTGCGTCCCTGTTCCCGTTTTCATCAAGCGCCTCTTTAAACATCTTATAATGATCTTTCAATCTCTCTAAAAACACCTCATCATGCATCATGATTTCTTTAAATAACACCAATACCCTTTCAGAATATTTTGTATACACCCCGCCAAGTTCAAGAATAGGGCCTTTCATATTTACAGCAATCTCTTTATCGCCATGAGCCCATTTTTTATAAAAAGCCGAATCTTCCCATCCAAAGCCGATTGTTGCAATAATCTTATCATTATATATCACATTAATAAAAGCCCGCCTGCAGTCGCATTTTTTGTCATTGCAGAAGCTTTCAGCCATATAATAATCTCCTGCAGGCAGAGGGTTTCCTTCAGGAATAATAACGCATCTTGTCTCTTTTTCAGCTACTTCCGGAAATCTATTACAAAACATTTCCATCATCATTTTACTCCTGCCTCCCTTTATACTTAAAAATATATGCATATTCCCGCTTCTCCGGAGGCAGCACCCTGGCGACTGCCTCGCTTAATTCCTTCTCTGTCTGCCCCGAAGCAATAACAATATCATCAAATATGGCAAAATAGGCTGAATTAACCCCTAATTCTGAAAGCCGTTTGTTCACCTTCCGCACTTCTGATTTGCCTAATGTTTGGTAATATATTTTCCACAGGGAAGGGTTTTTCTTGAGCAGCTGATTAATCTCCTTCTCATAATTAAAGCAAGTGCCCTTGTTTCTGGCGTATGTTTTCATCAGCTCTTCTTCTGCATTGCTTCTTTCTATAACCGGCTCTTCCAGTGAGGTTAAAATCCCATATTTGCTTTTAGATTCCCTAAAGCTCATCTCAAAAGAATTCCTAATGCTTTTGCCAAAATGGATATTATAAGGCATAAAAATTCCGTTATAGATTATCTTCCCCTTAAATGGAATCAAAACAGTTTCCAGCACCACAGGCAGGTATTCTTTCGGGATCATCATATCAAAATCATCGTACAATCCCAGAACAGCATAAGCTTTAGGATCTTTGGTTTCTTCAAAAAATATAGCCCCCTGCTCAGTATGCTTCATTACCAAAAACTTGCCTCTGACTGCCTTTTTCCAGCTGCGGACTATATCCAGCTCTTCTTGGTTAAGTTTAAACGGGTTCTCAGCTATAAAAGAGTCAATAAGAGCGGGCTCTTTATTCAATTTCTCATGCAGCCTTGCCACTTTTTCCAGGTCCTCTTTTTTGAAATCAGGCTCTTTCAGGCAGGGTATTACATTATGTTTTTGGTTGGCGTAAAAAAGCAGCGGCCAATTCAGCTTATAAAATAAATCCGTGTCTTCTTTGGTTAATTTCATTTTTCCCTCTTTGGAATTATCTTATCAATTGGCTTGTCAAAAGCTTCTGCTCAAAGCCGAGGTTCGCGCCTGTTATGGCTTTGGTTTATCACCCTTATTTTGCCTTACTCCTTTATAACCTTTGCCCGAACAAAGTTTCTGTAAACTTGTATTTCCAAAGAGACTTTTCAAATGCCTTGAAAAGCCCATCTTTCAGCTCATTTAACTCATTTTTGGTTTTAGTGTAAGCATCTGCTTCTATAAGCTTCTTTTCATAAAGAAAATCATAAAACAGAAACATTGCGCAAAGGATTATAAACGCTCTCGTTTGCCCCAATGACAACAAGCTGCAGAACGAACCGAGATAGCTGCCCGTCTCTTCCTTGTTAAAATCACAGATATCATGTTTTGTTTCTGAAATATATCTAAACATATATTCCTGAAGCATATGCGCGCAGACAAAATTTGTTTTTTTCGCATCAAGAAGGTGCCTCATAAACTCGCATGTCAAGAAGTATGCGCCCAGTTTGCCCCTCCGTTCTTGGATATTGCCTGCAAAATGAAACTCTTTGCTTGTGATGATTCTAAGCCGTTCTGAAATAATCTCTTTTTTTGGCTCACAGTCAAACCTCGATAATCCTTTCTTTATTGCCTCAAGGCTAAAAGTGCCGCCCTCCAAATCTACATTTTTATAAATAATAAAAAATCCCGCAAGCACAGACAACTCAAATATCCCTTTGTCTATAGTATTGCCGCCTTCCCTGAGAAAAAAATAATAAAAATCCAGGAGCCGCCATGCTTCGCGTGTAAACCCATTAACAATCAAGACGTCAAGCAGGTCGCAGATAATATCTGCATCTTCTTTGGGATTTTTAACAAGATATTCTACAAGCCCTTTAATATCGCCCCGCCATTCCTTAGAAATATAATAGTAAATGAGGTCCCTGATGTACCAGCGGGCGTCCATATCAAAAATATCAGCATGTTCTTTTCTTAATGTGTCTAAAAGATTATGGTAGCTTTCTTTGCTGCCTTTTGACTCGTCTCCAATTCTGATTACAGCCTCGCCTATATCTATCTTTTTATAGAATTCCTTGTCTGCTTTTAAGGCGCAGAGCTCTTTAACTGCTTCTATCTTTGGCTCAATGCCCTCCAAGGCTTCAAACTCATCCCACCATTCATTTGTTAGGGATTTCTTTTTGTGTTTCATTGTTTCTCCTTCTTCCTATCAGCAAGCGCCAGCCTTATCTCTTCATAGCTTATATACGGAAGCAAAGCTTTTATCTCGCCCACTTTGCTTTTGCCTTTCGCTGCCTCAAGTATCCTTTCCTTAAGCTCTAAAGATATAACAGCCTCAGGCTTAATCATCCCTAACATACAAAGGCCTATCAAATGCTTCCATACAGTGCTTACCGCAATTCCTCTTTCGTTGGCAACAGCCTCTATTGATTTCAGCCTTGAAAATGCCTCAAGCGTCAGCTGCATTGGCTCGTTAAGCTTAACCTCCTTCTCTTTCCTTAAAATCTCAAGCAATATCTCCGCCTTACCCCCTATTGCTGTTTTCCCTTTATCAGAAACATACAGCACAGGCCTTAAATTAGGGTAAAAGCCAATCGTTCTCACTTCCAAAAGCCCTTTCTGCACAAGCTGCTTTATAAAGTTCTCAATAACATCTATAGGCTGCCAGAAAATAGCTGACTTAAACTCTGCATTATCTCCTTTTACCCGCTTTGAAGCAGAGCCCTTGAGCAGCAATGCCAGCTTTCCAACGCCCATCAGTCCTTCTTTCTCGCTTACAGTCTTGAGGATGACCAAAGCGACTTCTTTTCCAGCGTATTCCATCTTTCATTAATGCCCAAACAATGCGAGTATATCCTCCCTGTCCAATGCCTTGAAAATGCCGTCTTCCACTGTTATTATATTCTTTACCAAATCAAGCTTTTTCTGCTGCATCTCAAGTATTTTTTCCTCAACGCTGTCTTTTGTTATTGCCTTGTACACAAAAACCTTCTTGTCCTGGCCTATTCTGTGGGCCCTGTCAATCGCCTGCATTTCAGCAGCAGGGTTCCACCATGGGTCAACAACAAACACATAATCAGCCGCAGTAAGATTCAGCCCGAGCCCTCCTGCTTTCAGGCTTATAAGAAATACCTTTATTTCATTATTGCTCTGGAATGTTTCAACAACATTTTTTCTGTTTGTGGTGGAGCCGTCAAGGTAAGAAAAGCTGATATTGTTTTTAGTGAAATAATCCCTGAATATGTGCAGGGTTTTGACAAATGAGGAGAAAATAAGGCACTTATGCCCCCCCTCTATCACATTAAGGATATTATCAATAAGAATGTTGAATTTTCCTGAATCTCCTGTAAAGCTTTCGTCAACAAGAAGCGGATGGTTGCATATCTGCCTGAGCTTTGTAAGCCCCGCCAGTATCTTCATTCTTGACTGCATAAACCCCTGCGCCCTTATGGTTTCTTTTATCTCATCCCTGAACCTCTCCCGCCAATAGTCATAAACCTCCCTTTGCTTCGGTTTCATTTTGCAGTAAAGCAGGGTAATCTGCTTTTCAGGCAGCTCCTTTGCAACATTCTCTTTTTTTCTGCACAGCAGGAACGGGTTTAATATGGCTTTTAGGGTTTCTGCTTTTGCCTTGTCCTTGCCTGTCTCAATCCTGCTTGCGAATGTTCTTTTGAAGCGCTCCATGCTGCCGAGGAGCCCTGGGTTCAGGAACGCAAACTGCGACCACAGCTCCATTGTATTGTTCTCAATAGGGGTTCCTGTAAGCACAAGCCTGTGGCCTGATTTCAGCCCAAAAACGCTTTTTGAGTTTTTTGACAATGGGTTCTTTATGCTCTGCGACTCGTCAAGAACTATGTAATGAAATTGCGTTTCCCTGAATATTTCAGCGTCATTGCGCAGGGTGCCGTATGTGGTTATAATCAAATCAGCCCCTTTTTTCAGTATATCCCGAATGCTCCTTAGCCTCTCCTGCCCGTGGTGGACATAAACTTCAAGCGAAGGCGCAAACTTCTTTACTTCATTAACCCAGTTGAATACAAGCGAAGTGGGGACAACTATCAATGAAGGCGCTTTAATGCCCTGCCCCTTTTCATGCAAAAGCATGCACAGCACCTGGGCGGTTTTTCCAAGCCCCATGTCGTCAGCAAGGCACCCTCCGAATGAGAATTCCTTCAGGAAATGCATCCAGTTGTAGCCTGCTTTCTGGTATTCGCGCAGCTCGCCTTTGAATTCGGCAGGCAAAGGCGCTTCCTTTATCTCCCTGAAATTTTCAAATTTTTCCTTGAACTTGTTAAACCCTTCATCTGATGATTTTTTATCAGCTATCCCGAGAAGCGTTTCAACAAGCGCAATCTGGGTTTTGGCGGCCCGCGCCTTTTTTTCCTTTTCATCATACTGCACCATGGCGGATGCATAAGACAGGCTGTCAATCCATTTTTTAGGGATTATGCCTTCCGTGCCGTCGCTGAGCTTTACAAACCTTTCATTATTATTTATGGCCTGCATCACGCTGCTCAAAGGCAGCTTCTCTCCCCCAAAATTTGCCTCGCCTTTCAAGTCAAACCAGTCTATCCCGCTCGACACTTCTATGTGCAGCACCGCCTCGTCAAACCTGACTTTGCGCTTGAAAAGCCTGTCAGCGCCGTAAACCTCAAACCCCTTTGAGGCAAGGCGCACTCCGTTGTCCGCAAGCCACGATTGCAAATCAGAAACAAAGAGCGCTTCGCCCCGCGCCTCAGCTCCGTTTTCAAGCAGAATCCCAAGCCATTCTTTTTCTTTGCTGATATCCCTTTTAATCCTGCACAGCCTGCCGTTCCTGGATGCAATAATGTCCCCTCCTCTTCCATAAGCCGCCTCCTCTGTTTCATACAAAAACCTCAGCTCAATGAAAGTAGCCCCGCCTTGCTCTGTTATAAAAATGCGCGGCTTCGGCTCAATGCATATTTCTTCAGCGCTTATGCCTTCAGGCAGGGCAATATCGCCTAGCCCTGAAAGCTTTTGCATGTATTTCACTGCAAACTCCTTAACCTTGCCGCTGCTTATGCATGCCCCATTATGCGCCAGCAGCGCTTTTACAGCTTCAGGCTGCCTGCATTCCATCTCCGCAAACATGTGCCCGCCGCCTTCCTTGCCAAAAATGCAGAGCCATAGGGGATTTTGCCCCATAATTCCATACCCTCCTTGCATTAATGGGAATGATTTATCGCCAATGGCCGCGGACAGCCTGAAAATATAGCTCCTTTTTGCGCCTGTGTCTTTTGCAAGCGCGATTTCAATGCGCGCCTTGCTTTGCGGAAAAGCGCAGCCCATGAACGAGCCCGGGCTTTCGCTGTACAGCTCCCTAAGCCTGCTGAAAAGCTCTGAGTCAATCGCGCTGTCAAATTTATGCTTTATCATTTTCGCATTGCTTCTGTATGCGCAATAATAGCCCCCTTCCTGCAGCGAATGCATGAATAATGTAAAGGCGCTGTTTTCTTTTTCAGAGAATGCATTTGAATTTTCAAGGACGGCTTTGCAGGAAGCAACAGAGCCCTTACCCAAGCTTCCAGACTTGAGCTTCTGCGCTTTTTCTATGGAAAGCGCGATATTACCATACATTTTTGCGGCTTTAATAAAGAATGAATGCCCCCTGCCTGGCGCTGCCTCTTCCTGCCCTAGATTGTCAAGGCACCCGACAAGAGAATGGAAGCTTTGCCTTTTAAGCAGATTCCGGAGATTTGCCTCGTATTTTAAAACTTCCCCTTCCCTGCCTGCCTGCTTAAGCGCTGCAAAAATCACAGCCACTATATGCTCGCATTTTTCAGAGTAAAACCCCCTGCCGCAGTCGCATCTTGCCTCAAACAGCGCGCCGCCCCAATACTCGTCAGAAGGCCCGATAACCACATTGCGCTGCCCTTTGTCATGGACGCACGCGGTTACGCCGCATTTGTCAATGGATTTTAAATGCACTGCTTTTGCATCCGCAAGCTCCAGCGCCTTTGCCATGTTTTCAATGCAAGTGGTTTTCCGTATTTGCCCTATTGGGATATCTTTCAGCCACTGCAGGGCGCCTTTCTCCGGCTTATTGCATTGTTCTTGCCCCTTAATCAGCCTGTCTTTCACACTAAGGAACTTATACAAAACAGCCACTATATGCTTGCACCCGTCGCCGTTATAAGGGCAGTCGCAGAAATAATCAGCTACCCTGTTCCCTTCTATCTCAATCTCAACATCATAAGTGCCGTAATTCCCTTTTACTTCTGCGGTTATTGTTCCTTTAGAGAATCTTAAGGCTCCGACATTGCCGTTTAGGAAATACCTTCGCCCCCTATTGACGATTTCAGAAGAATCTGCTATCCTTCTTATTTCCTTTTCCGCAATATCATGCATGGTATCCCTCATATCTTAAAAATATTCCTGAAATAGTGAATTGCTGTTTATTTATAAAAGCTATGGTTTCAGCGGATTTCATGGGCGGAATGAAGGGAAGGGCACTTAGCCTGAAGGCAGAAGTGAAGAAAGCAGTTATCCCAGAGGCTTTGAAGGCAGTGGAGAAGGATTTGACTTCCACGCACGTGATAAGGCGCGTAGGGTATGGGAAAGAGTTTAGCGTTGAGTTGTGAAAGGCAGGCCTCCGGCGTGTCTGAAATTTTTTAAAATCCCTTGAAAATATGTACAGCCACTTGCCATTTGACAAGGAGCCGCAGGGTTTAAATACTATCAAGAGATAGTGCAGTGTAATGGCAGCAAAACTAACAGGCATGGAATGGCTGAAAAAGCAGATATTAAAGCTAAATGATACAAATACTCATCTTAAAGATAGACTTGCTAAAATATGCCCGGATGTGTATAATGAATTCCAAAAATGGACCCCACTTAAATTAATTCTTTTAAATTATACTTTAGATATTTGTATGATTATTATAGACAGAACATCTATATTTAAGAAAAAAATATATGTCGATTTATTTGCTGGTTCTGGAATTAATAAAGTAAAAGAGACTAATGATTTTTTGATTGGTTCACCTTTAATTGCTGCCCAACTTGCTGATTCATTTGATAAGATGTTCTTTTGTGAATCTGACAAAGATTATAATAATGCGTTAGTCCAAAGGTTGGGCTTAGTGGGCAAAAAGAATATTATCATTTATGATAAAGATTGTAATCTTGTTCTAGATTCTATTATTAATGAAGCAAGTACTCCATATACTTATTCTTTATTTTTCATAGACCCTTTTTCTACAGAATTTCTTTGGGACTCTATGCAAAAGGTTTTACAAACTAGGAGTGATATCTTATTTACTTTTATGAGTAGTAATATATGGAGAATGGTGGGGGCTGCAAGAAAAGAAGCAAAAGGGATACAGGTATTGAATAGGCTTTTTGGGAACGATGCATGGACTAAATCAAATAGTGTGGAAGAATTATTACAGACATATATTAATAATATTCAAAATGTCAGGCGGGGTGCGGTAATTAGGACAATAAAGATTCAATCTAAAGTATTTGGAAGTTTTTATTACCATCTTATATTTATTACGAATATAACAAGTGGTGGAAATAAATGGCTTCAAGGTATAGATAAAGCGAAAGAAGAGATAGAAAAGAATTCCGATTTGACGGTAGAAATGGCTTTAGACATAATTAAAGGTAGACAAAAGCAGTTATCCCATTTTTAGGAGTGAAAACTATAAATACTCCAAAGCGTTCAGTATATATGTAAAAAAGAGGTTGATGCATGAAAAAAATAGTTCGCAGGAGTCTACTCTATAAAAGCGGAGTGGAATATGCGGATTTCTGCCTCAATCATGTTGAGGGCTGTTCTCACGGCTGCAAATATCCCTGCTATGCAATGCAGATGGCAAGAAGATTTGGAAGAGTTAAAACTTACAAAGACTGGCTTAAGCCAAAGCTTGTCAGCAATGCATTAGAATTATTAGATAAGGAGATACCATTATACAAAGAACAGATTAAGTTTGTCCATCTCTGTTTTATGACAGATCCCTTCATGTATAAATACAAGGAAGTTGCAGATATGTCATTAAAGATTATTGAAAGGCTAAACAAAGATGATATAAGATGTACTGTATTGACAAAAGGGATTTATCCTAAAAATTTGACAAATAAAAAGAAATATGGCAGCAATAATGAGTATGGTATTACTCTTGTTTCTTTAAATGAAGGCTTTAAGAAAAGTTTTGAGCCATTTTCAGTGCCTTTTGCCAAAAGGATAGAATCCCTTAAAGAATTGCATAAAAAAGGGCTTAAAACATGGGTTAGCATAGAGCCGTATCCTACGCCTAATATTGTAAATCAAAAGCTGAAAGATATACTGCAATCTGTCTCTTTTGTTGATAAAATTGTTTTCGGGAGGCTTAACTATAGTGTAGTTGCTTCGCAATATGGGGCAAATAAAGAGTTTTATGACGCTTGCGCAAAGCAAGTGAAGAAATTCTGCAGTGAGAAAGGCATACAATACCACATAAAGTATGGAACAGAAGAGCATAGCGATATGAAGACGGTTAAGATATTTAAGGTGCCTGAGAAAAAGGAGGATAAGGGCTCCGCCCTTATGAACCCGCAGGAAAATATATAATCTATTCCGTCATATGCTTTTTAAGTTTGTCCTTAATATCTGATGTCCTAAATGATACATCCCAACACCATTTACCAAATCCTCCATCGGAATTTACAGCCTTTATCCATTCATCAAGATATTCTCTTTTGGTTTTATTTTGTTGGTCATCCATTCCCTTAACTTCTAAAACTAACATCTTCCCATTACTTAATTTAACTAAAAAGTCTGGATAAAATTTATGGATTACTCCCCTATAAACATAATTAATTATAAATCCGAGATGATCATTTTTATGATCATTTTTAACCCAAGCAACAATATCATTATTTCTGTCCAATTCAAACGCTTCTGATGCTTCCCAGGAACTATCAAAAACCACATGGCTAATATGCGAATGATTAATAATTTCACATGGTTTGCTGGTGTACCAAGTCATCATTTTTGAAGTTGATTTTATAGGCATTTCTTTATCAAAAATTGGCACTAAATCTTGAGTATTCTCGAATCTTATAGCATTGAATATGTGCTGGACAATTTTATTCATATTTAGAAGTATCAATAATCTTTTTTTCAGATCTTCTTGATAAATTTTACTTTTGATTACCAGCCTATTAGAATTAATAAACTCTTCAACAATTTTGACTAGCTGTATAAGTAAATGTTCTTTATTTCCTGTCCATGTTGGTTGTACTTGTTCATATATATCTCTTGAAATTTCAAAAATTAATCTTTGTTTTCTTAGTACTATAAGAATTTTTTCGACTTGTTCATCAGCCAAATTAATTTCACTCAATTTTGTGACATCTGGCTTACCTTCGATAAAAGGAGCTAATTCTGTTCTAAGAGGAGTATCTTCTGGTCTTAGTTCAATTCTTTTTACCTTCGGTATATCTAAAGACAACTTGGGAGTATAAATATGATTTATTCTTATGACATTAGGCCACATAATTTCGAATTCCTTCTTCTTTTCATCAACAAATATTCTTGTCTTCGGTTTTGGCGGAGCTGGTGGGGTATCCTCTCCGCCTTCGTGAGGCAGGAATGTGAAAGGAATTCCAAAAATATTAACATATTCTGGTTCAAAAAGTCTTGTTTCAGAATTTACATCATATGATGTTCTTCGCAATCCTCTACCGACTACTTGCTCACATAAAAGCTGACTGGAGAAAGCTCTCAATCCCATGATATGCGTTACTGTTTTAGCATCCCAACCTTCTGATAACATTCCAACAGATATAATATTTTGGATTTTTTCCCCGGGTTGCCCAACTTTTCCAACAGTATCAACTTGTAATCTCAAATAATCTGCTTGGTCTTTCTTGGATAATTTCTTTTTTTCTTCAGCATTTTCTTCTATAGTTTCAGATGCTTCTTCTTTGCTTTCAGCTTCAGCCAAAATTTTAGAATCTATTCTTAATGTTTTTTCAGGATTCTTTAATTCGTCAATTCTGATTTTACCACGATTGAAAGCAAATTCAAGTCGTGCTGCTGTTTCTGTTCGATTGCACACAGTAATCAACACTGGTGGAGTTTCGACTTTTCCTTTCCATCTCTTTAGAGTTTCCAGCCAATCCAATCCAAGATAATAATACGCATTGGTTATTAGATCTGGCAATGGCTCATGCGGTTCTGCTTGTCTGCTGATATTGGTTTTAACTTCTGGATCATTATAAATATGATAAAATCTTGATTTCATCTTTTTTGTTAATCTACCATCATCTCGAATTACAACTCTTGGAGTCTTAACTAAACCTGATTCTATAGCATCATTTAAGCCAAAATCGCTTACAATCCAGCCAAATAACTCATCTTCTGTTACCTTTTTGCCAGATGGATAAAAAGGAGTTGCTGAGAAATCATAACATCTCAAAATTCCTCGAGCATTATGGATTCTATCAAGACCCCCAATCCAAATAGTGGCCTCTTCAGCACTATCTTTTAAGTCCCTCTCTCGAGTATATTTTCCAACAGCTTCGGGGTTTAATCTCCATGCGTGATGTGCTTCATCATTTATTACAATAATAGTTTTCGCATTAGCCATTTCCCCCAAAACTTCTCTAACATAAGCTTCATCACTTTTTACTCCTCTTTTATCAACACTTCTTTTTCTATTAAGTTGTTCTTCTGTTTCCCAAGCAAGAGTATGCCAATTTATCACTTTTATAGATCCTTGCCTTAATTTATCAAACATATCTGAAGGAACAATATCAAATTCCTGGTAATAATTAAAGGGATTTGATTGATATAATACTTTCAACCTGCTTTTAACAGTTAATCCTGGAGCAATAATTAGGATATTTTTTGAAAATTTTGTTTCTTTTGGATAAGTAGCCTTATTTATTATTTGCCATGCAATAAGCATAGCCATAAGTATTGTTTTTCCAGAACCTGTTGCCATCTTCGAGCATAGCCTTTGAAAAGGGCTTCCGTCTCCTGCAATTTCAATGCCTTGTTTTTCAGATTCAGAGGCTTCAATTAGCCAGATTAATGTTTCAATTGCTTCTATTTGGCAGAAAAATAATTTCATCTCCCTTTCAGGGTTTTTCCAATGTTCCAATAATTCTTTAGTTACACTTGTAATCCCTGGATAGCCTGCCTCTCGCCATTTATCAACTCTTTCTCTTATTTTATTAACCCAAGACAATTCAATAAAAATACCCGGATCATCAAAACTTTCAGAAGCTTCAGAAGCAACAACATAGCCTGCAGGCCTTCTCCCTTCAATTAATTCAAACCTTCTGATTTCCCTTATGTATTTGAGATGCTTTTGAGGTTTTTCATAAGGGCTGCTTATGATTAAATGTTCTGTTGTTGTCATTCTCTAACCTTTATGATTTTTAGGGATTCAATTCCCCTATCATCTATAATCTTAACAGCTATTTGTTTATTCTTTCCTAAATTGAAAGGTAAAGAAGTATTCCCTCTGTATTTTTCAATGCGTTCTTCATCAATCTGGGATTTAAGGTTTCTTGCTAATTTGTCCCATCCTTCATTTTTGCCAGCCATAGGAAAAAATACCTGTCTTGGATAAAGGCTTCTTCCATCGTAGTCTGTGTCTAATTCCCACATTGCTATCTTTGAAATGTCTCCAGATTCAATCTCTCCTGTTTTTGTATTGTAATAGTCGAACCCATTAACCACAATGATATATTTGCTTCCTTGTTTCTTTAATTCAATATCGGGTTGTCCAACCAGCCAGAATGATTCGTTGCTTGCTCTTTTTTTCTTCAAATCAGAAGTAAGCAGGTCTGTATTCATCTGCACTTTAAGAACAGTCACTCCTCCCCATTTCAATTCGTCAATATCTTTTGCTGCTTCAGGATCAAATTGAAATGAGGCAAAAATAACCATCTTAGGCTTTGGAACCAATTCCTGAGACTCTTCAATTGCCAATTCCACTTGCCTTTGTTCCAAAGGAGCATATTCAGGACCAAAAGAAATGACAGCTTTCTTTCCATCTTTGGTTTCTCCTTCAGCATGAATCCATTTTGTGCCGCCTAACGGCTCAATTCTTACAAATTCTAATATTTGCCCGCCTTTTCCTCTTATCCCTGCTGAAAGCATCTCATCAGTCCATTCATTCTGTTTTAATGTTTCTCCAGAGCGGGCAATGGATACATCTGCTTCTTGTTTTGTTTCAACTTCATCAAAACTTCTTACTCTTTGAGATGGAACAGCCTCTAATGTGAAGGGACCTGTAATTCTTTTTTTGCTTCTATCAATTATTGGCTGATCGTATAATATTTCTTGTTTTGTTGGTTCGTTGTTTGCAATTGATTTTAAAGTGATATGCGGAATAGTATTATAATTAAATCCAGAGGAGACTCCCTCTTTTGCATAAGCCAATTCATAATAATCAAATAATGCAGTCATTAATCTTTGCTTTGCTAAGGTTATCGAAACTCTCGAAGTATCACAGGTTATCCACCTTCGTCCCCATTGCTCTGCAACGAAAGCAGTTGTCCCTGAGCCACAAGTCGGGTCAAGGACTATATCTCCTGGATCTGTTGTCATCAGAAGACAACGTTGAACAACACTACTGGATGTTTGAACAACATAAGATTTGTATTGTTCTGCCCATAAATCAGTCCAAGTAGCGTTAATTTTCATATATGGAAAATCACTGTAATATTTTTTGTATCTTATTTGATTACCACTTTTGATTACTCTCCCATATTTAGCTAAGTTATTCATTGAAGTTTCGGAGACTCGCCACCCATTAACTGGATTATATTCTTTCCCTTTATAATTAAAGATATACCTTGTTTGTAAAGCACTTGCAACTAATGGCATCGTTGTAAAAACTTTATTTTCATCAATATCAACTTTTTTAGCTTTAGCATCGCCAATCGAAATGTTTTGGTTTTTATAATCCATAAGATCATTATCAGAATATTCAACCCGTTTAGTAAATAATTCCCTATATTTCATCAGGGTTTTATCTTTTGCATACCAGAGTATAAAATCACACACCCTAGATAAAAGTTTAGTTGGTTTTGTGCTCGCCGTTCTGAATTGGATGATAGTTACAAAATTTTCCGGTTTGAAAACCTCATCCATTATTTCCTTGATATGATGCAAATTCTCATCTGAGATCTGCACAAAACAGCTTCCGCTTTCATGTAATAATTGTCTTGTCAAAAGAAGCCTGTTTCTCAAGTATGACAGATAGGAGTGAATCCCGAGTTCCCAAGTATCTCTAAATGCTTTTATTACTTCAGGATGTTGATCAAGATCCTCATCTTTTTGGTCTTTAACATCTTTCTTGTTTACAAACGGCTGGAAATTTGAGCCATATTTGATCCCATAAGGTGGATCAATATAAATCATCTGGACTTTGCTCGCCATACTCTCTTTTTCTAAGAGCGAATTCATTACAAGCAAAGAATCTCCAGCAATCAGCCTATTTGACCAATTTTGGCTGTGCTTATAAAATTCAATTGCTTCTCTTATAGGGGGATTATTCGCAGGACCCTCAAAGTAGTGAAATAAGGTTTGTTGTTCTTGCTCTTCTTTTTTCTTTACTTTTTCTATTATTGTTAATGGATCTATTCGTTCATGAACGTGTAATGAAATAGTATCTACGTCAAAACTAATCCCTTCTGCTTTTCCAGCCCATTGAAGCTGTGGATCTAAATGGGGGTCAAATTGGTATTTGATTTTACCGTCTATTCTATCTGTTTCTGCTGTTACCAGCCCCACGGGCGGATTATTGACTCGTTTTTTATCTTCGTGTGTATATTGCTTTACCTTTAATTCAGAGTTTAAACTATTTGGTCCGTCTTTCTTCTTTCTCTGTTTTTTCATTGGTTTTTATGTTGTTTAAGGGATATATTAAGGTTTCTTATAAGAAACTAACTTTCTATAAGTAGCGTAAATGATATTTAAGGAACAATGTAGAGTAAAGTATATGTACGGCAACAAGAAGTGGCATTATCTTCAAGAAATTGCAAAGCCTTATGCCTTGGATATTCTGGAAGAATTGCAGAAAAAACCCTTGCGCTTCTCAGAACTTAAGAAAGCCTGCTCAAGCCAGAAAACATTAACTCTAAGATTACACGAGCTTGAAGAGTGTAATGCGATTACTTCTATTATTGAAAAACCTAAAAGGCAAAAGGT
>JAHJRD010000077.1 GCA_018830945.1 Nanobdellota archaeon | reverse complement strand
GGCGCATCGCCCAGCTGCTGATTTATAAGAGCAGGCATCTTTCCTATCTCTGTTTCAGGTATCGCCAGCATGGTCCCTGCACAATAATGGTAGACGCCGAAATACGACTCTCCTGGTTTGGCTTTTGCTTTCAGCATGGCCTTCCCCGACGTGCTCTTCACCCTGTTTAAGAGCATTTCCCAATTGCCTTGCATTAATGTAACCTCATCGCCTGTCTCGACATTGGCAAAGACACTAAGCGATTTGTCTGCAGGATTAACTGACAGCGGGTGGATGGAGAGGTAATAAATATCTTGCCCTTCTTCTATAACCTTGGCCAGCGGAAAAAAGTTCGTCTTGGTTAGCACTGAACCTCCCTTTTCAAGCTCCTCGCTTATAGCTCCGCCTGTCCACTCATTGTATACCCCGGCAGCGGGCCTGTTGTCTATTTCATAGATAACCCTTCCTTCCGCCTTTGTTATTGTGCCGTACTTTTCGATTTTCTCATATCCTCCCTCGTACATGTAGCCGACGCTCAAATCAGTATAGAAAACAGTAAGCGCAACGCCGTTGCTGTAAACCTTGCCGTTTGCAAACTGCTTCCATTTGCCTGTTAGGTCATTGTCTCCCGAGCTTCCTCCGATTACAGGCACATCACTGCCGACAACTTCTGCAATGCCTTCAAGTATTTCTTCTTCCTTCCCAGGGGCAGCTGTCATTAAGATGATGTTTGGCTTTCCATTCTTTTTTGCGCTTCCAACGGCTGCCATGGCAGCTTCCTTTCCAGCCTCCTTTGCCGAGCTGCCTATTTCAGCTCCGCCAACCCCTGCAGTGATTCTTTCAGAAGCAATGGCAAGCAGCGCCAATGAACCTTTCTTGCCGATGTGATAGCCGTCGCTTGTCAAAACAGCTTTCATCGAAGTGCTGCCGTACAGCTTGGTTTCCGGAAGGATCCTGTTAACCTCCTCGACAGCCTTATCCGCATCATAGCCCGCTGTAAGGTAAAGTATAGCATATTCAGGGGCTTTGTCCTTCAGCCCTTGCTTTAACTTTGCAACCGCTTCCCCGACAGCTTCTGTTTCATCGTCCATGGCGCTCCAGCCGTAGCCAACGCTTACCATGCCCGGCTCTTTTTCCTCAAGCGGCTTTGCCGGCTCGATGACAAACCCAGGCGCTTTCTCGCTTTGCATCAGCCAAACGGCTGTTAATACCAATATTATTGCAGCAGCAGCGACGACTGCCGCTACCTTATATTTTCTTTTCATTTTCATTTTTTCTCCTCCTTTTTTTCCTGTTTTAGTTTTTCTTCAACTTCTTTAATCCTCTTCTTCAATTCAATCATCTTCAGCTCCCTGCCCACTGCGAATTCCTTGAATGTCTCAAGCTCCTTCACGCGCTTTTGAATCTCTTTTTCCGCCTTATTCCTTTCTGTGACATCCATCAGCATTATAAGGATTTCAGCATTCTCATGATTTTCTTTCAGCAGTGTGCCATATACCATTGCGGTTTTGTTCTGCCCTGTCTTTGTTATAAGCTCTATTTCATAAGGCTCAATCATTTCCCCCTTAACCCTTCTTTTAAAAATCTGCTCAGCCCTTGCCTTTGGGCTCATGAATTTTGCATTCCTGAGGTTCATGCCTCTCAGCTCTTCCGAGCCATAGCCAAGCATTTTATTAACTGACTTATTGGCATCAATCACATTCCATTTATCGTCAAGCAGGAACATTGCAACAGGCGAAGAGTCAAATATTGTCCTATACCTGCTTTCTTCCTCTTTTGCCTTTTCAGCTGCCTGTTTCAACTTGCTGATGTCAGTGCCGTACAATGTGACATGGGTTCTTTCAGCATTAGGCACAATCACAAACTCATACGCCTTGTGGTTAAAGTCAATGTAGGCAATTTCTTTTTTCCCCTTCTTTAAGACAGAGCGGCTGGCTTTCCATACATCTGTGGGGGCTATAATGGCTTCGGAATGCTTGCCCCAGCTTAAAAAAGTCTTGCCTGCCTCGTTTGCATAAACCAGCTTTCCTTTATTATCAAACCTCATTAATGGGTTTGGGTTTGAAGATGCGAATGTTGCAAGATATGCAAGCTCTTCCTCTGCCTCCTTCTGCTCTGTTATGTCCAATGCAAAACCAATAATCCCCATAATATTCCCTTCCTCATTTCTATAGGGTATTTTATCAGTCTTAACCCAAAGCGTTCCTTCCGGAGAATCCATTGGCTCAATAATATTTCTTTTGGGCCTGCCTGATGCCATAACCTCTTTGTCATCTTTCCAGTAAGCTTCAGCCTGCTTTTTTGGATAGAATTTTGAAAGAGGCTGCCCTTCAAGCTTTTCCCTTGGCATTCCCATCACATCAGCAAGAGCCTTGTTTACCCGCACAAAATTATTCTTTTTGTCTTTATAAAAAACCCAGGCAGGCAGTGAGTCAAAGATAACCTGCTGCTCCTTTTGCTGCTCCTCCAGCTTTTTTTCCGCTAACACAAAATCAGTAACATCCTTATCAAGCCCCTTATATCCAAGCAGCCTGCCTTTTGAATCCAGCACAGGGATTCCATTTGTTTTGAGGATAACTGTTTTTCCGTCTTTAGCCCTGTTTTCATTAATAAATTCATTAAATTCTTTTTTTGCCTTAAAAATCTGAAAAGAGGCTTTTTTAAGCCTTGCTTTGCATTTCGGCTCAAAAAGGTCATAAAAATATTTTTTATTAACAACCTCCTCAGGCTTATAGCCAAGAATATCTTTAACCACAGGGCTGGAATATGTATATAATCCCTTGCTATCCACTTCCCAAATCCATTCCTTGGCAATCTCCGCCATTTGCTTAAAGCGCTCTTCGCTTTTCTGCAAATTTGCCTGCGCCTGTTGCAGCTCAGTAACATCTTCCACAAGCAGCAGCATTTCAATTGAGCCTTTTTCATTTTTCAGGGGGATGCCCTGGTAATTCCTGTATGTTGTCTTTTTGCCTGTATAAGATATATACTTTACAGCCTCAAGCTTGAAGGCAGTGCCTCTCAGTCCTTTTTTAAAATAAGGCGTAAGCCCTGCCTTTTTGTACGAAGGCATCTTAAGCGCATTAAGGCCAATTACATGCTTTTCACTTTTTGAGCCCGCCATCCTAAGCATTGCAGGATTAAAATAAATGATTGTTCCTTTCTTGTTCAGTATGTACGCGCCGAAAGGCAGCCTGTCCAGAATGTCCTTTGTTATGCCTTTGATAAGGTATTTGTCTTTCCCTGCCATTCCTACCTCTTTTAACTCTATTAATAAGGCAAACAGGAATATAAAAACCTGCCGCCCTTTTGGGCTGATGCAGCCTGGCTATGCTAATACTGCCATAAACCTGAAAAATCACAAATCCTGTTCTTCGCCGGATTTAAAAATCTTAACTTTCACAGCACATTTCTTTTTGAAGTCTTCAGGGTTCGCCTGAATGACAGGAAAAGTATTGTAATGCATTGGAACAGCAACTTTGGGCTTAAGCAATGCAGCAGCTTTCACTGCCTCTTTTATTCCCATTGTATACCTGTCGCCGATAGGGAGCATTGCAATGTCAATCCTTTCCCTGCGAATCAGCTTCATGTCGCTGAACAGCCCTGTATCCCCTGCATGGTATATTGTTTTTCCAAGCTTCACATTTTCCAGTACAAACCCCGCCGGATGCCCCATTCCCGCTGAATGCAAAGCCTCCACCATCTTGATTTTCCAGCCGCCCACAGTTATACAGCCGCCGATATTCATCCCTTCTGACTTTATTCCCTTGGATGCCGCCAGCTCCGCAAGCTCATGGATTGCCACGAATACTGCTTTGTTCCTTTTTGCGATTTCAAAAGCATCCCCAAGATGGTCAGGATGGTCGTGCGTCACGCAGACAACCCTGCATTTAATGTCTTTTGCTTTTTCCCTGCAATTGGGGTTGCCTGTCATAAACGGGTCTATGAGCAAATCCCCGATAAGGAAAGCCGAATGCCCGAGATATTTTACTTTCATATATATTATTAAGGGCTTTTGCATTTAAAAGCTTAATCCCCTCTCAAACCCTTGCAATCCTGTCAAAGAACGGCTGGACTTGGGGGAGAATCCCGTCATCCTTTGCACCACTTGCCACTCGCCATACAGGTGCAAGGTTTATAAAGTTATAAAAAAAAGCATAAGTGTGAAGCCAATGGATAAGCATATTGCTTTAACGGAAAAAACTGAATTTTTACTGTACACTTCCCCTAATGGGGAAGTTAAAGTCGATGTGTTTTTTCATAACGAGAACATTTGGCTAACCCAAAAGAGAATGGCGGAGTTGTTTGACGTAGAAATACCTACAATTAATGAACATTTAAAAAATATTTTTAGCTCGGGAGAATTGGGCGAAAATTCAGTTATTCGGAAATTCCTAACAACTGCAAATGATGGAAAAAAGTATAACACTAATTTCTATAACCTTGATGCAATTATCTCTGTCGGCTACAGGGTAAACTCTGCAAAAGCAACACAATTCAGGATATGGGCCACCCAGAAATTAAGGGAATTTATCATAAAAGGCTTTGTCCTTGATGATGGGCGGCTGAAAAACGGCAGGCATTTTGGGAAGGATTATTTTCAGGAGCTGCTTGAAAGAATCCGCTCAATCAGGGCAAGCGAAAGGCGCATTTATCAGCAAATAACTGATATTTTTGCAGAATGCAGCATTGACTATGACAGGAACTCTGAAATCACAAGAGAATTTTATGCCATGGTGCAGAATAAGTTTCATTACGCAATAACAGGGCAGACTGCAGCGGAAATAGTATATCAAAAAGCAGACTCAAAAAAAGAAAACATGGGGCTTACAACCTGGAAATATTCCCCAAAAGGCAGGGTTCTAAAATCCGACACAATAATTGCCAAGAACTATCTGGAAGAAAAGGAAATTAAAAAGCTGGAGAGGGCAATAACCGGCTTTTTTGACTATATTGAGAATATAACTGAAAATAGGGTTGCCATGAAAATGAAGAATTTAGCTGATTGTGTTGACAAATTCTTAAATTTTAATGAGTATAAGATACTGAAAGACAAAGGCAGCATTTCTAAGAAGCAGGCAGAAGAAAAGGCATTCAAGGAATACGATGTTTTTGATAAAACCCAAAGAATTGAGTCTGATTTTGATAAAATGACAAAAAGGATGTTAAGCCATGATGCCAAAAAAAGACATTCCTAAGAACTAACATTCTTCAGGCTGCCTTTTATTTCCACAGATTTTCTCAAACCCTGCATATCCTGTCAAAAAACGGCTGGACTTTCGGAAGAATCCGGTCATCCTTGCTTTCTGTTGTAAGAACAACAACCTTTATTCCCTGAGACGAAGTAAGTGAAGCCATATACCTGACAAACTTTGCAACAGCGTCAGGCTGGTTGTAAATAAGCAATGTTGAAAGAGCATAAAATACAAAGAACTAAAGCCTTGGTATCAAACTCCGGCCCGGGCTTGCCTTTTGGCAGCAATTCATCCGGTTTCTTCCTTAGCCTCATCGATTGCTTTGGCTGCATTCTTTACAATTTCTTTTACATCCTTCAGGCTCTTTTCCATATTCCCTTTATTTAATGGAAGCATTCTTGCTTTTCTTCCATAATCTGCCTGGACTCTCAGGTCATAAGAATTATCATATGCTTCCTTTGCTTTTGGGTTTATTTCTTTTAACCTTGTTAATATCTTCATTCTGCTTACAGAACTGGAACCAAATTTTGATTTTAGCAGAACATAAACTGCATTTTCACAAGCTACAAAATTTCTGTTTGCCGCAGTAAGCATGTCATTCTCCTTGAAATTCCTTTCCGCAGATTCCAAGGCGTCTTTTGCCCTTTTTATATCTTTTTTAATTTCCCCAATCATAGCATTCCTCCCTTATAATCTTATTTTTTAAGTTGTCTAATATAAATCTTTCGCTTAAGCCCATCTTCTCTTTCAAAGGGGCCCTATTAATCTTTTGGATTGCCGGCCCCTCGGGCAATCTTTTTATCGATTCAACAGCATCCTTCCTGCTTGTATAACCAACTCCATTCTCTGAAAGCAAATAATAAACCATCTGCTCTATTGTTCTTTCTAAAATCTCTTCTGCGGTTTTATAATCTTTATTAAGATAATTCCGTAATGCTGATTTTATCCTGTCATTAAAGAAGAATAATCTTTCCAAATCTTTTTTCCGGTTTATGCTAAAAAATAATTCCATTGCCAAGTCATAACCATGGAGCAAAACGCCTTTTAACAATGCATTTTGTATGAACATATCAGACTTTGCTTTATTTTTTATCTCCTGTTTTGTGCAGGAATGAAGATTAAGCCTCTCTCCAAATAATTCTTCGGTTTTCTTTCTTTCTGCCTGTATGCTGTCCGGATTATTGCTTACTATTAAAATATCAATATCGCTCTTTTCAGTAGCTGTTTGGGCTATGCAAGAGCCAAAAACTAATAACAATTCCGATTTCCCTTTTGCCAGATTTGTAAACAGCAGCACAGACGCCAGTTTGGATTTGGGCAAATGGCTCAATCTTTCCTGATTGAGCAAATTTTTCAGCAGGAAAACAGCCCTGCTTTGCATGTTTAAGCAGATAATTTTGGATTTCCCCACCCTTTTCTCAAGTATAATCCGCTCCTTAACCAGCTCGTTAATCAAATTGCCAGCGGAGCCTTTCCCTGTTTTTGCTTTCTTTATAAGCTCCGTCTCTTTAAATTCATGCAGGGGCTCGTCCAGCAATGCCTTCGCTAATTTTAGTGTTGTTTTAGTTTCTAATACCCTCATAAGAATAGGTAGGCAGAGGTCATATTTAAATATTTCCCTATTTTCAGGATATATTCCCTAATTTTAGGGCATATAGCCTGCTTTTAGGATTTTATGACTCCGCCCAACCCAAAAAGGGCATATTGGGGAGCAGGAAGGCTTTAGTTTTATGAATGCAACTTTATGCCCCATCTTATTTCTTGTCAAGCCGCACTATCCTGTCAAAAAACGGCTGGACTTTGGGGAGAATCCTGTCGTTAAGGCTTTCTGTTGTAAGCACTATCAGCTTTATGCCCTGCGAAGAGGTAAGCGATGCCATGTAGCGCGTGAATTTTGCAACCGCGTCAGGATGATTGTAAATAAGCAGAGTGGACAATGCATCAATTATTATGAACCTCTTTCCTGAATTGGATTTTGCAAAGCCGCCTGCGGCAAGAGAAATTGAAGTTAATTCAGAGGGGTTTGAGATCATTATCGCGCCTTCCTTTGGCTTTAGCTCTGTCCTGCTGCTTGACAAGGTGTCAATAAAGAGAATGTTTTTTGTATTAACCTTCTTGCTTTCAAGCATTGACTTAAGGCTTTTGAAAGGCTTGTTCAAACAAATACATGCGCCGCTCATCCCTTTTGCATTAAGAAATTTTATCAAAGCAATGAGATTATCCTGCAGCTTTCCGGCATCCATTATAAACAGGAAGGATTTCATCCCGTCTATTTCTTTAAGCTCTTTTTCTATGCCGGCCATATTGCATTATTATATGCGCTGTTATAGTTTATAAACCTTGTTTTGTGGCCGGGCGAAGTTAATTGCGCCTGAACAAAGCCTTCAAATCTCTTCAATAACCCATCTCGCCTTTCCGCTTGCATAATCAAACTCAATGCCTTTTTCAGCGCTTTCAGAAAGCTCCACTATCTTCTCTCCAAGCTTTATGTCCATTTCAACAGGGACATTATAATAATGCATGCTGGAATTATGCCCTATTACAACCTTTGTCTTTGCGCCGCTGAGCCACTCAATAATCGATTCCTTATTGATAGTTTTAGGAAACCCAGCGCTTCTTTTTTCTTCTACAAATTCAATCTCTATCGGCGCTGTTTCAAATGTAAGCAGCATTTCCACATTGCCCCTTGGGGCAAAATAAGGTATTTTCAAGACCCTGCCTTCTGAAAGCTTTGCGCCATACATAAAAACATTTACATTAAATGCATCGGCTGGAACTTCAAGCTGGATTTGGGCTTCCTTTGCAGGAGCATGGCCCGGGTTTGAAATGAAAAGTTTTTGCTTCCATTTAACAGGCACCCCTATCTCTATCGGCTCCTGCTTTAATTCGCCATATTCAATTACAAGCCCTTCTTCTGTATTTTCTTTGGATAACTGCCCCTGCATCTGCACTGAAACATCGCTGCTGCATGATTCGCATAACAGGGCAGCGCCGCCAAGTAGATCCTGCGTGCTGTATATTGCCATGCCTGTCAAATCAATCGCCTTGTCCTTGTTCAGCAGGGTTATAACGCCGCCTAAAAGCAGGAAAGCTAATGAAAAGGCGATTATCTGCCCTGCCCTGTTCTTTCTTCTTGGCGCGAAATATATTTTTTTCATTGTAAGCAAAACAATATACTAATTATCTCCAGCTATATAAAGATTTTGCGGCTTTTCACTTTCTTACAGCCAATGGAAGCTGGAATGTCTCCCCTCTTTTTATTTCAAGGAAGGTTACGTATTTTACAGGCGGGTCATTGTCAGGCAAAAGCTCCTGCTGCAGCGCGACCGCATAATCTCCCCTGAAAAGCTTTATTCTTGCAATCCCGTTTTCATCTGTCTTGAGCACCTTTTCCGGCCTGCCTTCAAAATCATCCCTGTCCCATATCCACACTTCAACATTGCCGGCAGGCTTGTCAAACCCTTCAACTGAGCTGACCTCAAGAATGCCCTTTGGGAAATAATATGCCAGAAGCGTGGCTATGATTGTAACGGCTGCGATTGCTGCAAGAATCCTTATCGCCTTGCCTTTGTTGATTCCTCTTTTTTCAGGCCGCGCCTTCTCTGCTTTGACAGCTTCTTTCGGCTGCGGTTCAGGCGCTTTTTTAATTATTTTCTTTTTTGGCATGCTGATTATTTTGTTCCAGCGCTTTAAATAGTTATCGCGCTCACGCAAAGCTAAAGAGCGGGCGCCCTGTGTTATAGATAATTCTGCCTATATGTGCAGTATAATTAGCAGGATTCTCCATGTAAAAGAAAGAATTATCTTTTCTTTGCCAGCTTTATCAGCTTTTTAACTTTTGAGGCCTTGTCCTTTTTGCCCGGCTTCCTGCCCTTTGGTTTGGCAGGCTTTTTTGCTTTCTTTTTAGCCATTGTCGTTCACCTATGTTTACTCCAAGGTTCACTTCGCTTTCACTCGTAAACCATAATCAACCGCCTCATGAACCGGCATCTGGACTCGGTGGCAGAGTGCCTCAAGCACCAAACGAAATCAATCTTAACCTATCGTTCTGCTTTAAAGGTTATCTCCATCGCGCCGCAAGGAAGCTTAACAGGCGCAGGTTTCGTGCAGTGAGTTATAGTCCAGGCACCGCATTAATGGCCGAACACCTGACAGAGGCTTGTGCAGTCACACCCTTTCCAGGGCAACCGAACTGTCCTTGCCGTTATGAGCGATATGTTAAAGGTATAAGCTGTATATAAATATGATTATACTGCAACCTATATATCAAAGTATAGAGATAGTGAAGACAAAAAAAGAATAAAAGTGCAGCCTCCTTTTTTAGGAAATCTTATCCAAAATAGCTCTTCCCTTC
>JAHJRD010000076.1 GCA_018830945.1 Nanobdellota archaeon | reverse complement strand
TAAAAGGGGCTTTAGTAATAAAAAAAGAAGATGTGGGTAAAATAGAGCAGGTATTGAAGAAATATAAAGTAAAATATGGGGTGTATGAGATTACAATCCCTGAAACAAAACTTATAACCCCTTGAAATGTTCATCTACTGTCCTACGATAGAAATCCTTATTAAGCACTTCTACCATATATAGACATATGGCTTCGGACGACAAGCTCAAGTTTGTATGCGAAGGATGCAACTATAAATTTGAAAAAAACAGGACATGGAATACTAGAACCTGCCCTTTCTGCGGAAAAAAAGGCACTGTGCATGAGGAAAGAAGCGTTGCAGACCTTTTAGATGATCCTGAATTAGGAACCTGCATATCATTATAGGGCGCCTGAGTGCTCTTAGAAATTTTTTTATAACACTCTCAAAAATTTCTATAAGTCAGGGCAGAAATTCTCTTTTAAGAACACAGCCATTTCTGCGTTTTCAGAAGCAACATAAGCATAGTATGCAAGCTGCACCATGCCTTGCTTTGCGCATTCAACAGCAGCTTTCTCAATGCGCACCTTGTCCTTGGTAGGAATAAAACAAAGCACTGCCTTGTCAAACTTTGACTGCCTCATAAACTCATCACCCATCTCAACAAGCTTTTCAGAATTCTCTCCCATTGAAACAGCCTTTACCGCCTCATATATCCTGCCTTCCTTGAGCAATATCATGCCTGCTTCTGTAAGAACTTCCCTCTTCATTTCAGGGGAGAGCATAGAGGGCTTTACATTATCTATGCCTTTGTCCACAACCCATCTTGCAAGTGTGTTTGACATGTTATGGTTTTGCCAGTTTGCCATCCAGGTTTTGCTTTTTTGCAGCTTCCTGCGCTTTCTTCATCTCAGCTTCAAGGTCCACACCAAGCTCTTTCAATGCTTTTATATGCGCCTGCATCAGCTGCTGTATAACCTGCAGCGTCTGCACAAACATTTCCTGCTCTTTTGCAAGAACAGCCAATGAACCCTTATGAAAGCCGATTTGCTCATCATTTGTTGCCATAGGTGTAAGAAAGGATGGTTTGTTTATAAATGTTTCCGAGTGCAACGAGGGAACTTTGGAGCGCAGCGACAAATGTTTGTCCTGCATAACGCATTTAAATCCATAGTAGAATATCAGCAGTATGCAGAAAAAGCTTATTGTTTTTGACCTTGACGGGACTTTGGCAAAAAGCAAGTCTCCTATGGATGAGGAAATGGCTTCTTTGCTTAAAAAATTATTAACTAAAAAAGCAGTTGCAGTTGTCTCAGGCGGCTCTTACAACCAGTACCAAAAGCAGTTTCTCTCAAGCTTAAACTGCAGTGATGAAAATTTATTGAAAAAACTGTTTTTATTCCCTACTTGCTCAACCTCATTTTACAGGTTTGAAAACGAATGGAAAGAGGTTTATTCGCAAAAGCTTTCAGATGAGGAAAAAAAGAAAATATTTAATGCTTTTGAACAGGCATTGAAGGCATTTGGATTCAAAGAAGAAAAAGCATATGGAGATATAATAGAAGACAGGGGCAGCCAGGTGACATTCTCAGCATTAGGACAGCAGGCGCCTTTGGAAGAAAAAAAGCAGTGGGACCCTGATGCAAAGAAAAGATTAAGGATTAAAGAAGAGCTTGACAAATATCTTCCTGAGTTTGAAGTCAAGATTGGCGGGACAACTTCAATAGACGTAACAATGAAAGGCATTGACAAGCGATTTGGGATACAGCAGATAGAAAAGCATTTAGGATTCAAAATAGAAGAAATACTTTACATTGGCGATGCATTGTTTGAAGGTGGAAATGATTATCCTGTAAAGCAAATGGGTGTTGAATGCATTGAGGTTAATTCTCCTGAAGACACAAAGAAAGAGATAGAAACGATTATTTCTTCAAGCTCTGCGAACGAAGTGAGTGGAGATTCGAACATCAGTGAGAAATCTTAGCTGAATGACCCCACTGGATTAACAAATCAGCCTTTACATCGGGAATATCGCAAGCTCCAAAACACGAGCCTGCCCAGATTATAACTTTTGCTTTTGTATGAGATTCAATGTATTCAGCTATCTCAGTCGCCTTTGGCTTTAACCCGTCAGGCAATTGAATGCAAACTGTCTTTGTATGCTTCTTTTTAATAGATTTCACTGCATTTTCAAGCTCTAAGTCATATTCCATAGAATAAAGGATAAGCAGAAGGGTTATATATTTTTCTGCCTACATGAGAAGGTATGGCAATAGATAGCATAACAGCTATGTATGAGGAAGCAGCCCTTATGGCCAGCTATGCGCCTGACATTCTAAGCGGTTTTTTAAGGCAGTGGAAAAAGCATGTAACAGGCGCAGGGTACAGGACAATAGAGGATGTTGTTGATGAGGCAAGACAAAAAACCGGAGAGAAAAAGGTAAATATTGCAGGCTATAGCTTTGGAGGGCTTGTTGCGCTT
>JAHJRD010000075.1 GCA_018830945.1 Nanobdellota archaeon | reverse complement strand
TTTGACAATATAATCTTTTTACATAACTGAGATTTTATTGGTATCTACTTTTGGCTACCAAAAATAAGGGCAAAGTGCAGTCTTCCGACGGGAAAATGAACAAATGGCATAAAAATCAAAAATTAATTGCTAAACTCGAGAAGATTGAAGGAAAAGCTCATCTACTGCAGCTGTTCAGAACCCTTATAAACACTCTAAAACACTCAAATAGAATGAAATACATTGTATTGGACACTAACTTTATAATGTCAGCCATAGGCTTTAAAATAGACATAATACGGGAAATAGAGAGGATAGCTGACTTCAGGTACAAGCTTACAGCGCTTAAGGCTACCTTGTCAGAATTAGAAAAGCTTATAAAGGAAGGCGAATATTTTGAGAGGAAGCAGGCATTGCTTGCAATGCAGGTTATTAAGAAGTCCCGCATGGACATACTGCCGATGGACGGGTATGCAGACGATATTTTGGCTGCCTTGGACCCACAAACCCATGTAATAGCAACGCAGGATGCGGGCTTGTTAAAGCGTTTGAAGCAGAAAGGCTTCAAAACAATTATAATAAGGCAGAAAACTCATTTTGAGCTCTGCTAGGAATCACGGAGGTATCGAAACTTGCGTTTCGGACCTCCTGAACAATCAGGAGGACAAAAAAATGTTTTATGAAGTTGAAGCAAAAGGGCATGTAAGGGTTTTGCCGAAGTTTTTCGGCGACAACACAAATGCGGCAATCATGAAAAGCCTGAACAAGCAGTTTGAAGGCTTTATATCAAAGGACTTCGGCATTGTGGTTGGGGTTACAGACATCAAGGAAGTAAATGAAGGCATTATAATTCCAGGAGACGGCGCTGCATACTATAACACTGTTTTCGGGCTTCTTACTTTTAAGCCTGAAATGCAGGAAGTTATTTTGGGAAAAATAGCAGACATCACTGACTTTGGCGCATTCATCACAATAGGCCCAATTGATGGCATGATACATGTTTCGCAGACAATGGATGACTTTGTCAGCTTTGGAAAGTCAAATGTTTTAACAGGAAAAGAGTCAAAGCATAATTTGAAAGTAGGGGACTTGTGCAGGGCAAGGATTATTGCAGTCAGCTTTAAGGAGCTTGCCAACCCGAGGATTGGGCTGACAATGAGGCAGCATAGGTTAGGCGCTTTAAGCTGGGTTGACGAGGACCTGAAGAAAGAAGGGAAGGTAAAGCAGGAAAAAACAGCCACTGAAAAGAAAGTTGAGAAAAAAGCAAAGAAGGAGAAGAAATAATGGTTTTCGAGCATAAGGCGAAGAAAACCCTCGAACGAGGAGGCGAGTGAGAATGGCAAGAAAAGTTTGCAAGAAATGCAGGATTTTTGTTGACGGCTCAGCATGCCCGATATGCAAGGGCTCTAACTTTACAGACACGTGGAACGGAAGAATATATGTCACAAATATTGCAAAATCAAAGATTGCGAAGATAGCAGGCATAACAGCAAACGGCGAGTATGCAATAAAGGCGAGGTAAAACAATGGACATTACTATTATAAATGAAAAGGACGAGCCTTTGCTTAAAAGAAAGAAGGTTGTTGTTGAAATGTTTGAGGCAGGCGCGACACCTTCAAGGGCTGTTTTAAAGGATGAGGTTGCGAAAAAGCTCAAGGCAGACGTTGCGCTGCTTGACATTGCCACAATAGAGCACCATTTCGGCGGCGGCAAGGTTAAGGTTGTATGCTATGTTTACAAGGATGCAAAGCTTGCTGAGAAGCTTACAAAGGATGGTTTGAAAAAGAGAAAGGAAGCAAGAAAGAAAAAGCCTGCTGCAGCAGCAAGCTAAGGAGAAATAATGGCAAAACCTTCCGAGTAAAAGCGAAGGGAGGCTGCGAATGGAGGAACGGAATGAGCAAGAAGAAAGTAAAAAACAAGAAAGCAAGCACAAAGTACAAGATGTATGACAAGGAAGGCAAGAGAAAAGCCTGCTGCCCAAAGTGCGGCCCTGGAGTGTTTCTGGCAGAGCACAAGGACAGGCAGACTTGCGGAACCTGCAGGTACACTGTGTTTAAGAAGAAGTGAATATTTTCTTAAAATATTAAAAGAAATAAAATCTTAGCGAAGCTTGGCTTTTTATCCCAAAGCCCTTCTAAAATCAACGCACTGCGCATTGCTCACGCCTTCTATATCTTTCAGCTTTTCCTCAAAAGCGTCTGAGCCCAGCTTTTCATCGCAGGTGAATGTAAGCTTTAATGCTTTTAACCCGAATGCAATCTCCTCTGTCTCTGTCTTGTAGAACTCGCCGCCAATGCCTTTTATGATTTCTTTTGCTTTTTCTTCAACTTCAGGCAGATTAGTGTCAGGAGAATCCATCATAAGCTTTATTGTGATTATTGCAATTGCCATTTTTTAATTAGGCCCTGTAAACCCGCATTCAGGGCAGGTGTATTTTGCGCCTATTTCCCTGCAGTGCTTGCACCTTTTTATTTCCTGCTTCAGGCATTGCGGGCACTTGAATTTGGCAGCGCCTTTGTCATTCATAAGCTCCTTGTTGCATGAGCTGCATTTAATTGTTGCCATAGCACTTTAGGAATTGGAAAACGTTTATAAAGGTTGTGGTTTGATTAGAAGAATGTTGCCCTCATAGTATAGCCTGGATAGAACGCGGCCTTGCGGAGGCTGAGACCGGGGTTCAAATCCCCGTGAGGGCAT
>JAHJRD010000074.1 GCA_018830945.1 Nanobdellota archaeon | reverse complement strand
TATCTCACTTAGGAGTGTGACTTCCGAAAAGTTAAAAAAGGTTGTATGTATTTCTGTCATTGGAAAACACCTCGTTTTAGCAATTAAAATAGGGTGTTTTCCCCTTATAAGGTCTATCACTCACTTTTCAGACAGTGCCTTCCGTAAGCAAAGTTTTTATACTATAAGTAATTCTCCTGCATTATGGGCGAAGATTTCCGAAAAGTAATACTTCTTGCAGATTACGGAAGCATAAGCCTTGCAGAGCGCGTGTATGAGGAACTTTCAAAAAGAGACGAGATATATGGAGGCTTGACACCTTTCAATCCGGACGGATTATCCATAAACCGGTTTGGCAATGGAGAAATAGATCCAAGGATCGTATGCAATGTAAGAGGAAGGGATGTTTTCCTTTTTAAATCCTTTAATATATGCCCTGTTAAATGGGATAAAAATAAAATAAGCAGACCTACCCTGGATATGCTTGTATATGAACCATCCGCAGGATATGACGAGCTGTTCGTATTAAATGATACGCTTAGAAGAAGCCGAGCCAGCACAATTACCAATGTTCTCCCTTATATGCCTTATCAAAGACAAGATAGGAGAGCAAAGAGGGAAGGGAAAAAAATAAGGTGTCCAATCTCTGCAAAAGTATATGCAAAAAAAACAGAAGCATCTGGTGCAAATATGGTAATAAACCTTGACCCTCATTTCAAGCAGATAGAAGGTTTCTATGATGAAGCAATTACAGGATTTGAAGAACTTGACAGCTTTGTGATATTTGCTGAATATACTGAGAGCAACCTTATGGGGGATATGGGCAGAGTTGTTTTTGTTGCGCCAGACCACGGAAGCGCCGAGCGCGCAAGCGATTATGCAACATACTTCGAAAGGCCGCTTGCAATAGTTGACAAAAGAAGAGTAAGACCGGGTGTTTCAGAAGTAAGAGGGATCATAACTGATGAAAGCCTTGTGGGCTCGCATTGCATTCTTACTGATGACCTTGTTGACGGAGGGGGGACTTTGGTAGAGGCAGCAAAGGTCCTGAAAGCAAAAGGTGCAAAAGATATTAGTTCATACTGCACACACCCTGTCCTGAGCGGAACAGCTAAAGACAAACTTCTTAATGAAGGCATAAAACTTGTTACAACAGAAAGCATCCTTATTCCTGACAGGGAGAAATATCCAAATATTACTGTGCTTGACATATCTTATCCGATTGCGCAGGCAATGTGGTGCATTTGCAACGGGCGTTCCTTGAGCCAGCATTTGTTTGATTACGACAGATATAAGGAGTATAAAGCAGGAAGGGCAGCACAGCTTCAAGATTCTAAATGAGTTAAATATAAAAACAACCATCTTATTTCTCAGGAAGAATGAGGGAATTATTTGGCACAGACGGCATAAGGGGAGAGGCATACAAGCACCCAGTCACTCTTGATATTGCAGAAAAGCTAGGGTCTGCAGTTGCATTGTTCTCAAAAAAAGAAAAACCAGTAATAGTTATAGGAAGGGATACAAGAATATCCGGCAATGATTTTGAAAAAGCAGTTGCAGAAGGCATATGTAAGGCAGGGGGAAAAGCTGTCTTATTAGGCACACTTCCAACACCGGCTGTTGCTTACCTCACGAAAAAATTAAAAGCAGATGCAGGAATCATGATCTCGGCATCGCATAATCCTCCAAAAGACAATGGGCTAAAAGTGTTTTCTTCAGAAGGATTCAAGCTTGAAGACAAGGATGAGGAAGAAATAGAAAAGCTGATGAGCCTAAATTTTCAAAATAAGAAAGGATTTATTGAAAATTATGAAAATGCAAAGGAAGACTACATTAAGTTTGCAAAAAGTTCTTTGGGAGGCACATTAGAAGGATTAAAGATTGTAATAGACTGCGCAAACGGCGCTGCGTGCACTGTTGCAAAAGAGATATTTGAGCAATTAAATGCAGAAGTTACTGCAATACACAACCAGCCTGATGGAAATAACATCAACTGCAATTGTGGTGCACTGCACACAGACAGATTAAGAGAAGAAGTCATAAAACAAAAAGCAGACCTTGGAATAGCATTGGACGGTGATGCAGACAGAATTATAGTTGTAGATGAAAAAGGAAACAAGCTTGACGGCGATTACCTCCTTTACATCTGCGCAAAGCTTCTCAAAGACAATAATAAATTAAACAAGAACACAGTTGTTGCGACAGTCATGAGCAATGCAGGATTTGATGAAGCAGTAAAGAAAGAGGATATTTCTGTTGTGAAAACAATTGTAGGGGACAAGTATGTCATAGAGGAAATGAAAAAGCAAGGATATAACCTCGGTGGAGAGCAGTCAGGGCATATTATACTTGCAGACTATTCAACAACAGGAGATGGCATTATTTGCGGGCTGCAGATAGTGAAAGCAATGCAAACCTACAAAAAAAACCTTTCAGAACTCGCAGAAGGCATGAAAAAATATCCCCAGGTGCTGATAAATGTGCCTGTCAAAGAAAAGAAGGAAATCAAAACCCTAAAAACATATCCCCTTATACAAAAAACAGAAAATGAATTAAAAAACAAGGGGAGAATTCTTGTAAGATACTCAGGCACTGAAATGCTGTTAAGAGTTATGGTGGAAGCAAAAGAAAACGCAAGCCAATATGCAGAATCAATAGCTGAAAACATAAGAAAAGAAATTTAGAACCACTTGTTAAGCCCTTCCTGCCTTTCTGCATCCCTTCCAAACACAGAATCAATTCTTTTCTTGGTAATTTCAACAGTCTGCCTCAAGTAAGCAGGAACATTATACTTTCTTATCAAATCATCAACAGGTTCCACATACTTTATCACAGAGCCGTGGGATATTGTGAAAATTATCTTTCCCCCGCATTTCAAACAATGCCCTTGCAAAGGGGGCCTTCTGTATTTTGCATTACAGCCAACGCATCTGAACTGCTGCGTTGAAAATTTCCTAAGGTTGCCTTTGATATCCCTTATGAAATGCCTTTCTATTATAAGGCGCGCAGTGTCATCAGCATCAGCAGCCCTTATTTTCTCTGCAAGGATCATTTGCTTCGTCACCTTTTCTTTCATTGAAGGTATTGACTTGTATGCGCTGCACAGGACACCCATATTGAAATCAGATGTGTCGTGCGTAAAACCCATGCCTTCATACTGCCCCTCTGTTCCCAGCCTTTGCCTGAATATCTCAATCCCTTTTACCTCATAAGGAGCCTTGTACTGCTCTGCCGCCTCATAAAGCTCAATAGGATATTTCCATGCAGTGTCCATGTCAAACACCATATCATCAACCTCAGCAGGTATTAGCTTTGTTGTAATAAGCAAAGGAGCGTCCTGTGTCGCGCCTCTTGTGTTCGGCAAAAACTTTTTTGAGAAGTTAAGCAAGTGGTCTGTCAAAAGCATCACAGCTGCTTCATCTCCGTCGCATTGGTAAGTCGATATGTTATTTGGAAAGATGATATGGTTCTCAACATTAAGGCAATATGTTTCTTCTGCTCTTTCTTTCTCAACAGATACTACACGCGGATATACATAATAGGTGTCGTGTTTTATCTTCATTCCATAAGGTTTGGTCTTATTTACAAGTTGTTTTAAAATATTCTGCTTTCGTGCCAAAGAGAAACCAATTTCTTTGTAGAATCTGACAAAAAAGCTGCTCGGAACAATCAGCTTTGTGACTTCAAATTCCGGAATTTTTCTCCCCTTCCTTATATAGAAGGAACTTACTTTTGCTCCGGGCTTGTGCCTATATGTATGCCTCTTCGTATATATCCCAAAACGCGAAAGGCAGAATTCAATACCTGCTAAAAGTTCATTACTGACAGAATCACATGTTACTCTTGCATCTGAAAGAGAAACAGAGCCGTCTCCATCATAATATCCGGAAATAAAATGCCTCAATTTTTTCAGCGGAAGTGACAAGAATAAAGATGGCACCTTCTTTCCATAAGCCTTTTTTCCACACCCTAAAAAGTCAATAAAGAGCTCGTACAGGAGCATGCTTGAGAACACTATGTGCTCTTTTGAGATATAGCTGGGGAGTAATCCAAAATTCATTTTGCAAATTTTTATGATTTTATCCCTTATTTCCTTCTCAGTTGCTGCAAAGTCAACCTGAAACAGTCCTTTTTTTCCTTCTTTTGCCCTTGAATATCCCTCTGCGACATAAAGCCCTATCAACCAAAGAACATCTTTGTTTAATTCTATAAATGGCTTTAACTCAACAGTATCGCGTTTTACGGCGATTCTTGCATTTTTTAAAGAAAATTTCATTCCAAAAGACTCATCCATTTTATTCAGAAAATCAAGAGGAAAACTGTCCCGAGCAAGATAATTGTCCAAGACGGATTTTGAGACACTTGCTCTTTTCCTTACAAGAGGCTTGCTTATCTTCCTTACAGCATTAATCACATTACCCTTAATTCCCCTTGCCACAACATTTTTTCTTCCGGAAAATATTTCAAAAAGATTAAAGTGAGAAAAATCAGTTTCCTTGACCTTTGTTGATATTGGCTGCAGCAATTCATCTCCAACCAAAAGGTCTTTGGCTTCTTTTCGTTCTAACCTTTTTCCTTTTTTTATGCAAAAGGCATGATTTTCTGTAACCCTTATGCTCCTGCCCTCCTCTAATTTTATTTTAATAATATTTCTTTTAGCATGTTTTGTAAAATCTCTTATTGCCACTTCCTCAAGCTTCCTCGTATGAACATTTAGCCCCAGCGTTTTAAATCCTTTTACCTTAACAGCCTTAGTTCCATAAAAGTCAACCCTTCTTGTTGGATTAAGTTTTTCTACAACCTCTCCTATCTTTGCTAGATTCCATTTCACCCCATCGAAAATAGGCAATGTTGTTTCATAAGCAAGGCAATCCCTGCGCATAATGCAGTGCAAAAGAGGATGCGCAAGAAACCCCTGGGTTTTTGAAAAGCCAACTATCCTGCAAACAATGCCTGCCGCTGTATGCGGGGACATTGCAACGCATAAATGTCCAACTAATTCTTGTTTTGTTTTAAGATTATAATATGCCTTCTGTTCGTAAAGCAAAACAAGCATATCGTCTATGAAGTTCGCAACACGAAAAAGCACATTGTCAGCGCCTTCTTCAAGAGCATCCTCGCATGCAGGAAGGATAACATCCTGCGCCTTCAGCTCAAGTATCTGCTCAGGGTTTTCAAGAGGCTTGCCGTAACAGTCTTCTGTATAATCCATCTCACGCATCTTTTCAACAGAAACCCCTACTTCGCACGGCTTGAAATGTGTGCAGCTCATTTCAGTCATATCATATCTTATCGTGCCTTCCTTGTTTACGCAGATATTGTGCTTTGCCCTTAAAATACCTTTAAGTATATGCTCCGGTATGTGCTCCTTGTTTGAGGTTCCCCTTATGCCTTTAACTATCTCTGGAAAGTGCTGCAATTTCGATTTTTTAAGCGCCCTGTTATAATAAGAATTTATGTCAATTGATTCTTTCTTGAAAGGAAGGCATTCCCCGTGTGTGGGGCAGGAAGATTCATCGGTTTCCTTGTTGCATTTGGGGCAGAAATATTTTAATTCAGATTCTCCGCCGCATTCCTCGCACATAAGATAAACTGTTTTTTTACCGCATTTCTTGCAGTATCTTATCGGAAACTGCGCAGTCACCTTTCCTTTTTCCAAAGCAGCCTGAAAACTCCTAAGCCTTCCCCCTTCATCTCCGACAGGAAAGAGCACATGGGGGCTGCTCTTCAGCTTTCTCATCTTAGCTTTTTCAGGCCTTCCCATTCTTGCGCCGATGAATGTGCCAAGCTTATCCTTGATTTTAACAGAAGACGCACTGTTTACCATGTCAAGAATGCTTTCTCCTTCTGGTTTTGACTGGAGATTGCCAAGGTTTGCTACCAATGCATCTGCATCATCCCCTTCAATAACAACGTGCTCTTTTGAAACAGAAGTATGTGGAATTCCAATCAGCTCCAATGCTCTTTTTGTTGTCTCGTCAGGAGCAGAAAGAATCACTTTTCCAGGCTCAACAGCAGCTGACAAAAGCGAAGCATATAAAGCAGAAAACTGCTCTTTGCTTAATGTGTTCCAGTAATATATCCATCTTGGGTGCAGAGGAACTCCAAGGGATTTTGAAATCTCCAATGCATCTTTCAGGCAAACCTTTGCAGTTATAGGCTTTTCAAGAATATCCTTAACACCTGCTTCAGCAGCATCCTTTCCTTTTTCAACAAGCGCTTTTTCAATGCAAAGCCCCCACCACTCTTCATTAAATCCGCAAGGCACAAGCTTATGCCCCCTGTTTAGGAAATCACCGTAATTAACAAGCACATCCCCAAGATAAATTATCTCAGCAACATCCTTGTTATACTGCTTTGCATCTTCAATTGTTTCAATGCGCTTAACACTGCCGTTGTTCAACTTTACTATTGGCCCGTCTATGCAGTCGCAGACAGAGATTGTGGTTGACTTGCCGGGCCTTTCTGTCTTAAGCTGGGTTCCAATCCCAATAAATGAGTCAAGTATGAACATTGTGGCTGGATTAATTGCATCAGAAGACAAGCCAGAAGCACGCCCCCTTCCATACCTAAGCCTCAAACCCCCATTTCTTAAAGGGTAAGCAATAATAGGCCTTCCTGCAACAAGGTCTTTGATGAATGTGTAGTCCGGAAGTATCTGCTCTTTGGTTTCCTTTTTTGCAACAGCTCCTTTTGCCTTAACCCTATCCTGCAGCTCAAGAAACTCTGCAAGAAAATTCCACTGCTCCAAATCAAAGTCCTTGCCCCATTTGGATAGCTGCTTCCATAGCTTTTTTGCTTTTGCTGAAAGGCATTCTGCAATAACAAGGCAAAATCCGCCTCTTATTCTGTTTGCTTCAATCCTGCTCAGACCCTTGTAATTGCTTACTTCAATCTCTGCTGTGCCGTCACCTTCTATCTGCACAGGCAAATGAGAAGACATAAATGCAACTTCTTCATCAGAAGGGCGATACTGCAAATTTGTGACACGCTCATGATAATCAGAAACCTCAATGCACGCCCTTTTTACTTCAGTTTCATCAGGATCGTACTGCGCGTATCCCATTTTTTTCCTTACATAATCCGCAATCAGAACAGACACAGCGGCGCCTGTGCCTCCTGCGCTTCTTACAGGACCTGAATAGAATAAAGCAAAATACTCCTTGCCGTCATCATTTCTCTTTGTAAGCCTTATCCCTGCAAAACCCTCAAGAGGAGAAGAAACAACGCCAACTGTAACATAAGCAAACCCAATCCTTATTCCTGTTTCAATCGCCTTTATCTTATCTGAAAATTTGCAGAATTTTTCAAAAGCCACTTCCTCTGCTATTTTCAAAGCCACTCTCCAGTCCTGCAGCCCATACTGCTTTTCCAGCTCGCCTATCCTTTCAACAACACCTTTTCCAACAATCTCAGGCGCGACAGTGGAAATAAGCCCTTCAACCCTTTCTGCCATATTTTTTGCAAGAGGAACCCTTACTTTTATGTCCGGATCAAACCCCTTTGCTTTTGCTTCATTTGCAAAGGCATACACTTTATTCACTTCTTCATCAATCTTCCTGAAATATTCCTGCATTTTTAGGCTTGCTTCCATGTCGTTCCTCGTTCAATTGCTTACTTGTCTGTGAATTTGATTACTTTTATTTCCCTTGTCTTCAGGTTAACAACAGGCACCCTTGCCGGCTGCGGATTGTGCCCTGTTTTTTCCTGAAAAGCGGTTTTTGTCTGCCAGCATGAGCTTGAAATAAGTGTTGTGCTCTTGTAAGAGCTGACAGCTGTCCTGTGAATATGGCCTGTTACAAAAATATCAGGCAAAACACCTATCACAAGAGGGTCTGTTTCCTCATCAGGAACATGAAGAGTTGACTTGTGCGCCGGCCCAAGGTGCCTTTTTTGGAGCAAAAGCTTCATAACAAGGTCTGCGCGGTCGTATCCTCCGTTTAATCTTATATTCTCTACATTGGCAACATAATAATCAAAGCTAAAGCCGTGATACATCAGCACATTTAATCCTGGAAATCCTTTTACAGCGTGTATGTTGATTAAGGAAGGGTTTGAAACAACAGTCACATTTGGAATCTCATAAATCGATTTTGCATAATTCCTGTCCAAACCAGGCTGGGGCTCTGATATGCGCAGCGCATCATGGTTGCCGCCGCAAATCATTATTGATATGTCTTTTCTTATCCTTGAGAGGTATCTTGCGCATTCAGCATACTGCTGTTCTATGTCTTTTATGTCAAGCTCTTCTTCCTGCCCGGGGTATATCCCTATTCCGTCAACAGCATCTCCTGCAATAAACAGGTATTTTATTTTAAGGGCTTCGGTTTTTTGCTCATCACTGCCAACCTCACCGTTAATCCATTCAATAAAACTGGAAAATTCGTTCCTGAGAAATAAAGTGGAGCCGATATGCATGTCAGAGATAAATGCGGCTGAAACATCATCAGGGCATTTTTTGTATTCCATGATGGGCATGTCCGGAAGAATAATTTGGTTGGCAAAAAGAACATCACCGTTGCAACCGCCCACCAGCCCAATAACTTCATCTTCCAGTATTTCCTTGGCAGCTTCAAAAGCATCCCTGTTGTTATTTTTCACTATTACTTTCATAGTGCCTGTTGTATCCTCAAGCAAAAAGCATATGTTGTTGTTTTTTGTTATGTTCTTCTCAAGCACCATTCCAATGAGTGATATGCGTTCCATTGACTTTTTTTCAGTGGCTCTTTTTATTGATATAGAACCCTGCAGCTCAAGCCTGTTCATAAGAATATTTTTTAGCAAGCCATACCTGGCCTTTAAATAAGCAACAAAATGCCTTACTTCTTTTTTTTTTGCCTCCTTGTCATAAGAGCTTAAGATAGAAACAGAGGTTAGGGGGGCTTCCTGCGGAAAAATCTCTTTAAAGGCATCTTCGCTGTTCAAAAGCAATGGAGAGTCCCTGCGCATGATTCCTGAAACCATGCCAAAAAGAGATTCGCCTTTTTCAGATGCAATCCTCTCAGCATATTCCGGGCTAAGAAAAATGTTCTTTTCCATAAATGCAGAAACCATTTGTGAAGTATCGCTCATACACCCAGCCCCTCTCTAAGCAACCTTTCTATTTTAGGAGCGGTTGAAGGAGGGATGCCGAGGCAAAGGTGCCTTGTCCTGCCATACCTGCCGTGGCTGACTATTTTCGCTTGGATTATGCCCTGCAGTTCCATTTCCCCCAATAGATTGGAGAACATGCGCTGTGTAAGGAATTTATATTTCAGGTTGGCGCAAAGGGTTTTGTAAGCATCATAGGCATTCCCGCTTAAAACCGGCTTGTCCTTGCTCTGCGAGCAAAGGTCAAAGAGCGACAAAAGAACCATCTGAGAATGCTTTGGCATCATCCTTACAGCATCATAATACTTGTCATTGTCAAGCTTTTCATCTGCCTCGTCAAGACAGCTAATTGTAATCTTTGTTTCGTTTTTTCGTTCTGTAAGCTCTGCAGCCACCCTCAACAAATCTATCGCCCTTCGCGCATCCCCGTGGGTTGCTGCATACGCTGCGCATTTTTCCAAAACACCTTCTGCTATTGTGCCTTCCCTAAAGGCCGTGTTAGACCTTTCTTTCAGGATGTCAAGTATTTGCACTGCATTGTATTTAAAGAACTGCAGCTCTTCCTCGCAAAGCGAGCTTTTCACCCTTGCATCCATGTGGTCTGTGAAATCAAGCTTGTTTGATATTCCGATGATTGAAAGCTGGCTTCTTTTCAGCTCAGAGTTAAGCCTTGTAAGATTATATAATATCTCGTCGCCTATCTTGTCCACAAGGCTGTCTATTTCATCCAGCACCATTATAAGAAGTATCCTTTCCTTGTCAAGCGCATTTACAAAAGTCTTGTATACTTCGTTTGTTGATAGCCCTGTTTCAGGAATATTTTCATTAAACACCGTCCTTGCAACATCTGCTATCAGCCTGTACTCAGTGTCAGCAACCTTTTTCAGCTTGCAATTTATGCTGTATATCTTTAACCCTGCATTTGTTTTTTCTGTTATCTCTTGCATTTTTGAAGTAACATATTTTGTGACAACTGTTTTCCCGGTGCCTGTTGTGCCGTAGATAAAAAGGTTGGATGGTTTTTCCAGCTTTAATGACGGAGCAAGGATTGCCGCTATTTTTTCTATTTCAGGATCACGATGGGGCATTATCTCTGGCGTATGGCTTGAAAGAAGAACTGGCTTGTCTTTAAAAATAGATTCTTTCTGAAGATATTCCTCAAAAAAAGAAGTTAGCTTTTCAGTCATGCCTTGAAATAGACTTATTATGTTTTTAAGCATTGTTATACTGCAATTATTATGATGTAATATAGATAATCAAACCTCTATTTCTTTTGGAGAGTCTTTTGTCTTTTTGGCTAAAGCCAAAATTTGAGAGTGATACCTCTGTTTCCTATGGAAAATGGAAAAAACATTTTTAGTGTATGTTTTCTTTGTATATATATACATATACTATATAATATATATTATAATATATATATTATATAACCGAAAAGCTTAAAATAAAACAAAAGGCAAAAAATAGCTTTTGACGAGTTAAAATAAACATAAACACAAAAAACAGGGTTTTTACCTTTCTTTTCTTATTTATCTTTTAGTTTTATTATATATTATTATAATATTTCCTTCCAATTGAAAAGCAAAAACAAGCATTCCATTAGAAATATTGGTGTCTTAAGGCTTATTTATGGTTTTATACTTGGTTTCCATAGGAAAAAAAGGTGTGTGTGTCTGGGTTTTTAGTCTTCCAGAAGAAATGCTTTTAATTTATCTGCATCATCAAATATTTTGTGGTTTTTATTATTATCTTCAAACTCTTGTTTTTTATCCAGCCCCATATCTGATTTGCTTAAATAAATACTAAATTGCTTTGCCCTGAATTTTTTGACAAGCTTGTTGAAAAGCTCCTCTTGCTGTGATATTGTGAACCCGCAGGTTTCTGTTATGTCAAATACATAGATTATTTTCTTGCAAAGGTGCTTTATTGCAAGATAGGATTGTTTTTCAATCCAGTTCATTTTCTTAAAATCCTCTTTAAAGTTCCCTGGTGTGTCTATTATTTGTATTTTATTTGCTATATACCCTATCATCAGCTGCCTTGTCGTGAATGCATAAGGGGCGATATCCGGCCTTGAGCCTGTAAGCTTGCTTAGCAAGGTGCTTTTCCCAACATTAGGGTAGCCGCAAATACAGATTGTAAGTATTTTTGTTTTTATTGAAGGAAACTGCCTTAAGTCTTTTCTTGCATTTTCTGCAAAACTAAAGGCGGCTTTTGATTTTTTAAGCATGGAGAAGGCCCTTCCGTAAAATTCACGCTTTTTTTTGGCTATGTACTCTGTATCGGAAGATTTTATTCTCTTTTTGTAATCCATTGCCATGCTTTCTATTTTTTCAGCAGCCCCTTGCATTCTCGCGATAGAAACCTTGAGCTCGTTTATGCCAACCATTGCTTCAAGCAGTTCTTTGTAAAAAATAGGGAGCTGGTCTATTGTCGGAAATGAGGAGCAGATTTTTCCTATGCAGCCCCCTACACTTCTTGTGAAGGCATCTGCTTTTATTATTTCAAGCTCAGCTATTCTCCTTGATTTTACCTTTTCCCTGAGCTTTCTCGAGGACGCATATCTTTTTGCAGACCTCATGCCCAGCTCTATATAAAATTCCGGCTTCTCTATTTTAGGTATATTCTCAAACATACTCATTACAAAAGAATGGCACTATTTAAGCATAACTCTTCTGCCTGTATTCAGAAAGATTTATAAGGGAGTATCTATACATAGCTTATTAACGGATTTTACCATATAAATGGAGGGAAAATTATGCCGGAAGACGATAAAAAATATTCAAAGCACCTGATTGGTAAGACAGTAGTTACAAAATCAGGAAAGAAATTTGGCGAAGTTGGTAACATTACCTTCGAGACACGGACAGGCGAGCTGATGCACATATTGCTGAGGAGCCCTACTCCTTATGTTGATGCGCTTAACCTTGAAAAAGACAAGCGCGGCAACTGGATGATTCCTTTCAGCGCTGTTGTTGCTGTCGGCGACTTTGTAGTTGTTTCTGAAGAAGAAGTAATGTAATTCTTTTATTTTTGCTCTTTTTTCAATAGATAAGCTTTTTAAACTAACAGCAAGATTATAATCGTTAGAGGCAAATCAAGGTCCGAAAATGCGAAGTATTTTCGAATACCTCGAACATAGCAAGGCGAAGTGAGAATGGCATTGAAATACAAGACAACAGCGGATATACATGTATCAAAGAAGATATCAGAGCAGATTATAGGGCAGGAAGAAGGAATTAACATAATAAGGAAAGCCGCAAGGCAGCGCAGGAACGTACTTTTAATAGGTGAATCCGGAACAGGAAAATCAATGTTAGGCCAGGCATTGGCAGAATTATTGCCAAACGAGAAGCTGGTTGATGTGCTTGCATTTCCTAATCTTGTTGATGATAATGTGCCTTTGATAAGAACAATGCCAAAAGGGCAGGGAAAGCTTTTTGTTAACAAGGCAAAAGTTGCTGCAATGGGCTCATTGAAGAACATGAACTACCTCCTGCTTGCTTTTGTTTTGATTGCTTCTTTGCTTCCTTACTATTTGTATTCAAAGCAGATTTTCCCGTTTGACAATCCAACAATATATGCAGCATCAATGATTACAAGCATGATATTGATTATCGGCTTTATGATTTTCATTAATCTGAATAAAAGAATGGGCGGAAAGCAGGAAATAATGGTGCCAAAGCTTTTAATTGATAATTCAGACACAAAGAAAGCGCCCTTCATAGACGCGACAGGCGCGCACGCAGGTGCGCTTTTAGGTGATGTACTTCATGATCCCCTGCAGTCAGGGGGGTTAGGCACTCCGCCATACCTAAGATTGATTCCGGGAATGATTCACAGGGCAAACGGAGGAGTATTGTTTATTGACGAGATGGGCACCTTTGCTTCGCACACGCAGCAGGAGATACTTACTGTGATGCAGGAAAAGAAATATCCCATTACAGGGCAGTCTGAGCGCTCTTCAGGCGCAATGACAAGAAGCAAGCCGGTTCCTGCTGATTTCTCTTTGATTGCTGCTGGCAATTTGGATTCCATAAAGCACATGCACCCTGCGTTAAGGTCAAGGATAAGAGGGTATGGCTATGAGGTATACCTGAATGACAAGATGGATGATAATGAGCCAAACAGGGAAAAGATAGCTGTGTTTGTTGCGCAGGAAGTTGTCAAGGACGGTAAGATACCTCCTTTTTCCAAGGATGCTGTTGAAAGGATTGTGCACGAGGCAAGAAAGCTTGCAGGCATGGCTGGAAAGCTTACAGTCAGGCTTAGGGAGCTTGGAGGCATTGTAAGGGCTGCCGGTGATTTGGCTTTGGAAGAGGGCGCAAAGGTTACTGAGCCAATCCACATAGAAAAAGCAAAGTCATTAGCAAGGCCATTAGAGCAGCAGCTTGCTGACAGGTATATTGAGCAGAAGAAGAAGTACCAGGTTATTGTCACAAAAGGAAGCTTGGTTGGAAGGGTTAATGGTCTGGCTGTGATTGGAGGGGATTCTGCTTACTCAGGCATTGTATTGCCTATAGAATCAGAGGTAACACCTGGCGGCAAAAAAACAGAGTTTGTTGCAACAGGAAGGTTGGGAGAGATTGCAAAAGAAGCTGTAAAGAATGTTTCAGCTATTATCTTGAAATACCTAGGAGAGGACTTGAGGGAGAAGTATGATATCTTTACACAGTTCATACAGACCCATGAGGGTGTTGAAGGGGATTCAGCTTCAATAGCAGTTGCAGCTTCAATCATCTCTGCTTTGAAGAATGTTCCTGTTCGCCAGGACACTGCAATGACTGGTTCATTGTCTGTAAGAGGGGAGGTTCTTGCTGTCGGAGGGGTTACTGCCAAAGTGGAAGCAGCGATTGAAGCAGGCATTGCAAGGGTTTTGATTCCAAGCGCAAATGAAAAGGATGTATTGCTTTCAAAGGAAGATGCAAAGAAAGTGAAAGTAATTCCTGTCTCTACAATAGAGGATGTTTTAAGGGAAGCTCTTGAGTGGAAAGGAAAGACAGATATTCTTAAGAAGTTTAAGAAGAAGTAATTCTTATACAAACATTAATAAATATATGAAATATTCCTTGGCTTATGGGGGAGTATAGGTTAAGCTGGGATCAAACGTTTCTGAATGTGGCAAGAGAATTTTCAAAAAGGGCGACATGCCTTAGAAGAAGATTTGGGGCTGTAATTGCAAGAGACAAAGTATTTCTTGGAGAAGGATATAATGGTGCTGCTTCCGGGCTTGAGGATTGCCTTCAGAGGGGCTATTGCATACGGGAGAGATTGAACATTCCTTCAGGTACGCAATATGAAACATGCAGGAGCATTCACGCAGAAGTAAATGCAATATTGGATGCAGGCAAAAAAGGAGGTGCAGAAGGCGCAACACTTTACCTTTGCGGTGAAAAAGGAGGCAAAGGGCATAAACTAATTGACGGAGTACCTTGCAGCATGTGCGCCAGGGAAATAATCAATGCAAAAATAGTTAGGGTTGTTGCGAAGATGGCTAACGGCCGCATAAAATATTATGCCATGGATGAGCTTATTGAAATAGCAGACCATTTTGAGCAATCTTCGGGAGAAAAACAATGATAATCGGAGTTACTGCTTTGGCAAGAGCTGGAAAAGATGCTTTTGCAGACTATCTTGTTTCTAACTATGGTTTTTCAAAGCTTAACATGAGTGATGTTCTTGCTGACGAGCTCGTAAGAAGAGGAATGGAGCCGACAAAAGACAACAGGTCTTTATTGGGAGATGAATGGCGAAAGCAATATGGTATGGACATTATCATAAGAAAAACAATGGAAAAAGCCCAAACATATGACAAGGTGGTCATTACGGGCTTTAGAAGCATGGAAGAGATTGCTTTTTCAAGAGGATCTTCAGATTCATTCTATCTTGTTGCAATAGTTGCTGACTTAAATGTAAGGTTTGGAAGAAGAAATGAGCTTGATCCTGAATCTATTGAAGCATTCACTGTAAGAGATGACAGAGATGTAAAAAACAAAGGTCTTGGAAAAGTGATAGATGCAGCTGACCAGACTTTAACAAATAATTATACTGCTCATAAGCCTTTCTACAAAGAAATAGATGCTCTTATGCAGAAGATTATGCATTAAATTCCGGCGGAGCCTGGCCTTTCATTCACGCACTTATTCATTCACTTATGCATTAGCTTTTTAAGCAGCACAATCTTAACTTTTTAGAATGTTATTGGCTTTTATTAAACAAGAAACCGAAAAATTAAGAAATAACAGGATAATAAAAGGATTGCATCTTTACAGCTTTGGCTTGTTAAGGAGAATCTATGACTGGGTTATTTCCTGGGCTTATTCTAAATACAGCTCATACGCATTATTTTTCCTTGCTTTCTGCGAGTCGTTCTTCTTTCCTGTGCCGCCTGATGTGTTGCTTATGTCATTGAGCATATCAAGGCCAAAGAAAGCATGGTTCTATGCATTTATCTCTTCATTAGGAAGCGTTATAGGGGCTTTTGGGGGGTTTCTCATAGGATACCTCTTTTTCGAAACAATCGGGGCTTCAATAATAAACGGGCTTGGATATGGGCCGGAATTCATAAGAGTGGGCACAATGTACAAGGACAATGCTTTCTTTGCAATTACAACAGCTGCATTTACCCCGATTCCTTTCAAGGTTTTTACAATAGCCGCAGGCGTATGGAAAGTGAGCTTGAGTACATTATTCCTTGCTTCCTTGATTGGAAGGTCAGGAAGGTTCTTTCTTGTTGGAGGGCTTATCTACTTCTTTGGCCCAAGAATTAAGACATTCATTGACAAATACTTTAATTTATTGACATTAGTGTTTTTTGCACTTGTAATTGCCGGGTTTTATATTGTAAAGCTTTTGGCTTGAAATTAGCGCTGTTTCAGGAAGAGGATAGCATCCTCATTACTGCCAATACAGTTTTTCCGCCATCTCTTTCAAATCAAACAAAAGCACATTGTCCTCGCTTGTTTTTTTTGCAAAAGACTTGGCTATTATGCAATAATGCTCTTTTCTTGTTTCGTCCCGCCATTTAACAAACTTTGACTTTTCCTTTAGTTCTTCAAGTATCTTCGCAGCATCAACATTTTCTTTCCATTTGCATTCAATAAACATAATCCTGTCTTCATTGTTGTCAGCAACAAAGTCTATTTCAATCTCTTTCCTCTCACCTTCAATATTTGCAGAGCCCCACCAGTTATTAATGTGCGCTAATTTGAATGGAAGGCTATTGCCTTTGTTTAGTTCCAGCATGAAATCTTTGCACACAGCTTCAAACCTTTTCCCGTAAAACGCATTAATGTCTGCCCTGACGGAATCCAGCATCTGCTGGCAATCTACTATGCTATATTCCGAGAACTTGCCGTAAACAAACTTAAACCAAAAGAGGATAAGCGGATGAACTATAAAATATCTCTTGTTTTTCTTGCTTTCTGAAGGCATTACAGATTTTATCAGCTCAAACCTGTCTTCAAGCTCTGAAACATGCCTGGTAATAGAGCTGCTTTTCATGTGCGCTGCATCCGCTATTTCCGCCAGTTTGGTTTTGCCTGATGCAATAGCATGGAGTATAGAATAGTAAAGAGAGCTCCTCTTGCCGAACTCCTGCTTTAATATATCCGATACCTCATTTTCCAAAGGTGCATTCTTTTGTATGAACAGATACCCGATAACTTCTATCAAATCTCTATTGAAGAGCTCAAACTGCTCCATGCAGGCATAATACTTTGGAAAGCCGCCGAAGAGGAAATATAGCTTGATTGCTTCTTCAAAATCAGCATATTTGAGGAGCTTTGCCGCTTCAAGGCTGTGCTTTAATGTGAAAGGCTCAAGCCTGAATTTTGCAGTTATTCTTCCGTATAACGGCTTTTTTTTGTCTTCAAAAATTTTCTTGAAAAGCCCTATTAAGGAGCCGAGAATGATTATGTTCATTGCTGTTTCCTTGTATTCATCACAATATCTCTGTAATATCGAAAACACAGACTTGTCCACTGAAAAGAAATTCTGGAATTCGTCAAATATGATGATATGCCCTTTGCATCTTTTGAAGATTACATCAAAAAATGCGTTCCATGTGCCTATTGTTTCCAGTTCCGTGATAATGCCGCACTTTCTCAGCTCTCCTTCAAATTCAGCCAATAATGAGGCAGAGGTCTTTGATTCGTACACAAAGAAATACAGCGCCTTCTTGCCTTTCATGAATTCCTTTACCAGCGTGGTTTTTCCCACTCTTCTCAGCCCGGAAACAGCAACCGCAAAAAGCCCTTTCTTTGAAAGCCTGTTGTATTCCTCCAGCCGTGCCAGTTCTTCCTTCCTGTTTATGAATTTCATTTTGTATTCACTTAGTGAATATTCAGTTAGCGCATATATTTAAAGCTTGCGGAAAATTAAGTATTCAGTTGGTGAATATTTCAACCGAAAGCTTTATATATGGGTTGCTACTGCAATATAGTAACATAAAAGAAGTTTATCTGCACTTCTCATCCGCGAAAACCTGCGGGTTTTCGGGACCTCACGGTGCTCCGCACCGCAAGGAAAAAACAGAGGGGGTAAATAAAATGGAAGAAAACAAAAAATACAGATTCGTGGGAAATGTAGATAAGGTTAGTAACGTATATGGGATATTTAGAGACCGGACTGAAATGCAAACAGGTAAATCTTATGTATTCGTGGGAAATGTAACTAAGGATAGTAGCTTACAGAGGATGTTTGCAGACCCGACTGAAATGCAAACAGGCAGGGTGAAATTCGGGCCTGCAGTTGACCCGCAAACAGGTAAATCTAATCTGCAGTGGAGCGACATGGTGGGTATTTATCTTAAGGACACCCCGGCCGGAATTTCCCTTGCTGTTAAAGACAGGGAAGGCAAAAAAATTACGCTTGACAAGGTGCTGGAGAGACTGGGTTGAACCAGAGCTTGCTTAGATATTGAAAGAAAATTTGGCGAAGAGATTGCTGCAACCTTTGATGCTGATACTTTGAGGCAAGTTGAAGCACATCCAAAGCGTGAAGGCATGGAAAAGATAGATTAGCTGCCTCAAGGAATCCATTTTTTCTCTTTGTGAAGTCAAATCAACCACAGAATCCCGACCGCCTTCTTTCTCACTGCATCTGCCTGAACGCCTTCTCCACTTCAGGCCTTAAGCGCCACCTGCACCTTTCCTTGTAAGCCCTTCCTTTCTTGCTCCTGTCAAACCTTGTAAGAATGCCTGCCTCTTCAAGCTCCAAAAGCATCCTTTTTATGAATTCCTTATCCCTTCCCATATTAGAAGCAACCTGGCTTGCGTACATTGCAGTGCGTGAATTAAACAGCACAGAAACAACTTCATCCTTGACATATTTCATGGTTTTTTCAGAAAGCCGCGTCATTATACCTCTTTTAAAGCCTGTTTGTTTATATATTTTTCCATTTGTGCGGTTAAACGCATTAATCGTCGAGGAAAGACATTTTTGGGAATTAGTATATGATTTTTGTGTTGCTGAAAAAAATTAATTAGGTTATTAGATACAAAAAGATTTAAACAAGCCCGCTATAACTTATCAGATGGATTACAAAGAAGAGATTGCAAAACTTGCAAAAAAAACATCTGGATTAAATATTGATTTTCTGCAGATGATTGAAATACCTCCTGATTCTTCAATGGGTGATTATGCAATACCTTGCTTTCCCCTCGCCAAACAATTGAAAAAAGCGCCTCAGCAGATTGCAGATGATATCGCAGCAAAGCTAAAAGCAATATGGCTGGACAAGGCAGAGGCAAAAGGGCCTTACATAAATCTATTCATAAAAAAATCATGCTTGTTTGAGGATGTTATTTCAGAGATACAAAATAAAAAAGACAAGTACGGCTCTTCCCAGGAAGGCAAGGGAAAGAAGGCGTTAATTGAGCATACAAGCATTAATCCCAATGCCTCGCCCCATGTAGGCAGGGCGAGGAACGCCCTCATAGGAGACGCTATTGTGCGTTTAATGCGCTTCCAGGGATATAAGACAGATGTCCATTATTTTGTAAATGATGTTGGAAAGCAAATAGCAATGCTTGTGCTTGGCGCAGGGACTAAAAAGCCAGCCTTTGACAGCCTTCTGAAGCTTTACGTTGACATTAACAACAAAATCAAAGCAAAGCCAGAGCTTGAGAAGGATGTGTTTGAATTGCTTAACAAGCTTGAGAATGGGGACAAGTCAGTGAGAAAAAGGTTCAGGGCAATAGTTGAGACATGCATAAAAGGCCAGGCAAAGATATTTGCTGAGCTTGGTATAAAGTATGATTCCTTTGATTATGAGTCAGATTACTTATGGAACAACAAGGCAAAGCAATCCCTTGAACTGCTTAATAAAACAGGCAAGCTTTCAGAGGATGAGGAAGGAAGGCTTGTGCTTAACCAGGAGGAATATAATCTTCCCCTAAAGGCGCCTTTCCTTGTTTTGACAAGGGCTGACAAGACATCTTTGTATCCTTTAAGGGACATTGCCTATACAATGGACAAGGCAAAGCTTGCCAAAGGGGCAAATGTTATTGTGCTTGGCGAGGATCAAAAATTGTATTTCCAGCAGCTTGCAGCAGCAATGGATTTGCTTGGGTTTAAGGCGCCTGTGCCTGTGCATTATTCTTTTGTGCTTCTTTCAGACGGCAGGATGTCAACAAGGCAGGGAAGCGTAATACTTCTTGAGGATTTCATGCAGGAAGCTGTTGAAAAGGCAAAGCACGAAATCAAGAAAAGGCACGGAAAAGCAGATGAAAAGACAGCAAAGGACATTGCTTACGGAGCTGTTAAATATGCTGTTTTAAAGGTTTCAAATGAGAAGAATGTTACATTTGACTGGGACTCTGCATTGAGCTTTGAAGGCGAAACAGGCCCTTATATCCAGTACACTTATGCAAGGGCAAGGTCAATCCTAAGGAAGGCAGGGAAGGCTCCGGTAAAGGCAGATTATTGCTTGCTTATGGACGAATCAGAGAAAAAGCTTGTTTCACTTTTAGGTGCTTTCCCAGAGGCTGTTAATGCTTCTGCTTCGCACTTCAGGCCTTCGACGCTTGCAAAATACCTGCTTGACCTTTCTCAGGCATTCAATGAGTTTTACCATTCCTGCCAGTGCCTTTCAGAGAATGTTGAGCCAAAGCTGAGGGACGCAAGGCTTTTGCTTGTAAGCTCTGCATCAATTGTTATTAAGACTGGCTTGTTTCTTCTTGGGATTAATGCGCCTGAAAGAATGTAAAGCCAAAAGCTTTATATAATTCCTTATGTTTTTAACTTCCTGTGAGATAATGGCAATAACCGGAATAATATTTGACAAGTTTCTCGTTGAGAAATTAAAAGACATTGAAGCACCGCTAAAAATAAATTCAAACATATCTGTTACCGACGTCAAAAAGGAGAAATCTTCTGACAAGGGAAATGCAGTATTAAGGTTTGACTTTGTGTTTGGACTTGATTACACGCCAAAGCAGGCTGTTGTTGAATTAAAAGGGCATATTCTTATTACAGAGAAAGAAAAAGATATTGAAAGGATATATTCAGACTGGAAAAAGACAAAGAAGGTTGATCCTTCCCTGATGGAACGGGTAATGAATGCAGTGCTGTTCAGATCTAATATTAAGGCGCTGCTGTTATCCCAGGAGATAGGGCTTCCTCCACACATCCCTATGCCTACATTAGCTGCCAAAGGCAAGGCAAATTACATGGGTTAAACACTTATGCACATCTTATGCACATCCTGTGCACATAATTAATTAGGGGGTTTAAACATTGAAATTGAACGCTAGGGAGCTTCTGGGGCTTAAAAACAACAAGAAAGATAATTTTGAAGAGGCTGTTAAATCCTCATTTCTAAAGGTTAAGGAGCATATGAATGCTCTTGAAGCCGATATTAAAGCCGGAAAAGAAGCTATTTCAAGCAAAAATAGTGAATTTTCTTCTGTTTTTAGTAAATTAGATGATATTTTAGCTCGTTTGAAGCAATTAGAGGGTAAAATAGCCTCATTTGAGAGTTCCATAGGAAATGAAGGGGTTTATTCAAATATTCATTCATTCACTATTCATTCATGCACTAAACAGGAGGAGGAGAAACTCTCCGAAGAGAAATCGCATTCTTCCGAAGAGGTAGATAAACCGCTGGCTATGAATGGCCCTGTTATGGTGCCAGTGCAGCCCAGGCAGGAGCTTCCAGAATCACAGAAAAACACATATTTGACAACGGAAAATCCATTTAAGGACTTAAGGCCAAAGATGGTTAAAAGCTCTGAATTAGCTGTTATTTCAGCTTCCAGGCAGGATCTGCTGGGGGCGTTTTCCCTGCTTTCCAAGCAGGAATTAAGGACTTTCCTGACAATATATGAGGTTTCCGAAGAGAAAGGCTCAAATGTGTCTTATCTGGATGTCGCAAACAGGCTTAAACTCTCAGAAGGCTGCATAAGGACATATATCAGCGGTCTTATGCGCAAGAGAATACCCTTGGAAAAGGTCAAATATAACAATAAAACAGTGTTTTTGCAGATTCCTAAGGAATTTATGGATTTAAGCCTTAAAAAAGAGTTAATTTCAATGTATTATGAAACAGCCATGCCTAATCAAAAAAGGCTTGGAAGCTTCTAACTCTCATTTTTTGCCTTGAGGCTGCTTAATTGGCTTGAATTATCGCTTTTCTTATCTATTTTTAGCCATTTTTCGCTGCTTAACGCCCTATATATCATAGCCATTCCTTTTAAACACTCTTTTTGCTGCCTTATATACCATTTAAAGCTTGTATAGCTCTTTTTAAGCTGTTCTTTGGCCCGATTATAGTGTCATTAAAACCATTCTAAAGCCTTAATAGCTGTTTTTAGCACTATTTTTCCTTGTTTTTATCCTTTATTAGTCTCTAAAAACTCTTTTTTTGGCCTTTATCAGCTGTCAGAACTCTTTTTCAGGTGTTTTTTCGCTCTCAGAACTCTTTTTTGTCTGCAGCTGGTCATTTTTCAACCCTTGATCCTGCTTCTGAACTCTCATTTTATTCGAAAATGCTATGCATTTTCGGATATCCGAAAACTCTGTTTTCGAATATTTGTCAATAATCTTCGTATAATCATTATATCTCGCCCTCAATCCCTCTCATTTTCCCTTATTTTTTCTATTGGCTGCCCCAATTGCTGATTTTATTATGCTCTAAACTCTCATTTTTATTCTTTTTTTCATTGTTTAAAGCGGCCTTTGCAGCTGCAAAAACAAGTATCTTGTATTCTGCTTTATTTTTCATGTTTTTGCTATTTTTTAGGTTCTTGCTTGTTTTTAACAGCTCATTTTTTTGTAGATTTTTACCTTTTTCCGGATTATTTTTTTCTTTTTTGAAAATTTTCACAAATTTTTCATTTTCCCTCGTCAAACAAGCGTTAGTAATGCGTTAGTAATGCGTCGGTGACGCGTCGGTAACGTGTTACCGACACGTTAGCAGACGTCTGTAACGCGTCGGTAAACAATCGAAAGCTTTAATAAGTAGCTCATCTACCCTAACTATATGTCCGGGCTTTTTGAATCTCTAAAAGAAACATTTTCAAATTCTCCTTTGTTCAAATCCAAGCATACTCATCGCATGGATTCCTTTGAAAAATCTGTTCAGCAGTCTTTTAACAATTTAAGAAAAGACATGGAACATATATCTAAACTTCTTCACCACTTTAACACAACCAATCAAAAGCAGGTAAAGGATATTCATTCGATTGAAAAGCGGTTATACTTGCTTGAACATTCTTTGAGTAAGGCATCGGGAAAGCTGGTGGAATCAGAGGAAATAGAAGAGGCAGCAGGAGGCGCTTCCAGCGATGAGCAAGACGAGGCACTGTGGGACACCCTAACAGAAACACAGCAAAAGCTCTGCTGGAAGCTTGCCGTACTGCAAAAAGAAATGCCCGGGCAGTGGATAAGCCTTAAGTATCTTGCACAGGAGCTTTATCCTGACAAGGAATACGGGTTTATCAGGTCTACCTTGTCGCAGTTTGTTTCTGCGCTTGAGGAAATGGGCTTTGTAAAGAGAAAACGAAAAGGAAAACAGGCTTATATTGTCTCAACAGACAAGAATCCCTGCTTAAAAAAGAAAATGCCTATCGTCGATGTTATGAAAGCCAGAATAAGAAAATAGATTTCTTAAAATCTTTAGTCATAAATAAGAAATTCTAATCAAGCAAAGCGGCCTTTGGAGCTGCAACAGCAATCCTTGCCTTCAGCTCTTCAGAAAGTTCCATGCCTTTTATTTTAGCGTCGTACAATATAGGCAAAAGTTTCTTTTCAGCCTGTTTTATCTCATAAAGCCTTTTCATAAAATTGCCGTTTGCCATCATCTCTTTTTTTATTGTTTCAATCTCAATAATCTTCTGCTCTACTTTATAGATTGTTTCCTTTTCTTCCTGCTTAAAAAGCTCCTCGTCAGTGGGTTCTCCGTCAGCCTCGACAATAACCTTGTTTAACTCCTCTTTTTTAGCTGTTTCAGCATCACTAACTGGCTTTATAAGCGCCTGGTTTTTAAACTCCTCAAGCTCTTCCTCTACTGTTTTCTCTTCAGGCTGCCTCTCAGGAAGAGACTTATAGTTCTGCTGCTGCAGCCTTTTAAGCCGCTCCTTTACTGGTATAACCCTGTCTGCCATTTTAGTAGTGTATATTCTCCTTCTATTTAATTATAGCGAATCCATTGGGCTTTTTACCCTCATCAGCTGCTGCTTGCTTATTTGCGTGTAAAACTGTGTTGTTTGAAGGTTTGAATGCGCCAAAAGTTCCTGTATTACTCTTATGTCAGTGCCTGCCTCCAATAGGTGGGTTGCAAATGCATGCCTTAAGCCATGGCAGTGAACGTGTTTTTTAATGTCGGTTCGCTTTGCAACGCGCTTTATAACATCTTGTATAGCCTTTGCTGTTATTGGGCCTTTGGTGCCTGGAAAGAGATAAGTGTTTCCACTATTTTGCTTCAGATATTGCCCTAAATCAGCTATTACTTGCTCTGAAAGTATGAAAAAGCGGTCTTTTCCCCCCTTTCCGTGCTTCAAAAGCCCATTTTTCTCCTTTAGGTTTAAATCATCCACTTTTAAGCTAGCGCATTCAGACACCCTCAGGCCAGAAGCATACATTATCTCTATAAGCAGCTTGTTCCTAAGGCTTCCGGCATTCTCTATAAGGAGTTTTACTTCTTCTTTTGTAAGTACATCAGGTATTTTTCTGTGCCTTTTTGGTGTTTTTATTTTTGCCATAATCCCTTTTTCAAGCATTTCGTCATAGAAGTATTTCAGGGAGGATCTTGCTAAAGCCAGGGAAGCGGCATTGTTCCCCTTTGAAATGAGCTCAGCCAAATATGCCTTAATATCATCTGTTGTGATTTGCTCAGGCTCTTTGTTTGCAAACTCAATAAACTTCCTGTTGAAATAGCAATACATGCGTATAGTTCTTTGGCTCTTTCCCTGGATCTTGAGCTCTGTTTCAATCTTCTTGAGAATGTCTATTTTGTCCAAAAAATCCTCCTCTTGCGTTTAATTAAGGGATTCTATTATATTCCAAAATGGCTCACATTTTGGGATATCCGAAATGCCCCTTACATATCTATATTGGGCATTTCGAATATATAAACCTTCGTATAACCTATATTTCTAGCCTAAAACACGCATATAACACACATTATATGCGTGGTGCTGCTTTGAGAAGATAATTCTTAATTACCTTATTCTCTAATCTTTTTAATGCCTTCAATTATGCCGCACACAAAAGCCATGGTTGCTATTCCCACCATTAAAGCCATAATGATCTGAATATGGCATAAGCTGTATGGCGAGTAATCATCCATTGCTTCTGCTGCAATCACCATGGAAGGGTCAACTTTTATGTACTCACTTATTGCATTATATGCAGAAAACACAAACATGTATGCTGAGCCAGCAGCCCCCATGCCTGAAACAACGGTTCCTGCATAAGTTCCCATTACTTCAACGATATCTTTCTTCTGCCTGCCTTCAACTATGGATTCAATTCCACTTTTGTCTTTTTTTACCATCTGTTGTTTGGCTAACTAATTATAGGGTATCTGGATATATATGGCTTTCGTTGTGATTAAAACTTTTAAGAAATGATTAAAGATAACTTTGAATACAAAGTTCTCTAAGAGACTTTTGGCCCTCCTACAAGGATTAATCAAAAGTCTCTAAAAATAAAAAGAGGCGCGGGAGAGCTAGAAGAATCCGGAAAAGATTTTCCTAAAGCACCTTTTCAGGAGCTTTAATTCCGCCTTTCCTTCATCTGTCAGGCTATAGGTCTTTTTCCGGCCAAACTTCTTATAAGAAACCAGCCTTTTCTTCCTTAGGAATTTCAAGGCTGGATATATGGTTCCGGGGGTGAGTTTTGTGCCGAATTTTGTGCCTATGGCCTCAGCCAGCTCGTCGCCGCATAACCTCTTTTTATTTAACTCATGGAGCATTTTGAATGCCAAAAAGCCCTTTAGTTTGAGGTGTTTCGGCTGCTCCATTCATTCTATTATGCTTTTCTTGTATTTAAATACTTATATAGTATATCATATATATTGTAGTAGCTATATATTGCTATTTCTATATATATGGTTAGCAATATATTTGACATCATATATATTGATTAAGCAATATATTGTATAAGCAATAGATTAGATTTTAAATTTATGATTTTTGATTAAAGGTTTTAAGCGCGTTTCGGCATCGAAAATCGCAGATTTTCGGGGTGCCAAATGCTTTTGAGCGCCTTCTAAAAACAGGAAAAAAGAAGGCGGCTGGCCTTTCTTTTGAGAAGGTACCCTTTTGATAAATATTTTTTCCTTTTCCCGATATGCCATACCACTTTTTGCTCTATTTTTTTGGCATTTTCATCATGCAATTCAGGAACTGTGTTTTCGCATTCCTTTACAAAATGTGTAGTGGGCAGATTTCTCAGCTTTTCATTGAAAATATCATTTATTGTGCTGAGCTGCAGGCACTCAGGCAAAACTCCTGTAAATACATTGTACGGAAGCGCGTCATAGTGTGTCATGTTATCATCTCCTTTATTCATAATCACGAAAAAAATGCTTATAAAGCGTGTGCGTAAGGTTGTCAAGTGGCAAGTGGTTATAAGGGCGAAGCCCTTATCAACCCGAGCCGGCATTTCACTGCGTTTCAGCCGGCATCCTTCACAGCACTTTGATGGGACTCACACTTCTTTGCAGGCCGCCCTTGGCAGCTCGCAGCAAGGGAGCACAGCAGAAGCCGCCTTTGGCAGCTTGCAGGAACATATTTATATCAGATTAGGCACTTTATAGCATAAAATGTCAGTATTATCAGTCCTAGTCACTGTCTTCGGCACTGCAATGGCCGTGTCCAACCTGCCGCAGGCATACAAGATATTTAAAAGAAAGAGCGCAAAAGACATTTCAATACTTACTTTTGGAACTCTTTTCATAGGGGTTTTTCTGTGGATATTGTACGGCATTGAAATAAACAATTTTCCCTTGATAATCACAAATTCAATCGGCTCAGTGGGGCTTCTTTCAGTGATTGTCGGCTGGTATATGTACGGAAGGAAATAATTTTCACTTAATCCTAACCCTGGAAACCCTTCCGCCTGTGGCTGCTGTGAAATCCCCCTCAATTTCAACAATTCCTGCCTCTTCCAGGGATTTTAACTTCCTGTGGAATGTCCTGTATGACTTGTTAGAGTTTTTTTTATAGATATCATACAATTCAGTGCTTGTCTTCCCCTGGTTCTCTTTAACCAAGGCCAAAACATTCTTCTCTTCCTCATCAAGCTCATGCTCTTTCCTTATGCTGAAATCACTAAGCTTTTCAACAGCAGACTCTGCATGCTCCTGCTTAACCTTTCTTGATGATTTTTTCTCAGCAATGTTTCCTGCTTCCCTCAACAAAAACAGCCCATATCTCATGTCTCCTGCGCCAAACACTTTTTCAGAAACAATATCAATGGCCTTTTCTTCCCAAACATTCGGCGCAAAAGCTGACTTTATCCTTCTTTTAAGAATATCATTTGTTTCAGCCAGATTATATTGCTTAAAATCAATTGTTTCAGGCACAAGCCTTGATTTCAATCTTGCATCAACATCGCCTATCCATTCAATGTCATTTGTTATCAGGATAATGCATTTCCTGTATATGTCTTCAATAAGCTGGTATATCACCTGCTCTGACTCTAATTTATCCACTTCATCCAATACAATTATTGCTGATTTCTTGTTTAGTACGTTTGCAACTTCCTTGAATAATTCATCAGTGTTCCTGTTTTGCACCCATTTGTATCCCAGCTGGCCGCAGATGTCTAATAGGATTTTGTGAGGTGTGTCTTTTTTCCAGCAGTTCACATATAATGGAATTGCTTTTTCATCCAATCCCTTTTCCTCCATTTCCCTTAAAACCCATTTTACTGCAGCTGTCTTTCCAATGCCAGGAGCGCCTGTTATTAGAAGATTCTTCCCCATTCTTCCTGCTAGTAATAGCTTAATGCAGTCAGCTATGTAATGCTGCTGGTTTTCCCTGTGCGGCAGCTCTTTTGGCAAGTAGTCAAAGTCCAGAGCCATTTCGTTTGCGAATAATGACTCTTCTGCTGATAACATGTCCTTGAATAAGTCTGCCATGGTGATTGTGATGGTTAATGTGTTTTTATGTATTTCTGTGGTGCAGATGATAGTTAAAAGGAGGCTATGCTTCTATTTTGTTCTTCTCTTGTAAAACTCTTCCAGTGTTTGCTCTGGTATTAAATCTCTTATCTTTTCAAAGTCTTGTTCGTTGATTGGCTTGCAATTGTTGCACGGCCTGTATCCCTGCGTTACAGCATCCTCTAGTGTGTGGAAGAAGACCCTGTTTTCCGGCTTCATTAGCCTTTTTCCTGTTCCACAGTCCAATCTTCCAAAAATCTTTCTTGGGCTGTTTCCCGCATATTCTCCGGGCATTGGGCTTTGTATTGCTCTTCCTCCCTTAAGTATACTATACAACTTTGTCTTCTGGCTTATTGTGATGAATGAATCGCACGTTCTTATTATTTCGACAATGTCCATCTTGCTGAGTATTGCTTCAACCTCTTCTCTTTCATATCCTCTGACAAATGTGTATTGCTTGCCTCTTCTCATTAAAAAGCCGTCATTGTAAGGGGTGCCTTGGTGTTCCACACAATGTTTCATGTCTCTCTGGTTTCTCAATGACAATACAAGATATCCATCTGGTTTAATAACAGCGCAGACCTTGCTTAACACCTTCTGCCTCTGCTCTTCTGTCGGCAATACTTGTAATACAAAGTTCAATAAAGCTGCATCATAATTGCTTTCATTAATGCTTGAAGACACACTTTTTACAAATCTTACTCTTTCTGAATCAATGTTTTCTACTTGCTCTTCCAGGTCAACAGCATCTACAGTAAATCCGTTCTCAGCAAGAAAAGCAGAATCTCTAAGATATCTGCCGCAGCCATAATCTAAAACTCTTTTAACATCATGCTCCTGAAGAAAAGGCAGAATCCTTTCTCTCATAATCTTGTTTGGCTTTGTTTTGCATGATGTAAGAGGGTATGCTATTTGTTCAAGATCCATATAGCGCCCCTTTGCCAGCATTTTCAAACAACGCTGCAACTTCCTTTAAATCAAGGCTTAGTGCATTGATTTCTTTCATCTTCTTGAGGCACTCTTCAGTAAACCCTGATTTAGACACAATCATAAATGTATATTCTCCGGATGCATTAATCATTTTTGCTTTTTTTACCAGGTTTTCCAACACCCCTGCTCCTGCCTTTTCATTAGTCCATTTCACTTCGCCAACAAGGAGTTTTCTTCCCTTGCTGTTGCTGGCAACTATATCAATCTCATTTCCATTTCTGTCCCACCAGCCGCCTATCTTGTCAAAGCTTATATCATGGCCTTTTATTTTTTTATTTTGGTGCATAATAAGGAGCTCTTCTATAATCTCCTCAAATATAAGGCCTGTATATGCATTTATATTGCTGCGGATAACCCCTTCAACGAGTTTTCTGTTGTTGAGGTTTATTGCAGACTGGTTTGGATAAATGAACTTATACCAAAACCGGAAAAAATTATCTTTTATTGCGTATTTCCCCAGTTTTTTCTTCCCAAAGAGCGGCTCTCTTGTTTTGACCAAGTCAAGCAAAGCATCCAGCCTGTGGATATATGCCGGCAGTGTAGTGGGGAGAATCCCTGTAAAATCACTGATTTCCTTGAGAGTATCTTTTCCCTCTGCAATAGAGCTTAATATGGAATTATATCTTGCATGTGTTCTTACATTTTCTACTTCCAGCAGGTTCTTTGGCTCTTCAAATAATATGCTTGCTTTATTGAGCATTAGTATGTTTATCGCGTCAAATATGCCTTGTTCATTCTTTTTTTGAGCTAGATTCAAATAATAAGGTGTGCCTCCAAAAACAGAGTAATAAATTATTTTTTCTTCTTCTGGAAGTTTCTTAAACATCTCTCTGAACTCTGCAAATTTGAAAGGGCTTATTTTCCATTTTTCAGTACTTCTGCCATACAAGGCTCCGGTATGGCTTCCTATAACCCTGTGCATCATTCCTATTGACGAGCCCACCAATAAAAGCATTAGTTTCTTGTTCTTAAGGGAAGTATCCCAATATTTCTGCAGTCTGCTTATGAATTCTGGAGAGGTTTGCACAAACCTCTGAAACTCATCTATAACCAGTATAAACTTCTCTTTTGCCGCCTTTTCTGCAATGAAGTCCAAAAATTCGTTCCAATCGTTAAATTTGATTGTTTGCCCGAGCTGGTCAAACACTTCTTTGGAAAATGAGTTTAATATCTCTGATTTTTCTGCAAGGTCAACATAAACATAGAGCTTTGGTGTATTCAATGCCCCCAGAAATTTTCTTATAAGCTCGGTTTTGCCGACTCTCCTCCTCCCGTACATTGCTATGAAAATGCTTGTTCTCAAGCTGGTGTAACTTTGCTTAAGATGCCCTAATTCCTGTTTTCTGTCCCAAAAGTATTCTTCCATTTTGATATATTATCCTGTTAATATTAATATATTATCCTGTTAATAAACCTTTTGGTTTAAATATTCATACCTCTGCCATCTTGTTGTTTTTCAGAGTAACAAGCCGAATGCCTGAGCCTAATGCAATTGCTGCTGATATCACAGCCATGTGCTCCTTGCCGGAGCCTGAAGTTAAGTTAATTGCAGTGTCAATGCCCAGCCTGCCTTTTAACTGCTCAATAATCTTGTTTTTTATATCATCAACTTCAGCGTCTGGATTAATCTCTACAAACTCAAACTTCTTGTCATGCGTGAACCTTTCCATGCTGAACTTTGGGGCTATAAGGTAAATTTTATTCCATTCCTCTGCCTTCATCAGCTTTGACACTTCAAGCCATGTTCCCTTGCCTGTGGATAAGCAGGCTACCAAGTCTGTCATGAAACTTACTTTCTTCTTGCTCTTTAAATATGTTTCTTCTTTTGGTTTGGAGGATTTTCAGGTTTTCCGGATTTCCTGTTCCATACATAAAGAAAGAGGTATGCTGACACTATTGCTGTGTAATTTAAAGCCATGAACCAGGGCTGGCCCCACGATATGCCGTTGAATTTCCATTCTGATATTGGCCATAAGAATGGTGTGGGGTAAAACTTGTATGAATGGGTTGGTATGTCTATCAGGATATGCACAAGCCAGCCAAGCATAGCCAATAATGGCCTTCTGAATATGAAATAGAATATGATAAAGAAAGCAGCAAACACAAAAATGCTGTGCGTAAAGTTATACATGAATGAGACTATCTGGAATACGGGTATTGTATCCCTTTGCGCAGGCTCCATTGCCTCAAACTGTTGGAAATCCATTGCTGTTCCGCCGAATACAAGGCTGAGTATCAACCAGGCAGTCAGAAGCCCAAAAGAGAACACATCAGGGGCTATTCCCCAGAGCACTGCTTTCCATATAGTTATCTTTCTTTTTAGCTGCAAGGATAATCCTTTTATCAATGCTGCTGTCCATAGTGCATGCGCGAAAATGTCCATGTGTTTTTAAAAGTAATTTTTGTTTATATACTTTCTTTGGCTAAACATGAATTGTGCGAAAAGCTTATTACTGCCGCATTCCTTTTGAATAAGCATGAGCTTTATCATGGTTGACGTGGAAACAGACGGACCTATACCTGGAGAGTATTCAATGCTTTCAATAGGGGCTGTTGCAGTTGAGGAAGGGCTGAAGAAAACATTCTATGCAGAAATGAAGCCGATATCAGATAAGTATATCCCTGAAAGCCTGAAGTATTCCGGCTTTACAAGGGAACAAGCGCTGAAGTTTGAAGAGCCTAAGCAGGTTATGGAAAGGTTTGCAAGATGGGTAAGGGACAGCTCCAAAGGAAGGCCCAGATTCATGTCAGACAACAACGGCTTTGACTGGATGTTTGTATGCTGGTATTTCTGGCGCTTTTTGAATGAGAATCCATTCGGCCACAGTTCCCAGAACCTCGGCTCTTTGTACAAAGGTATTATGAAAGACATGTCAAAGAGCTTCAAGCATTTGAGGGAAACAAAGCACACGCACAACGCGCTTGACGACGCAATAGGGAATGCAGAGGCTTTACTTAAATTGAAGGAGCAGGGGCTGAGGATACAGCTTGAATAGCATAAGTCTCTAAAACGTGAACGAAAAGTTTATAAATTATGAACACTTTGTTTATGAATCATGAACATCCACTTATTGTTATCAACAAAGGAAAGGGTTGCTGTATTGAGGCATATCCTCTATGAAGACAAGCCTTTTGGCGTGAATAAGACGGCAGAAGAAATAAATCTCAGCAAGGGGCTTGTTTCAAAGGTGTTTAATGTGCTTTTGAAGGAAAATGTGCTGAAAAAAGAAGGGGCAAAGTTTGTCTTGCAGGAAAATATCCATGTTAAAGCTTTAAGGATACTGCTTAACTTGGCATATTTTGATAATTCGATGTTTAATCAGTATAAATTTGTAATAGCCGCAGGATTCTATGGCAGCTTTGCAAAAGGGGCGAACAAGGGGGATTCAGACATAGATTTGTGGGTAATAGTTAAAAAGACAAAAGAGGAATTGCTTGCGAGGCTCACTTCTGATTTGAGAAAGAATTACAGCAATATAAAGCCCCTTTACTTAACAAAAGAAAAATTAGAAACTCTTAAAAAGGAGGAGCCTCTCTTCTATCACGCCCTTGTTTTTGGCTCAATAACAATATATGGTGATAAAATTGAAAATGCTTGATTCATCAGGATGCATAAGGGAAGGTCTGCTTCGGAAGATACCTCCTTCTTCTCAAGATGCAGAAGCAAGCATTAAGAGAGCGCAAAAATGGCTTGTGGAAGCCGAAAAGGGCATCTCTGCAAAGGCATTCGACTCAGCACTTATGGCTTCTTATGTTGCCATGTTTCATTCCGCAAGGGCGATATTATTCTTTGATGGGTTCAGGGAAAAAAGCCATTACTGCGTTGCGCGTTACATTGAGGACAATTATGCCAAAAAGGGGTTTCTTGAAAGCAAATGGGTAAGCATGCTTGACCATTACAGGGATATGAGGCATGATGACCAGTACAGCTTAAGCTTCCTTACCACTCAGGAAGAAGCTGAAACGTCATTAGAAACTGCAAAGAAATTCGTAGAGCAAATGGGTGCGCTTTTGCAAAAATTAAAGCAGAGGC
>JAHJRD010000073.1 GCA_018830945.1 Nanobdellota archaeon | reverse complement strand
TATCTCACTTAGGAGTGTGACTTCCGAAAAGTTAAAAAAGGTTGTATGTATTTCTGTCATTGGAAAACACCTCGTTTTAGCAATTAAAATAGGGTGTTTTCCCCTTATAAGGTCTATCACTCACTTTTCAGACAGTGCCATAAGAAGGAAAGTTTTATAATTTGCCTTGAACACTATATTCTTATGAAAAAGAGGTTTTTGCTGGTTATCTTAATGTTTCTTGCGGCTGTTGTGCCTGTTTCAGCAGGCAATATCAGTGTTTCTCTAATCAGCGATAAATTCTATTTAGGGCAGACAGTGCAGGCTGAGGTTCAGATGGATGATTTTTCAGTCACAAAGATTTCGCTTCTTGGAAGCTCAGGAAACAGGCTTGGCGCAAGCTTTTTCTCACAGCCTTATGGAGAAAAGCATTTTGTATATTTCATATTCCCTCCTTCGCTTGCAGCAGGCAGTTATTCGCTTTTTGTGTCAGACAGGATTATTGAAGAAGGCTCTTTAAAATTTGTCAATGCAACTGCGCCATTCTCTGTTGAAAAAACAGACGCTGCTTTTGCTGTATCTCCTGCAATTGTCAGGCTTAATGCAAAAACAGGCTCTTTCAAGCTTGAATTAAGGCATACATACGGCAAAGAGTCTGTTATTGATGTCTCATCATCAAGCGCTTCATTAAAGCCTGTCAGGCAGACAATTTCAGTTGCTCCTGGAGAATCAAAGTCATTGTTTGTGGATTATAAAAATTTTGAAGAGGATGCAAGCATTATGCTGAAAGCAGGCAATATATCCTATGCAATACCTGTAGTTGCTGTTAAGGAAGCTGCCCCTGTTAATGAAACTGCGCAAAATGAAATACAGCAGCCTGGGTTTGAAAACGCTATTCAGGTTGTTGGCAATGTGTCTTCAATAATCAGAAAGGTAAAACAGAATATTGTAATCGCAGGCCCTGTTTCATTCAAGAATACGCATCCTCTTCCATTGCATAATTTGTTGTTTTCCGCTTCAGGCGTGCCAGGAGTTGAATTCAATATGGCAAATGTTCCTTTGATAATGTCTGGAGAAACGTTTACGCAGCAGATAACAATAAACAGGCAGAAGGATGCTATTCCTGGAAAATATGATGGGGAAATAACAGCTGAAAGTGATGAGGGTGCAAAAGTGGTTATAAGCTTGTCAGTGGAGTTTGAGGCTGTAGAGGCTCCCGCTGCGCCTGTTGAGCCTAAGAAAAAGGCAAATATCACTGTTAGTGAAGCTCCTGCGTCCCTTAACATTAGCTTTAATTACAGTGAAGTCGAGAAAAAGACAGACGAAGAAAGAATGAAAAGCCTGAAGATTGCAGTAATTCTTATTATTGCTGTTGTTGCTCTTGCAGCGCTTCTTATATTTAAGATAAGGCCAAAGGTAAAATACAAGAAAATGCAAGAGTATGCAAAGGGCGCTGGGAAGTAGGCTAGGCTCCGCCGGAATTTTTTGTTTTATGCACAACGATCATTTAGGCAAACAAGGGGTTTGGGGCATCCCCAACCGCCTTCTTATTGCGTGATTACACTTGATTCAGCTTTTTGCAGTAACAGGGGATTCTGGCTTTTTATGCTCTATCATTCTTATGAACGGCCGGAATATGCCTTCAAGCGTGCTCTTCTTTGCTCTTTTAACAATGAATATGCACAGCATTGCAATAAGAATGGCTGCTGTTCCGTCCAAAGACAAATCAATCATTGTGTCAAATAAGCTGTTCTGCATAAAGCCATACTCATATGTGACTGGTATCAATGTTCCCCAGAAAAATATAACAAGATTATCCCAGATAAATTCAATTATCTCCCAAAATGCGCCTATGCCCATTGTCCAGAGGAATGTAAATATGCCCATGAAGCCAATTCCTACTTTGATTTTTCCGGAATAATTTAAAGAAAATATAAGGCAGAAGCCAATCAGGGCAAGCACTGCAGAGCTGAATATATGGGCAAGATTGTCATAAATAGGAAACCAGATATAGGCGCCCATTGTGCCAAACATGTGTATTGCCACTATCATTGTCAGGGCAAGCTCAAATACCCAATGGAACTTGATGTCATACAGCTGTTCAAGCATTATTGGAACCAGGGTAAGCACAAACATCAGCAGGAATATGATTAGCATTACAGCGTCGCCTGCATAAAGGTATGCAAATCCTGATAACAGGAGAAATGCGCGCAAAAGCCATGCCAGCGACAGCCCGATTGTCCTGTATACAGCCATGATATTTCTATGTCTTGCATGGCTTATAAATCTAACTGTCTTTATTCCTGCCTAAACAACTCCATAAGGTTTTTATATGCTGTTTTCTGATTCTTTTTACAATGGCGCTGAGTTATCCTGTTATTTTCATAAGCTTTTTGATAAGCTTTTTAATAGTGCTTACTATAACGCCTTATTGGATAAGGAGGGCGCATTCTGCAGGGCTTACTGGAAAGGACATGCATAAAAGAGACGGCAGGCAGGTGGCAAATCTCGGCGGCCTTATTGTTGTGTTTGGCTTTCTTTTCGGGGCTTTGGCTTATGTTGCCATTGACACGTTTATTATAATGCATGCTGATATCAGCACTTCCCTGCATCGTGATCTTAGTATTATGGCAGGACTTGCAACGGTTCTAATTTTAGCCATAGTGGGTTTTGCTGATGATATCCTTGGCTGGAAAATTGGGCTAAGGCAATGGCAGAAGCCAATTATTGCTTTATTTGCTGCAGTGCCTTTGGCTGTTGTAAATGCAGGGCAGACAGTGGTCGCTCTTCCTATTATAGGAAGGATTGATCTTGGCATCTTGTTTCCGTTAGTGGTTATCCCTCTTGCTGTAAGCGGCGCCTCAAACGGCTTTAACATGATAGGCGGATATAACGGGCTTGAGTCAGGCATGGGCGCGCTTATACTTTCTGCCTTGGCATACTTTGCATGGATTACCAAAAGCAACCATGTTGCCGTCCTTGCCTTGTGCGCTGTTTTTGCGCTGCTTGCATTTTATGTTTATAATCGGTGTCCTGCAAGCGTATTTCCAGGCAATGTGCTGTCTTATCCCATTGGCGGGCTGATAGCAGTGATTGCAATATTAGGGAATATTGAAAGGATTGCTGTTGTCTTGTTTTTGCCTTATTTTATTGAATTTATCTTAAAGGCAAGAGGCAGATTCAGGAAAGAAAGCTTTGCAAAGCTTCTGTATGACGGCAGCCTTGAAGCGCCATACAAAAAGATTTATGGCTTGGAACATCTTGCAATAAGGATTCTTCAGCAGTTTAAGAGAAGGGTTTCTGAATCAAATGTAGTGCATCTGATTTTTGCTTTTGAAATAATGCTGATAATATTTGTATTGGCTCTTTACGGTATTTAGCGTGTTCCTTTTCTCAAGCTATCTTGTTCCTTTCCTGCCCGCAGCAAGCAGTACGCCGCTTGAGCCCCTTGGCGACTTCCGCTATTGCTTCAGTCCCCAGAAACACCGGGATTTATGCAATATTTTTCTCAAGCTATCTGGTTCCTTTTCTGCCCCAGTAGTCCAATGCAACTTTCAATTCCTTGCACTTCTTAGCAGCAACAGCCAAATCAACACCAGCCATGTATGCTTCCACTGCTTCCCGCATTGCTCTTGCTCCTGCATAAGAACCTGATGGATGCCCATGTATTCCGCCGCCAATCTGCAGCATTATGTCAGTGCCTAATTTGTCCATTACCTTGTCAACAAGCAGGGGATGCAATCCGCCTGAAGAAACAGGGAATACTGGCTTTATTCCAAACCAATCCTGCTCAAGGCAGTGCAATTGCTTGTTTTCCTTGTTCAAGTCAGAAGTAATCTCATCTTCAAGTTCAATGACTTCAGCTGCAGAGCCTACAAGTTTCCCTATATTTGCAGTTCCAATATGCAGCTGGTCAACTCCTAATAATCTTGCGCAGCTTGCAATGCATTCCATTGAAAAGCCGTGCGTTGGCACTCTTGACATTGCGCCGTGCATAGCCCTGTGCGCGTGCAGAGCCAATCCCAAGTCGCCGCAGATTTCTCTTATTGATGCAACAGACGCCCATCCTGTTGTGATAATGTCAATCATTGCATACTCTCCGCCCTGCGCTTTTATGAATTTCGCTCTTTTTTCCATCTCTTTCACAGTAGGGCCTGTTATGTTGATTAAATAGCTTTTTTTCTCCCCTGTTTTCTTTTCAATCTTATCCCTTACTTTCAGGCTTTCCTTGACTCTTTTTTCAAACGGATTAAATGACTGGTTTGAAAGGTTTTCATCGTCTTTCAATAAATCCAAGCCGCCTTCCCATATCTGCCTTCCAACTTCCACATGCTGCTTTGTTGTCAATCCCACTTTTGGCTTTGCAACTGATAACATTAATGGCCGGTCATATATTCCAAATATCTTTCTTATGCCTTTTCTTCCGAATTTTGGCCCTGGGAATGACTTTACAATCTTTTTAGTGAATTCAATATCTTCCAATCTTAATGCATCCACTGCTTTCATCCCAAACACATTGCCTGCAATAGAAGCAAGAATCTGGCTCATGTTGCCTTCTTCAAAATGCTCTTCAGGATATGCAATCTTAATCCATTCGCCTTTTGCCTCAAACACCTTTGCGGCAACTGCTTTTACATTTTTGTAATTCATTGCTTTTAACGGAGACCATGTGCCTACTGAGCTTTCAGCTGCAACAGCGCCCCATGCTCTTTTTGCAGAGCTCCACCTTGGTACCTTTACCCTGAATGATGCAATCACATCATGCGAGTCAGGCTTGTATTTTAAGTCAATGAAATCTTCATATCCTGCCATTTCAAATCACCTCTCGAGTTTTAACGAAGAGAGGCCCGGAAAGTTATTTCCGATGCCTCCTTTTTCTTGCTTTAATAATGTATTTAGAAGTTTATAAAATTGTTGGAGGCGCTTTATTCAATATATTTGTAAGTTCTTCTGCTGTTCTCGTCAATGCCTGTGAGGACAAACTGGCCTCTTTTTTCAATAACAGGCGCTCTTGCCTTGCTTCTATGCAATGCTTCATACTGCTCCATTGTGATTCTCTGCCTGTTTTCAAGCGCAGGCATTAAAATGCCGTTGCCGACAGAATAAGCATATTCACTTCCTATAACCCCGCTATAAACAACTGCAGAGCTTCCGCTGCCGTATGAAAGGAACACTACCCTTTTGCCTGCAATATCTTTTCTTTCAAAGTGTTCTGCTTCAAGAATGCTTGCAAGGCTCAGGAATACAGAGCCTGTATAGATATTGCCGACACCGGCGCAGCCTGCAATGGACGGCTCAACTTTTTGCCTGAAAACTTCCCCGCTTTTCTTTATATCGAGAATCTTTCTTAGAGATTCTTTATCTTCAACTCTTTCGACTAAATAACGCAGAAAAGGCACACCAACGGCAGTTGCATCTTCAGCGAACTCTTCAAAGAGAATTTTTTCAAGCGCCTTTTTTCCCATCTTTGGAAATGGAAGGTGGAATGCAAAGTAATCAATTAGATTTGTGAAATTATAATGCGGGGCAACCCCTAATTGCAGGACATTGTCTTTAAATCCTTTAAATGCCTTTGCAACCTGCTCAACATAACACCCCAATGAGTGTTTGCCATTTACTATCGGCGTGTCCCTGTTGTGCGGCCTGTAAAAGTCATAATTATCCTGGATTACCCATGATGCAACTCCCTTGTCAAGGGAAATAATCCTTGGCTTTTCTGTTAAAAGCATTGCAACAGCTCCTGCTCCCTGCGTGTATTCTCCTGGCGAGCCGATGTCATATTTTGCAATGTCGCTTGTAATCACAATAGAAGCTTTAGTCCTGTTTTCCCCTGCATTTATCCAGTTAACGCTGTCAAGCAATGCCCTTGAGCCTGCAACGCACGCTGACTTGTACTCAACACCCATGCAATGCTGGAAAGAACCCTTGCCGCAAATCTGCTCAAGCATTCCAATAACATATGTTGTCAAAGGCTTTGACTCATCCAAGCCGCCTTCTGTTGCAATGTCTATCCTTCCTATGTCTTCCGGAGAAAGGTGGTTTTTTTCCATCAGCCTTAGGCAGGCTGTTGCAGCCATTGTTGCAGTGTCTTCATCAGAATCAGGGATTGCCATTGACTTTACGCCAATGCCTTTCTCAAGCTTTTCAGGGTCTATCCCTCTCATAGCTGCAAAATCTACATAATGCAGATAAGGCCTTGGGATGAATAATTCAATAGAGTCTATTCCTGCTTTCATCTCTCTTATTTTTAAAGGCATTATATTTAAGCTTTTCTATGCTTTAATCCAGAATCAGCTTTTTCTCGGCAGTACAATGGAGACAGCATAATTGTCAGTGTCGAGGTATCTTTTTCCAGCTTCAAGCACGTCTTCGTATGTTACGCTAGCCAGTGTCTGCAATACATGCATTGGATTGTGACCAGATGCGAGCTTTTGAATCACAGTTTGTTGCAGCGCATATTTTGGCGCATTTCCGAGTTCCCATTCCCCTGCTGCGCTGCTTTTCTGCCCGCTTTTGATAACATCAAATAGGTCTCTGGAGAGGCCACCGTTAGCCTGCTCTTTAAGCATTCCAATAACGCCTTCCTCAAATTTGTCAACATCATCAATCGACCCTGTAATATCAAACACTCCGAATCCTCTGCCTGACTCATATGAGCTTTGGAATGCACCGCTTCTAATAATTCCTCTTTTAACTAGGCCATACCTTGCTTCTGAGCTACCGCTGAAAAGAGTTTCTATAAGCAGGCTGTTTACCATGTCTATTTTAAGCCTCTCATCTGCAGCGCCTGCCATTCCCATGCTGCCTTTAAAGCCTATGGAAATTAGCGGCTCTGGCACAGAATGTTGGCTTACAATTCTTTTTTGATTTGCCTCTGCCGGCTCATCAACATACAAGTATTTAGGAGCAGTCCTGTGCGCGAACCCCCTTCTTGCGCAGATATCCTCTGCAATTTTGAAATGGGATTCTGCATCACGCAGCGCATCTGCTGACGGGGAGAATATCACTAGATTAAGATTAGACGGATGGTAAAATGTATCATATGCGGATTGCAGGTATTCTTTTGTTATTCTCATAATTGTATCCTTCTCTCCTGCTAATGAACGGCGCAAGGGATGCTCTTTTAGGAGAGCCAGCCTGAGGTTTTCTGACAAAACCCAGTCAGGCATATCCTTGTACATGGCAATCTCCTGGCTGATAACGCCCTGCTCTTTTTTAACAACCTCATCGGTCAAGTATGGTGTTGTTACAAAGCCAAGCAGGAATTCCAGGTTTCTTTCTACATCCTGCCCTGTGCTGTGGAAATAATAGGTTGTATGGTCAAAGGAAGTCCATGCATTGCCGAGCATGCCTTTTGAATTAAACCACTTCAGTGCGTCATTGCCCTGCTGGTCGTAAAACGCGCAGTGCTCCAGGAAATGTGCAGTGCCGTCTTCCACTTCCACTGTTTCGCCGGCGGGGTTTCTGAACCTTGCATCAATGCTGCCAAACCTTGTGAAAACATGGTACATTGCAACATGCACGCTACTGTGCAGGGGGATAAAATGGGCAGGCATGCCCGAGGTCAGTTGTGCGCTGTACATCTCTTTGCCAAGAAGCGCATCCTTTGATACTTCTATTCTCATTGTTTCTCTCCCTGCAGCTGGCAGTAAACAATAGGCTCATTATGTATTCTTGCAGCTGCCCTTATTACATCATCATAAGACACAGACTTCAGCCTCTCCTCGTAGGAATCTATATCACTTGGCTTGTTTTCCAGGACTTTTGCAGCAACAAAATCCATCCTGCTGTCTTTTGCATGCAGCCCCCTGAGTAAAGAGTTAAGGGCGTAATTTTTGGCTTCCTCAAATCCTTCTTTGCTAATATCTCCTCTTATTGCTTTTTCTACTTCTTCCTGCATGAGCCCTATTGTAATATCCTTATTCTGCTGGTCAACTGCAGACTTACAGGCAAGAATCCCGGTTTGCAGGGCTAGTTCTGAAACCGCATAATAAGCCATATTCCTTTTTATTCTTATCTCTGTCATAAGCCTGGATCCGAAATATCCTCCAAGATAAACATTCAACAGCATCAGCGCTTCCCTCTCAAGCCTTTCTGCAGGAACTTCCAGCGGGAATCCTGCAAAAACCATGCTCTGGTCAAATTCTGACGGCTCTTCAATCCTTGTTCTGGGCTGCTTTTCAGGCGCATTGCCGATAAAAATTTCGGTTTTAACTTTTGGCATGCCTCCAAGGTGCCTTGCAAAAACACCATGAATATATTCCGGCGCAAGATGAGTGCCGACAAATATTTTTCTCGGGCATGCAGCAATTAAATCCCTGTAAGTTTCCGCTGTTGTTTCATTGCCAAGCACCATAATTTCATCCTCTTCGCCTGTTGCAGGCAGAACAAAGCTGTTGCCCCTGCCCAGGGCAGTTTCAAGAAACCTCTGCTTTGCGCGCTCGCCCTTATCAAGCTTGGCCTGCTTTACGCTGAGAGCTAGTTCCTGTTTTTTTCTTGCAAAATATTCGTCATTAAACCTGCCCTCGTCCATCAGGGGGTTGTTCAAAACTTCTGCTAAAAGCCCGACCATATTCTCCAGAGGGTTATGGCCTGCGGTCAATGCCTCATTTGTAAGGACTTTTATTGCAATGGCCGCCCCATGCAGGTCGCCGGCTGTTTTTGCCCCCGTCCCTATTGCTGCCCCAAACTCCCTGTCAGATGCAAGGCTTATTGCCTGTCTTGTGGGATAATTTCTGCTCCCTTCCATCAGAAGATGGCTTGCAAGGGTTTTTGCCGCATTGCCTTTACTGCTTCTTGAATAAAGGGAAACCCTTGCGGTAGTATGTGTATACATATCTGACTGCACAACATAAATCTCAGTGCCGTTATCAAGAGTGTGTTTGCTGTAATCCATTGAGCTTTGGGATAAACTGGCGGTTTATATAACTTTCGCATTCACGCCTTTGCAACTGCTTCTGCCTCTTTCCTCACAAGAACAGCCCTTTTTCCGATTAAGTTAGAAAGCTTTGAAACAGGCATTGAAAGAATGTCAGCAACAGTCACTATGTTCTTTACTAATAGCCTTCTCAGTATTGCATTGTCAACTGAATGAAGCACAGTTATTGGATAGACAGCATACTTGTCAAGAATATTCTGCAGGCTTCCATCTTTTGGGTAGTTCCATCCCATCAGCCTTAATCCAACGCTTTTGGCATAAGTCTCAGATTGCTCTGAGAACCTGGAGTTTGTTATTATTACTGCGCCTGTGAATCTTTCCTTTAAGTCAAGGTATCTTGCATATACATATAATGGCGTGTGCACATTAACCCACATGCCCTGCTTTGAGTGGTGCTTGCATTCTATCATCAATCTTTCACTGCCTTTTTCAGCAACCAAATCAATCTCATGCGTTATCCCGCTTCTGCCTGTTTCTGTCTGGTTGAGCCTTACCCTGTATCCCAGCCTTTCAAAAACCTTTGCAGTGAACTGCTCAAAAGAAAAACCTTCTCCATTCCTTCCCAATCTTGTGATTGCCCATTTGATTTCATACCTTGATGACGCAGGCATGTCAAGCTTTCTTAATTCCCTGAATGCAAGCCTGTAAAGCTTTCCAGTGTAGATGCCGTCATAGAGCTTAGGGGTGATTTTTTTTATTACTGTCTCTGCTGTTGCTTTTTCAGCGCCAGCCCTCATTAATGAGTTTAGAAGCTTTCTAGGGTCAAACTTTACTCTTTCCCTGTTTGACTTTGTGATTATTACTATTTTTATGCACCTCTTATGATAAAGTAAAGGTGTATGGTTATTTTAAGGTTTTGCTTCTGAAAATCTTTATATATGCAGTAATATTTCCTATCCTTATGGATAATATTTTCAATTCATTGCTTAAAAAGTATGGAAAGCAGGGTTGGTGGCCTTTGTCTAAAGGTTTTTTGTATACAAAGCACCATAATGGGAATCCTGCTTGTGATAAAGACAGGTTTGAGATTATGGTTGGGGCTGTTCTCACGCAGAATACATCATGGTTAAATGTTGAGAAGGCTATTCTTAATTTGAATAAGGCGAAATTGTTAGATGCTGGGAAGATAAAAAAAGCTGATGTGAAGAAGATAGCTTCCTTGATTAAGCCTGCTGGCTATTATAATCAGAAAGCTGAAAGATTGAAGATTATTGCTGAGTACTTCCTAAAGAATAAGAATGTTTTTCTTAAGAATGCAAAAGAGTTAAGAGAAGAGTTATTGAAAGTGAAAGGCATTGGAAATGAGACAGCTGACTCTATTGTGTTGTATGCTTTTGAAAAGCCGTCATTTGTTGTTGATGCTTATACAAGAAGAATATTTTCAAGGTTAAGGATTTGCAATGAGAAAGACAAGTATGAAGAGATTCAATCTGCCTTTGAAAAGGCGCTCCCTTCTGATGTTTCCCTATTCAAAGAGTATCATGCACTGATTGTGGAGCATGCGAAAAGGCATTGTAAAAAGAAGCCTTCTTGTGAAGGCTGTGTTTTAAGAAAGAAATGCGCCTATTGCTCATCCTTGTGATACAAGTCCAGCAATATTATCTTATTTTCATCTTTGAGGTAAACATATGAAAGCCTAAAAGGAGCGATATAAACCTCCCTTGTGCCTTTTCTTTCAAACATCATGGGCTTGCCGAGCTCGGGCTGTGATTTTAGCTTCTCCAGATGCTTGATAACTCTCCTCTTAAATCCCTTATCTTTTATCCTTGAGAATTTCCCTTCAAACTTAGGGTCTAATACTGCTCTTACCATTTTTCAAGCTTTTTCAGGAATTCATCATAATCCATCTCTATGAATTCCCCCCTCTCATACCTCTTATATGCTTCCTCTGTCCTTCTTGCGAATTCCAGGTCTTCAAGAAACCGCTTGCTGAACTTCTTTGCAGGCTTGAGTATAATCTGGTCTTTGTTTTGTATGAAAACCATCTCATCGCCTTTCTTCAGCTTTTTCCGCATACGCTCAGGTATGACTATCTGCCCCTTAGAGCTTAGCTTTGCAATAGCAAATTCCATATTAGGTAAGACTAGTCTTACTGGATATAAATAGCTTTCGGTTTGTTCTGCTGCTTTTGTTTCCATGCAGGCGTTTGCGATTCTTTCCTTTATAAAGATTGCTGAAAAATTTCGTGTGTTTTTCCGCTGGAATTGGAAATATTGTTAAATACTCTGAAAATACAGCAGAAAAGGAGGTTAATATTAAGCTTATTTTCAGCTTTGCCGGACGCCTTTATTCTTTATCCTCGGGAATTCTCTTGCTTTGCCTTATCCTTCTCTCTTTAGGCACCATGTTAAGGATTCTTCCTTCCTTGTATGCGCCTGCGCCGTAGAAATCATTGTTATGCTTTACAATAACCATGCCGTTAAGTTCTTGTTTTCCAACTTCCAAATCCTTGCCGTGCATCCATGCATCTCTCTGCTTTTCATCCATTTCAAACACATTCTTTGTCGGCTTTAATATTTGGCAGCCTTCAATTGTGGGCCTTAATCCTCCCTTTTCCTTTTTGCAGAAATACATTCCCATGCTGTTGATTCTTACCTTATCCATTGGCAATTCAGCAAGCTTTCTTGAGATTAGATGTATTTTTCCTTCTGCGCCTTCAATCATTGCCTCTTTTATATCTGCTTTTGCTTCAAAATGCTCTTTTAATTCTTCAAGAATAGCTTTTATTTCTCTTGTGTTTAGGATTTTGTAGTTCATTTTATTCAGCTGACTTTACCTTGATAATCTTAAGGGTTACGCCGTGCTTTACCTCAACTTCATTCGCAAGATAAGGAACAGTGTGCCCGTTTGTGCGGGACTCCAGCTCTCCGTTGACTGTGTAAGGAAATTGCTCTTCAGAGCGGAGGCTCATTGAGTTTGCCTGCATATCAGGCTTTCCAAATACAGAGCCTGAATAAATTTTTGCCAGGTTTGTTAATTTCATGACCTCTCCCAATTCTTCTGTCACGCCCCTTGCATGGAAGTACCCTGCGCGTTCCTGCGCTATGTAAAATGTTTCAGAGCCCCTGAGCCCTATTGACTTTATTGTCTGCGCCATGAGCGCAAAGTAATCTCCGTCAAATCTTTGAACATCTTCTCCAGAACTTATTGCCACTTCCAGCGGGGTTTTCTGGTTGAAGATTTGGTAATAAGGCCCCTTTGTATTCCTTGAAAGATATAACTTGGTAAGCACGAATGCAACCCCTGCCCATTTCCAGGTTTTATGCTTATAGATCTCCTCAAGCAGCGTGACAACAGCTCCAACCCCGAAGTTGAAGCCATAGCTTTCAATGCCTTTGTTGTCTGTTATTTTCATAAAATCAATATTCTGCCTGTATATTCCTTCATCTTTTATAATCTGCTCAATATATTTTTTAACATCTTTTCTTTTCTTTGGCGCATTACACTGCTTTGCAAAGAACTCGAATGAACCGCCTCCTAACACTGCTATTGAAGGCAATTCTTCTAATTTAGGCCCATAGGTTTTTACAAGAAGGCTGATGAATATGCCTAATCCGCCGTCGCCTGTGTCTATTATAACACTTTTCGGGCGGCGCTTGGGCATGTCCTCAACAATCAGCTCAAGCTGGTCCACTGTTTTTGTTGCAAATACCTGGCCATTGTCGCCGACAATCTTTCTGAACTTGCGTGTCCGCAGATCGCCTCTCCGGTTCTTGCCTGAGTTCATGTTAATATACATTTCAACTGATGACATTTCCTTTTTTCAGAGTTTTGTATTGTATATAAATCTAATGGAGAATAATCTTTGAGAAGAGTACCTGCTGTGTATTTACCGCAGGACGCTTAGAATCCTGTTTCCTTTTTTAAAAATGCAATAAGGCTGTCTGAGGGGATGCGGATTAATGAATAATTCTCATCACGAAAGCAGTGTTCAATCAGGTAAGGCATATGCTTGAAGCCCAAAATCACAATATCCGGCTTTTGCGTTGCAATTACCCTGGCAAAGTGCGGGTCTCTTTCTTTGTGCGGGGCTAAAGCACTTTTTCCCAAAGGGGCTTTTCTTTTTTTTCAAGTTTTTCCCGTTCTGCCCCGAGTTCCGCCTCAATCTGTTCTTGTTTAAAGGAGGAATACCTCCATTGTTCTTTCCTGTATTCCTCCCACCTTTGACAATAATCTCCCCGAAGATCTGCCATGAGGCGCCCTAATTCATTCATTTTTTCAATTGCTCTTTTATGAAGAGCCGGGTCTTCACCAAATACAAGCATCCCGTTCCGCTCCAGCACGTATGCTGCAATTCCGTCGTAAAAGTTCGCAAATGAAGGACTTATGGTTTTTGCTATCCCTCCAACTGGATATGAAGACGTTTCAAGCATTACTTTTTTGCCTTCGAGGTTTTCATGGCTGAGCCTTCTTATTACTCTGCTTGTGAATTCCTCTTCATGCTCCACTCCAATCAGCAATGCCATGGCTTTTTTGGTTTATGGCTGCTATTTAAGCTTTATGCTAAAGAATTGGAAAGAAAAATAGCGGGAGGTGGATTTGAACCACCGACCTATGGGTTATGGGCCCATCGGGCACTCCTGGCTGCCCCATCCCGCTGAGGTTTATGATTAAGTCTTTGACTTATAAATGTTTCTGCAATTATTAAATCTCAATAAAACACAAAACCAGCCTGCAATATAAGCATTCATGGCAATTAAAAGCATTTAAAGCCATTATTCCAGCGGCCTTTCTTTGAAAGATAACACATTCCAGACTACGAAATGTTTTTATATAGGGAAGTACACTCAATCTATATTAAATTGGAGGTGCGCTTATGGGACTTTTCTCAAAAAAGAAGAAAGAAGTAGAAGTCAAGACAGAACTGCCGCCGTTAAAATTTCCTGAACTGCCGCCGGAAGAGAATGAGCCAACAGCAATTGAAACAGAAGCAATCAAGCAGGCTGTAGCGCCTATGTCAATGCCGCCGCCTGTTACTGAGGCTGCTCCCAACTATGCTGATGACAAGGAAGAAAAGCCCCTCTTTGTCAAGGTTGAGAAATACAGGGAAGTCATGGTCACCCTTAATGAGCTAAAGAACAAGCTCAAGGATGCAGGGGATTTGCTTGTTGAGCTTAACAAGATAAAAGAGCAGGAAGAAAGGGAATTGTCTGCATGGCAGGATGACCTGAATGCAATAAAAGAGAAGCTTGTTAACATTGACAGGACTCTGTTTGAGCTTTAAAGAGGTTTAGCATTAATGGCCAGGAAAAAAGCAGAAAAACCAGAAACCCCGGATGACAGCATACATGTCAGGCTGGACACTCCGATGGGTATTAGGAAAGAAGTGCTTAGCCTGGCTGTTGATGTGATAAGCCTTTTGAAAAGGTATTATGAGTATATTGATACAAAAAAGCATAAAGATGACCTTATGAAGCTTTTAAGGGCTGATGTGAATGAGATAAAAAGGCTTACAAAGGAGCTTAATGTTGAGGAGCTTCCGCTTTCAATGGGTGAGCTGAAACAGGCGCATGCGATTGAAGAGCCTGTCTTGCCTGAGAAGAAGCCTGCTGCAAAGAAAGAGGAGAAGCTGAAAGAAGAGCTTCCTAAAAAAGAGAAGAAGGCGCCTGAGCAGGCAAGAGTTCTGCCAAAGGAACCGGCAAGGCCAGCAAAAAGACAGCCGCAGGACAAGCTTGAGTCAGAGTTGGCTGAGCTGAAGAGCCTGATTTCAAGGCTTTAGGCATTAGAAAACCTTAGTAACTGCGTTCCTGGCATCACGGTTCCCTCGATAACCGCAATGCTTATAAACTCCCTTATTTTCTACTTTTTGATATGGCATCTATTCAGGAGGCTATGATTAAGCTGAAAAGCTTTTTTGTTGAATGTGTAAGGGTTGTAAGAGTAACAAAAAAGCCAAACAAGGAGACATTCAAGATGATTGTCAAGGTTTCAGCAATGGGCATGGCGCTGATAGGTACTGTGGGCTTTGTAATAAGCCTGATAGCAACACTGATAGGATTGGTATAACAAATGGAAGAAGAAGCACACTTGTACGCATTGAAGACAACTGCAAACAGGGAAGACCAGGTAGTTGACTTTGTGCAGGCTCATGTAACCAAGAGGGGATTAGAAGTATATTCAATCATAAAGCCGCACAAGATGAGGGGCTATATATTTATTGAGGCAAAAGACAGGTCATCAGCTGTTGAAGCATGCGCAGGCGTCCCTTATGCAAAAGGCGTTCTTGAGAAAGAAGTCAGGTATGATGAGGTAGAGCCAATGCTTGAGCAGGTAAAGGTGCAGATGAATGTCCAGATTAATGATATTGTTGAAATCATATCAGGGCCTTTCAAAAGGGAAAAGGCAAAGGTTACAAGGATTGACCAGCAGAAAGAGGAAATCATTGTTGAGCTGTTGGAAGCAGCTGTTCCTATTCCTATTACATTGAAGATGGATTCTGTTAAGGTTATCAGAAGGGAAGGCGAGATCACAGAAGAGAAGGACGAGGATTAGCTTTTCTTTAATTGTTTTTTCAGATAGGGCATTTGCTGCCTTATTTCTTTTGCGCAGTTATTGCAATACCCCTTAAATTCAGTTAAAGGCATGTCAGGAGAGGAGTCGCAGTGTATGTAAGTTATCCCCTCTCTTGTTTCCATCTCATTGCAGCAGCGGAAATAGCAGGGGCCTTTATACTTTAGTGTTTCTTCAATAATCCTAATTATGTCCTTTACATCTTCTAAAGGCGCTTCTATTTTCCCTTCAAGAACAGCCTTTGCATGCTCAAAGCATTTTCTTATGGAGCTCATTTTAACAGCTCTGCAACATCTTTCCCTTTTCCAGCTTCTATCTCATCAATTGAGAGCCCCTCAAGCTCGTGCGGGAAAATAAGCCATTTGTCTGTCTCGTGAATATAGAAGTCAGGCGTTATGTCTGTCTTGTTTTTTGCTGGCTTGTAGTAAACAGCTGCTGTTTTTATTTCAGAAGGCGCATTTGCCCTTGACTCTTCTTTCAGCTTTTGGATTAATGCCTCTATTGTTTTTCCTGTGTCCCAGACATCATCCACAATTAATAACCTGTCTGTGCTGTTTGCTTTTTTTATAATATAATCAAGCCCGTGAATTTTTACTGTATCTTCTGCTTGTTCTATCCCTGTGTACCGTGATGTTCTTATTGCAATATGGTCTACTTCTATGCCTTTGTATGCAAGAAATTCCTGTACAGGGCATCCAACCAATGTGCCGCCTCTCCATAACGCAACCATGAATGTGGGCTTAAAGCCGGAGTCATATACTTGCTTTGCGAGCCTGAAAGAATCCATGTTTAATTGGTCTGCTGTGATGAAAAGCTTGTCAGTCATAATCCCAGCCCCTTCACTATCTTCTCTTTATCAAACACTTCCAAATCCCTGTACTCCTGCCCCATTCCTAAATACAATATTGGCTTCTTAGTCACATAAGTCACTGAGATTGCTGTGCCGCCTTTCTCATCAATATCTGCTTTTGACAATATAACCCCGTCTATGCCTACTGCTGAATCAAAGCTCTGAATCTGCTCAATGCAGTCATTGCCTGCAATCATCTCGCCGATATATATTTTCAAGTCAGGCTTTGCAACTCTTATTATTTTCTTCATCTCATCCATCAAATTCGCATTGCTGTGCTGCCTTCCTGCTGTGTCTATAAGAACAACATCCAGCTTTCTTGCCTTTGCCATTTCAATCGCGTCAAACGCAATAGCAGCAGGGTCTGCGCCGTAATCATGCTTTACAATAGGCACATTTAGCTTATTTGCATGCTCTTCCAATTGCTGTATAGCGGCGCTTCTCCATGTGTCACCTGCAGCCAACACGCATTTCAAGCCATTGCTCTGGAACATGTTTGTTAGCTTTGCAATTGTTGTTGTCTTGCCAGAGCCATTTGCGCCTAAAAATGCAATAACATACGGCTTTTTTTCCTTTGCGTTTTTCAGCATGTCAATTTGCTTATTGCCTTCAAACAAGCTGAGAATGCTTGCTCTCAGGCTTGAAACAACTGCATCTTCCACCTTGCCTCTTCTTACAGGCTTTTCAACAATATCTTTTCTTAAGTCAGCCTTTATCTTGCCTATAACTTCAAACGCAACATTGTTTTCAAGCATTGCAATCTCCAATTCCCAGAACAATTCATCAAACCTTGCAGGAGAAACCTTTGTTGTTGTGACAGCTTCCTTGAATCTTGCAAACATTCCTTTTTTCTCTTCTTTTGGAGGCAGGGTTTCTTTTGGCTCTTCTTTTACACTCAAAAATCTTTCGGATTTTTGGTGCCCTGAAAAAGTTCCTTTTTCGAGAGTTTCAGGAGCTTCTTTCTTTTTTTCTTCAATAGCCTCTTTTTTCTCTTCTTTTGGCTTTTCCTTGATTATTTCCTTTGGCCTTTCAACAGCTTTTTTTGGCTCTTCTTTTATCTTTGGCGTTTCCTCTTTCTTGGGTTTCTCAACAATCTCTTCAGGCGGCGCAGGAACTTCAACTTCCTCTATATGCCTTGCTTCATCCTTTGTAAAAACTTCTTCCACCTCTATCACAGGGGGCAATGGAACATCAACAGGCTCTTCCTTTTCTATTGCTTTGCTTATCCTGCTTACAGCTGACTTTAGCTTGTCTTTTAGGAACTTAAACATGCATTTGTAGAATTAATCAGGGTAAATAAAGGTTGCTATCTCAGCTTCCTTATTATGTCCCTTACAAAGGAGCGGATGAAATTATATATTACCCACAAATAATATACTGCCCAGAAACCTATGACAGCCATAAAAATAATCAAGATGATAATGAGTAATGTTATTGCATCCATTGATAATTCTTAGGGTTTTATGATATATAAACTTTCTGCGGGCAAAACCCCGTTCTAATACGCTTTTTGCAGAATTATATAAATTATATAATTTATATGGATTAGCTTTAAGTACGCCCCAATTTACGGAATTCTGGAAAGATTTGCGGCTTTGTGTTCAGATTTACACAAGCCAAGGGGGACGTTCAGGACTTGCATTCTGAGCCTCCCTTCGCAAAACTCAGGAGGACAAAAAAATGGATAAAAGGGAACTGGCAATCATCGCATCGCTAAGGCAGAACTGCAGGAAGAGCCTGACTGACATGAGCAAGGAAACAAACATACCTGTTTCAACCCTGCATGAGAAGATACACTCGTACAGCAAGGGGCTGATAAGAAAGCACACTGCCCTGGTTGATTTCGGCAGGCTCGGCTACAATACAAGGGCAAAAGTCATGCTCAAGGTTGACAAGACAGAGAGGCAGAAGCTCCAGAATTTTCTAAATATCAGCAAGCACGTGAACACGCTTTTGAAAGTCAACAACGGCTTTGACTTCATGGCTGAGATGATTTTCGAGCATATCAAGGACATGGAGGATTTTCTTGAGACAATTGAGCATAAGTTCAAGATTACAAACAAGGAGACATTCTATATAATTGACGAGCTTAAAAGGGAGGCTTTTCTTGCAAGTCCTTCTCTTGTGACGTTGAATGCGGTATAAGAATGATTGAAGCTGTTAATAATTATCTGCAGGAAAGGTTTGGGTTTTGTGCTGAAAAATCAACATTATTACAGCATAGTGAAGAGGGATGGGAGAATTTTGCAAGAGAACAATGCCCTGGCGCAGACGGTGTTTATCTTGTAAGGGACATGTCAGCCAATGTTAAGGCAGATTCCCCTATTGATGTTTTCCACGAATATTTCGGCCACGGGCTTTACATTGAGCATTCACTGCCTGGAAAAGAGCTTTATTCGCTTGAAAGGCGGCTTTTAAAAGAGGAGGAAGAAGCCGGCATTCAAACAAGGGATGAGCTTGATGCTTTTCATGGGCAGAGCAGCACATGCAGGCAGATTGAAGAGCTGGAGAAAAGGAACATTGCATCTTATGAAGGGGTTGCATTGTGGATGGAATGGTATCTTTCAATGCTTACAGATAATATGCAGTCTTATGAAAAGCGGTTTAATGCAATGCATGAAAACAAGCAAAGGCTTTGCAGTGATTTTATTGAGTTTTCAAAATCAAACACGGATTATGCTTTATTGTATGCAAACAGATTCCCAAAATATTATGATAATTCAATATTAAATGAGATTGTAAGAAATGTGTTTAAGGATGACATTAACAGCATTGATTTTGCAGTTGCTTACGGCTCTGGCAAGCCTTATTCTGACATTGACATGTTCATTGTTTCTGATGTTGTTCCTTCATTCTTCACAGGATGGCTTGATGTTTATTCTGTTTCGCATGAAATGTTTAATGGCCTGCTTTCAAAGCTTGACATTTCAGTAACAGATGCATTGTTTTCAGGAAAGATTGTTTACGGCGATGAAACTTCTTTTGAGAACGCTAAAAGAAAGGCGGCTGATGCCCTTGTTTCCCCGGAGGCAATTTCATTTCATCAAATGCATTTAGGAAAAGCAAAAGCATTGTCTGAAAAATGCGATGACTCTTCTAAAAAAAGGAGCGCTGCAAGGTATGCTGTTTCATATGCATTAAATGCAGTTGAAATGAAGGAAGGAAGAAAGCCTATGACTTTGAGGGCTTTAATGGCAAGATACCCGGAAGAATTCAGTGCTTTTGAAAAAAGAAACAATTATATATCCTAAATCACACTGAATATTCATGCAACCTTCGCAAAGAACTGCTTTATACAGGGGAGCTGTTGAAAGGTATGCGCAGCTGCCTCCTGAAAAGCCAAAAATTAGAGTGCCCTGGGGATTGCTTATAGGGCTCTTATTGCTGATAATTGTATATTATGTTGTTTCAAAGCTCATCTTCAGATGACGGGCGCCATTCGCTTTCATCAACAGGCTTGAAAGGAGGAATTGGCGCAGGGCACAGCTGCTCTATCACAATTTCTGCTTCTGCAGTGCCGACAAGCGTTTCCGGGCGCCATGCTGTTTCCTGAAACCTTTCCCTGCCATATTCATCAATATAAGGATATCCGGCAGTGGAGCACCTTGGTGTCCGCACAACACATGTTAAGGTTTCTGCCGCGCCCCAGCTATTGGCATAATTTTCATTAATTTCCTTAAGCATTTTTGCCGCAAACCCAGCCATATGGTCAGAAGCGATCGGATGCACATTGCCATCTTCATCTGTGGAATATGCATAAAACTCAAACTTCTTTCCGTCAACGCATCCGCTGCTCGCCAGATTGCCGTTCCTGTCAACAGGCGCGCAGTAAATGCTCAGGTTGCTGCTTACCGGAATGCCCCTGTATTGTGCAGGCACAAATGGGCGCTGGTCAGTTGCCAACCCAAGGTCTATGCTGACAACCCTTCTATCCAAATCATTTTCAACCATAACCTGCGGCTCATTGAGAAAATAAGTGTCTGCGCAGTCCTCTTCAATACAGCCTGCTGAAACACTTCCTGCTATAATAGAAGCAGCCAGAATTTTAGTTAATGTTGTTGCCATTTTATTGTAATACCCCCTAAAAGTTGGGATATCTGGCTCATATATAAAGCTTTCTAAGAATTTATCTTGAAGCGTCTGCCTGTCTTTCAACTTCCAATTTCTTTCCAATTGCATTTGAACTCTGGTCAAGATTATATGCTTTTATGATTTCATCAGCAAGCACTTCTTCAATATGCTTTTTTGCATTAAACGCCTTTGCATATGCGCCCTGCACCATATACCTTAATACAAAATCAACCCTTCTTTGGGGAGAGCACTCAACTGCTTTTGGATATTTTGCGCCGCCGTACTCAATTGTCGTGATTTCCTCTCTTGGCGCTGCATTCTCAATTGCCTTTACAAGCACTTCAACTGGATTTTTCTTTACCCTTGACTCTATGATTTCAAGGCATTTCTCTATTATAGTGTATTTGCCTGCTGCCTTGCCGCAGCAATGGCCTGATGAAAGCCTGTGCTTCTTGCCCTTATGGCCGGGCACCATTATCTTGTTAATAAGCCTTTCAATAATATTGTTTTTTGTTTTCCAGAACATAACCTTGACATTCCTGCCGCCTGTCCTTGGCACTATTACTGGGCGCAGATTGATGTAGCCCTGCAGCCCCGGGTCATCTACCTTAACTTCTGATGTATCCCATCTGTTAAAAAGCATTATCTTGCTCATCTTCTGCCCTTCTCTATCTTGCCTTTCCACAATGCATAAAGGCTCTGGTCGTTTACCTTGATTACCTGCCATCTGACGCAGGGAATATCTCCTTTTGCCCTGCCCATCTTTCCGCCGATGCATTCAATCACTATCTCGTCGTGTTCGTCAATGAACTTGATTGCATTATATCCAGGGACAAAGGCTGTTATCTTTTTTCCGTTTTTTATTAATTGGCATCTTACGCATTTTCTCATTGCTGAGTTTGGCTGCTTTGCCTCTAACTGCACTTTTTCAAGAACAATTGCTTTTGCCTGAGAACTTCCCCTTAATGGGTCTGCTTTCTGCTTGAGCTGAAAAACTTTTCTTATGTATTTGCTGTCAGCATTTCTGCCGGCTTTCCTTCTTCTGATTAGCTTTTTGCCGCAGTATAATCCTTTTGACTTGCTTCCCATTTTAAGATTTACCTTTAAATATCAGTTAGAGGAGATGGGTGTTATTTATAAACATTTCTATTCTCCGTGACTGGAATGTGTTGATAAACTAAGCCCCCTCTTAAGATGTATTGAGACAAATCAAAAGGAGGCTGTCCAATGATAGAATATAATTCCAGACTAAATAACTTTTTCGGTGCTAGAGTAGTGCCTTTATTGACGCAAATAACCGCCCCAATCAAGCAGGAAAAGAGATTTTCCATAAACATTTCCGGAAAGTTCCATGAACTTTCCCCTGTTTGTGAAAAATGTGGCTGTAATCGTATCGACCACAATGGCAATGATTTGTATAAAAATAAGCTCATAAAAGAATTAGGTGTGGTAATCAAGAGAGGTAAATTTATATGCAAAAAATGCGGGCACACATGGACTACAAGGTGCAAAGATGCTGAACTTTTTGTTCAACAATATAAAGAACTTGTCAGAACAGAGATATTCAATCTTTGCACATTTGAGGTTTCATTGGATAATATTAATGCACATATCGAAAGAATGTTTGGTAAAACGATAAGCCATGAATGGGTAAGACAAATATACCTTGATTCTGCTGAAAGAATACAAGAAACAAAAGTTCTTGGCAGCTCAGGTATTTTTAACTATGACGAACAACATCCCAAGGTAAATGGCAAGTCTTGTATCAGAGTTGTAGTCATCGATGCTGTTACAAAAAATGTAATATTTGATGAAATCGTTGAAGACAAACGGATTGAGACATTAAAAGCTAAGCTAAAAATAAAATTACTCCCCTATAGAAAAGAGGCATTTATAGTTGATTTAGCAATGGGTTATCCACAGATGCTGAAGGACATTTTTCCCAATGTTAAAGTTCAATGGTGCCTATTTCATTTGAATAAGCTCGTCGTCAAAGATTTTGAAAGTGAAAAGAAATTAAATCGTTATGGCAAAAAGGTTTTGCCATTACAAGAAATGTATAATCTTTACATGATATTAAATCTCTTTTTTGAACATTCGGTTGAATGCAGTTTTCTTAAACAACAATTGAATAAGCTAACCGAGAGAAGAGAAATCCTAAAGGGGTGCGGTTGTTACGAAGAGGACTCAAAAATAATCCTGGATTATGAAATGAGGTTGATTTTTGATTTCTTCGAATTCAGAAAAGGTTTGAAGAAATATAGGCGGAAGCATCCCCTCAAATATTTAATAAGGCGAGTTAAAACAGAAACTATGGAAATACTTGAAAAATTAAAGAAAGAAATCGGACTTTTCCCCAAAAAATACAAAAACGAATAAAGAGCATTATAGAGAATATCGATAAGCTTACAGTTTTTCAGGATAATTCCTTGGTTCCGCCGACCAATAACAATATAGAACAATACTACTCGGCAACATTACAACAGACAGAGAAGAAAAGGTTTAGGTGCAATGAAAGCCTGTCTCTCAAATTGAAAATAGTAAGAGAAAAATGGAATGGCACTATCGGAAATATAAGATTTCCATTTATGGAGTTTTTGCAACTCTTTGCAAAAATATTCTACCTTTTTGCAGGCACATAGGCTTAAAGAGATATAAACCCCTTAGGGATTTTCCATAGTAAGTTCTATAAAAGGATAAGGCAAATTTTGAAAGAACAGACAGAAATCCCGGAATTTTCTTTGAAATAATCTCCTTGCAAAAATTCAGGCCGCTTCCTGTGGCGGGAACCGCCAAAAAAATTCAAAAATCAAGACGGGGCTTGACAGTCACTATTGCTGCAGTATCCTGCTAAACCTTTATAAATGTACAGAAAATAACACTTCACGAGGATGATATGATGAAAAGAGTGCTAACAGCAATTGTTATAGCCGCCTTAAGCAGTTGCGCAAGAGAAACCCCCGTGATTATGCCCCTGCCTGAGCAGGAAACAGGCATACAAAACATCCAAGAAACAGCAGACGATTCAGTCTTGCCAAATGAATTTTCAGGAAATATTTATGCTGAAGATGCTGTTGCATGCGACAACCAGCCTTATGTGGTGTTCAGGGAAAACGAGTACGTGATTTCCTGCAATGGTGATTTGGAATTTCGCCATATATGCAACAGCGCATGCAGCGAGAATTTGGCATGGTATGCTTATTCAGGCCAGACATTGGTTGGAAAAGAGGAATGGATTGATGAAGACACAGACGAGATTGCAGATGAATGGCGAATGTGGACTTATTGGGACGGCGCAAGCTGGAACGAAAGCCCTGTCAGCATAGTGGATTCTAGGATTCCCCCGTCTGAGAATGAACAGGGAACATATGATTGGTTTTTACGAAGAGGCATTGGAAAGGAGGAAGTGGAAATAGCATGGGAAAAATGGAAAAGCGCAACATTCTAAGAAACCTGATGGCATTGGCTCCGATTCTTGCAGGATGTTCTATGCCTGCTGCATTGCCTGCTCCAAATCATCAGCCGGCTGTATGGCGCCAGCCTGCGCCTGAATATAATGCGCCTTTGTGCAATAATAATCCGACAGTAAGGATGGATGATAGATTCTACACAATTGACTGCGATGGTTACAGCTTTTCATACATGGAAACAGATGCAGGATGCACAGCGCGGCTTTTGTATGAGGCAGAAGATGAAAGAAAGAGAGTTGTTGATTATGGTTGTGATGAAAACATTGACATTTATTGGCATTGGATGTTAAGGCACAGGCCGAATTACAGCTATTACCAGCTTGTTGAAGAAAGCAGCCCTGCCACACAAGAGCAGGCAGATGAGTATAATCAAACGCTTGAGGGCATTGGGCAGAGGGAAGTTGATGCAAGATGGAGATTCAGGTATCATGCTCCTCCAAGAGGCAAATTATGAGAAGGCTTGCCTTGATTGCGTTGCTTGCAGGAACATGCGCTGTTACAACTGCTTCCAGGGATTATGAGCCAATCGTAAGCCAAAACGAGACTCTTAGGATAATGTATGGATTGCCTGAAGGCGTTGAAGTTGAAAAAATTCCAACAAGGCTTGGCTTTTGCGGGGAAACAGCAGTTGTTGTGATGGATGAATATGGCTTTCAGATATGGTGCGGCGAATATACTTTTATGAAGCCAATGCTTAGAAGGGAAGGATGTTTTGGCGAATTTCTTGAAAAGAGAATACTGCTTACTGAGATTACAGATAAATGGACTGATGTTGACTGCAATGGCATAATTGAATTGTACCAGCCAAGCAGCGGAAATTCTGTGAGCTATCTTGATTTCTCAACTGTGGAGATGATTGAAGGCATGGGGATGAGGGTAGAAGGAGATATAGTTGAAAATGCAGCAAGGTTTTTTGAAGCTGCAAATGAATATGCAATAATCCTTATGGATATGGACAAGGAAAAAGCTGCGAGATTATGGAGTGCCTACAGTGCAAGGCGCCCTGCTGAGCCTTAAAACCTGTTTTTTGTTTCTTTATCGCCTCAACCATCTCATAAGGAGCTCTATTCTCACTCAAATCCTCTTTTGCGTGCACGTCGTTTGAGATAATCGGGTAAAGCCCAAGCTTTTTTGCAAGATTAAGATAATATTCAGGCGCGCCAGGGTCGTGCTTTCTTGTCCACACCTCAATGCCCCAAATTCCGTAATTTTTAGCTAAGTCTTCAACAATATAATCGTGTGTTCCCATGTCAAGGTTATGCGCAGGATGGGCAAGAACCTTCACGCCGTCAACAAGCTTTATAAGCTCTGACACTTCCATGCCGCCAAGCTTTACATGCCCTGGCTTGTTTTTATTCAAGTATGCCTGTATGAATTCCTGCGCATCCTTAATACCTTGCGTTGCAAGCAAAGCCCTGTTTGCAGGGTAATCTAAAGCCATCCTTGCCATGTTTCCTTTTGCAATAAGCCCTTTTTCAGCAAGTATCGCGGCCCTGTCCATTATTATGCCATGCTCTGCGAGTTTTTCTGCTGTTGTCAATGCCCTTTTAACCCTCTTCATCCTGAATTCTTCAAGCATTGCATAGAGCTCTGGCTTTGCTTTTGGATAATATACAAGCATATGCATGTTCTTTCCCATATGCCTTGCTGACAATTCTATTCCAGGGATGACTTCTATGCCGTGCTTTTCCAAAGCCATGAACTTTCCAATGCCTTCCATTGTGTCATGGTCTGTTATTGCAGTAAAGCTAATGCCTGATTCTGCTATGTCTTCTATTGTCACAAGCCCGTCAGATGCGCCTGTGTGCAGGTGCAGATGCCCGCGCTTTTCATTTGTTTCCATTTCAACCACCTCAAGATTAGAAAGGTGGCTTATCTGCTATATATTTACTCAATATAGAATATATTTACGTATATACAACTATACTTTAGCAATATTTATATACTTGCAGCAATTCTAAAGCCATATGAAAAGAAAGCTTGTGAAGCAGGGCGAGAATACTTTAACAATCTCCCTGCCTTCTGCTTGGGTGAATTCATTTGGATTAAAGCCAGGCGATGAGGTTGAGCTTAACGAGGAAAACAAGGGACTTTTAATATCAACTTCTGCTGAGTTCAAGCCAAGAAAGAGCGAGATTGATATTTCAGGATTAAGGAAGTCTCTGGCTTATGTCTATATCACAGACTGCTATATACGCGGCGATGATGAGATAAAAGTAAGGTATGACAGCCCTGAGCTTCTTGAGGTAATAACAGGAGCGTGCAATTCTTTACTAGGGTTTGCAATTATTGAGCAGGGGAAGAATTACTGCATTTTAAAGGATTTGTCAGGAACAACGCAGAATGACTTTGACATGCTTTTCAGGCGGATACTGCTTTTGATTGGCTCAATGGGCGATTCAGGGCTTGAGGCCTTGAAGAAAAAGGACATTAAATCATTGATTGTGATATCAAAAACAGACGAGGCAATAAACAAGTTCACAAACTACTGCCTTCGCAGCCTGAACAGGAAAGGATACAGGGATTTTCAGAAGACAATGCATTATTACACAATCATTGCGCTTCTTGAGCAGCTAGGGGATGAGTATGCAAGGCTTTACAAGGGGATTCATGCGCCTGTTTCAAGAGGGGGTATTAAATTGTTTGAGGATTTTGTTGGAATGAGCAGGAAGTTTTCCACCTTGTTCCACAAGTATGACAAGGCTGTTGCAACTGACATATTTAACACAAGGGACAGGCTAAGGGAAATGACTCTTGAGAAGATGAACAAGCCGTGCATTAATGATGTTATTCTATTGTACAGGATAAGGAAGATGACTGAGTTGATGGCTGATATTATAAAATTAGAGATTGGGCTGCATATATAAGGCATACATAACGCATTTAAAGAGGCATTTGCCCTTTTCCCATATGATAACGCAAATCGGCTCACTGCCTTATGATTCTGTTGAGAAAGCAGTTGCCTATTCTTTAAAGCACGACATCCCTTTTCTCCCAGAGCTTCCAAAGCTTGGGGATTCAATGCTCGATTACATAAAACATCCCGGAAAGATGAGCTGCCTTGAAAAATTCAAGGAAATTATTTATCCTGTAAAAAAAGTGCAGTGTGTCGGACCTGCAACATTAATCCAGAGCGGCTACGGGGAAGATGATGCTGTTTCAAGAATATGCTCGCATTTAACACCAATTTGCGAAGGGCTTAACTCATGGTTCACATATATTTTCCTTGATGAGCCGGCATTAGGGCATGCGGGGTTTGATTACTCCCCATTATGGGATGCAATATTCAGCTCTATTAAAATTGAAGGCACTGCGATAAAAGGCGCGCATGTCTGCGGCACCATGGACTGGGACAGGATGTTCCGGGCAAACATTGATATCATCAGCTTTGACGCATCGCAATGCAACATCACTTCTTACCCGCACTACAATGAATTCAGGCAAAGAGGCGGGAAGATTGCATGGGGCATTTCAAAGCCGGAAGACGTCAGGGATTTCAAGAGGGATGACCTGATTACGCTGCCTTGCGGGCTTGGGACAAAATCAGTTAAAGACGCTGAAAAAGGGCTGGAGCTCCTGTTAGAGGCAAAAGAATTATACTTCCCCTGATAAAGATTCTATTTCTTTCCCGTATCTTGACATTACTGCACTAAAATGCTTTTCAGGCGAACATATGATTTCCCTCATTGCTGCCCTTTGCTGCAGAAAGCCAAGCAAGGTCCAGCCAAGCGCAAATAACGGGCTATAGGATAATCCGCTATGATATGAATGCATTTCAGTGTCAAATCCCCGCTTTGTGATGTATTCTGCCTCAAGCAAAGCCTCAAGCCCTGTTTTCTCAAATTCCATTGCAATGCCCTCACTTAGCGCATCATACAAACAATCTTTTGCCTTGTCTCCTGTTCGTGTAAAATATTTTGAATGATGCTGGTATGTTGCCGCATGCCCGAGCTCGTGCGCAACAACGCCGCCATAGCCTTTCTCAATATTGCAATGCGCCTTGTTCAGTTCTATAAGCCCATTTCTGCCTTCGAGACAAAACTGCCCTGAAAAATCCCTCTCCTTTTTCCAGACAGGAGCCCTTAGAAGCGGCCTTCTTATTGAAATTGAATAGAATTCAGAGAAGAAGGGTATAAGAAAATCCATTGATTCCTGCGCCATCTGCTCAAGCTTAAGATGCCTGCCCATATGACCCTACAAGGCAAATAAGCTTATATATCTGCCCATTAACAGCAACCATTATAAACCCTTATTTCTACACTCAAACCCATGGAATTAATACATATTACAAAAGAATCAGGAATCCCATTAATAGGGTGCATTGCATTCGGCATTATAGACAGGGGAACTGACCTGCTTCAAGTAAGGCCTGTGTCAGGGTGCAACCTGAAATGCAGGTTCTGCTCAGTAAGCGCAAACAACCCTGACATACACCCTACATGCTTTAGCGTTGATGTAAGCTATCTTCTTGAGGAGATTGAAAAGGTTGTAAGATTCAAGGAAACTTCGCGAGCGGAGCGAAGTGAAGTTGAGAGCAGCAGCGAACAAACAGAATGCGAAATAAACATTGATTCTGTTGGCGAAGTTACAACATACCCGCATTTAATTGAGCTTGTAAAAGGATTAAAAGCAATTAAAGGCGTTAAAAGGGTTTCAATGCAGACAAACGGGGTTTTATTGGAAGGGGACAAGGTTTATGCATTGCAAAAAGCAGGAATGAACCAGATTAACCTTTCAATAAGCTCCTTGAACCAGTTTCAGGCAGTAGACTTAAGCGGGATTCCGCATTACAGCCTGGAACATATACTTCAGCTTGCAAAAATCATCTCTGACTCAAGCATTGAGCTTTTGATAGCTCCTGTCTGGATTCCAAAGATAAATGACGCTGAAATGCCTAGATTGATCCAGCTTGCAAAGCAGCTTAATGCAAAAATAGGCATACAAAAGTATGAGATATACAGGTACAGCAGGAAGGTAAAAGGGGCAAAGCAAGTGAACTTTTGGAAGTTTTACCAGCAGTTAAAAGCTTTGGAAAAAGAATATGGCATGAAGCTTGTGATGACTGCTGCTGATTTTAGCATACACAAGGCAAAACGACTGCCAAGTATGTTTGAGAAAGGAGATAAGGCGCAGGTTCTTGTAAAATGCCCTGGCTGGATAAAAGGCCAGATGATTGGCGTTGCAAAAGAAAGGTGCATCAGCATTAATAACTGCAAGACAGCGATTGGAAAAAGAGCAAGGGTAAAAATCCTTGAGAGCAAGAATAATATCTATGTTGCGGCAATGGTAAAATGATATACGCTTCCTTGCTGGCTGCTGACAAAAACAATCTTGAAAAAGAAATAGATTCTGTTGAGCCGTTTGTTGACGGGTTTCACATTGACTTCATGGATGGATTGTTTGTTCCTGAAAACTATTACGATATTTCTGTTGTTAAAAAAACCTGGCTGAGAACAAGAAAGCCGATTGAAGTTCATTTGATGATGCATAATCCTGAACAGCATTTTGAGGAATTAGTAAATGAAGGCGTGGAAAGGGTTATTGTGCATTATGAAATAATGAGAAACGCGATTGAAAGGATTCAGATGATGGAAGAGGCAGGAAAATATGGCATCAATCTTGGCATTGCATACAACCCTGAGACGCATATTACAGAGGCGCTTACGGATTATATGCAGATAATGACTGTAAACCCAGGCAAGGGTGGGCAGAGATTTATTGAAGAGCCGCTTGGGAAGATTTCATCAAGAAGATATATTGAAAAGATGTTCCCTTCAGCAAGAAAAGCCATATTCTCTGCTGACGGCGGGATAAACGCGAAAACAGCAAAGGCGGCTTTTGCAGCAGGCGCTGATATTGTTGTTGCAGGAAGCTATATTTTCAAAGCAAAAGACAGGGTTAGGGCTATTGGAAGGATGAGGAATACGGGAAAGAGATAGTAAAACTTTATAAATTTCAGTTACATTATTCTTCGCATGGGTAAACATAAGATAGGCGGCCTTTCAACGAAAGAAAACAATTATCTTTTGGAATGCCTGGCCGATTATCGGGCTAGCAAGGCAAAAAAACAGGCATTGGAAAAATTATACAAGGATATTATGGGAGCACAGGGTTTTGATGCGCTGGGCAGGCTTACAAGCCATTTTGAAACCGGCCTGGAAAGGGCCGTATGGGTAATTTGGGATGAAAGAAAAGAAGGGTATGCTGCGCACGTAGAGTGTAAAGAAGGAGATAAAATAACCCTCTTAGATGAGCAAGGCATTAAGATAAGAGAGCCAATAACCCTGGACAGCAGAAGCGCAGGATGGGCTGAATACTTTGAAATGTGCGCCGAGCTTGGAATAGACCCAAATGATGATTTCAAGTATTTTATTGGCTTGACAAAAAGCAAATAAGCAAGTATCAGAAGATTGAGAGGATAATTATCTGTATTTCATTATCAGGACAAGGATTATGATGCTAAAAGCAAGGGTTATGCTGTTTGCAAGGATGATGGGCAAATCTTTTATAAAAATTCCATAAGTCAGCCATAAAGACAATCCCATTGTCAAAATTAAATACATCCCAAGTGAAAGGCCGTTTGTCTGCTTTGTTCTTATTGTTTTTACTGCCTGCGGAATAAATGAGGCAGTTGTGCAAAACGCAGCCATTAGCCCTACCAAGCTAATTAGTTCCATTATGATTAGAAGAATTAAGGTGTTTATATATCCTTGTATCCCCAAAACATTTATATCCTATCAGCCCTCTTTTAACCTTATGAAAAAGAAGGATACAGCAAGGATTATTGCTGATGTTGCGTTTGTTGTTGGAATATTAATCATTTTTGGCATGGGCATTCTTATCGGCACAAAAGCTTTTCCTGAAAAAATAAAAGAGATTGTTTATATTAGGGGTGAAGAAAAAACAGCAAGCATCAATGTCCCCGGCGTGAACCAGCAGGGAGAAGGAGTAATGACAGAGCTCACAGCAATGCTCAAGCCAGGCAATGGCCAGGTTTTGGTAAATGTCAATGATGTGATTGCAGGGTATGAGCTGCAGGTGTTTGCAAGGAATGCAGTGCATGCTGCAGGCAATGCAACAGGCACTGTAATGCAGGGTTATGATGTCAGCTTTTCAATGAAGACAGACGCAGGAGTTATTGACGGAGGCTCTGCAAGCGCGGCAATGGCTGTTCTTGTCATGGCAATGCTTGAAAACAAGGAAATAAGCAAAGAAGCTGCAATGACCGGCGCTGTTGACAATGATGGCAAGATAATGCCTGTCGGGCTTGTCGACAAGAAGGCAGAAGCTGCAAAGCAGGCGAATATATCTGTTCTTATTGTCCCTGCAGGGCAAGGCGGTGTTCTTGAGCAGACAAGAAAAGAGTCATGCACAGGCGATTACTGCGAAATAACATACATGCCCCTGCTTGAAGGGAGTGCAATGGGTGTGCCTATCAAGGAGGTTGCAACACTGCAGGAAGCCTTGGAAGCTGTAAGCATTGAAAGCGTTGAAAGCATAAAAGAAGAATATAATGCCCTCATCCCTGTTGAAGCCACAAAAAAGCAGCATGCGCTGCTTTCAGAGCTAGGTGTTAATCTCAAGGAATATTCATCAGCTGATGTAATTGTCTCAGGCAGCAACATATTCATCAAAGTAAACTGCACTGCAATACCTGCTGTGACTACATTTGAGCAGGCAAACTCAATAGCAGGCGGCATATACAAGAAAGTGCTTGGCAGGCCTAATGCGCATGACACAGCAGCGGCAGTATTTGACTCATTTGGGATTGACATTATTGGCGTTGCAATTGACGGCTATGAGGCAGGATACTTTACAGGCAGGCTTTTTGCATTAAAGGAAGGGAAACTGCTAAGCGTGGATGCAAAGCCAAGCGATGCTGTTGCAATTGGAGCAAGATTTGACAGCCCTATATATGTAAACAACAAGCTTCTTGAAGAAAAAGGCGTTAATGCCTGCTAGCTTTTGAAATGTATAGATAACAATTGTTAAGATCACCTGGAAAGCAATGGATGTGTGCCTTGGGATCCTTAAAATGCCCTGTACAGCCTTTCTCACTGCAGTAGGTTGGGGCTAATATCATGAATTCCTTGCCTGTTATTCTTGAAAAACGCCTTATCTCCTTTTTTGCCATTTTTTGCTCATCAGGCGTAAGGTGCACAAAATACATCCATATTTCGCTTTCGCTGTGGTCTTCACGCGGATCATTATCAGGATATGCAATTATAGACTCATTATAACATGCCGGATCTGGATTAACAATTGTGTCTAAGGCGCAAAATAAGTCAGTTGCATCAGGCATCCTCTGTTCCAGCGGCTTTTTGCGCGCCATAATAGTAGAAGCGGGCTTGTAGTTTATAAACCTTGGCTGAAATGCTTATAAATGGTTATTAACAAAGTATAATCATGGCTGTAATCATTGTGACTGGAACGCCCTCAACAGGCAAGACAACTTTAGCCAAAGAGCTTGCCAAAAGGCTTCGATACAAGCATATTGATGTTAATAAAGTGATAAAGGCAACCCATCTTATTGAGAGCTATGACAAAAAGAGAAAAACAAATGTTGTTGATGAAAAAAAGCTTTCAAAGGCGTTAATCAACTTAGTAAAAAAAGGCGGCAATCTAGTTATTGATTCGCACATGTCGCAGTGTTTGCCTGCTAAATATGTTGATTTGTGCATTGTGACGAAATGCAATTTGAAAGCTCTTAAGAAAAGATTAGAGAAGAAAGGCTACTCAAAGGAAAAAGTAAGGGAAAACATGGACGCAGAGATATTTGATGTCTGCTTAACAGAAGCAGCAGGGCATAAAATTCTGATTATGGAAACTTCTTTGAAAAAGCCAAAAGAGCTTGTTAAGTCAATAATCTAGAATACTTTAATATGCCTTTTTCTTTTGTCAGCAGACGCTTTAATTGTTAAAGCAACTTTCCTGCTTTTCCCAATACTGTATTTGATAACATATCTTAATAAAACAAGCGCGCCTGTTGCGTCAAATGTGAAAGGGGCAACAAGGTAAATGCCTGCAAACACCTGCTTCAGTCGTGTTTCCCTTGGATATTCCATTACGTATTTTACTTCTTTTTTCACTTTCAATGCATCGCTTTTGATGAACTCATACATCTCAGTATGCTGCAGCCTTGCAAGATGCTTCAAAAGCATTCTTCCGGCTTTCTGAACCTCTTTTTTATTGCCAATTGCAGTTCTTAGTTTTCTTATGTTTTCATTTACCTGCTTCAAAAGCTTTAATTCCTTCTTTTGTTTTGCTTTATTTCCAGGAAGCGACTTCTCAAGCTTTTCCAAAAGCCTTATTTCCTTGTGAAGAAGGTTTAACAGCTTTTCCTCAACAGGCAGCAATACCTCATCATAATTTTTCTTGAGTTTTGTGGCAGATAAAATAGTTTTTTCCTGCTCAAGCACATTTATAACTTGCTTTAATGCAGGGGATGCATTCTTAGCAAGCGCTGGGAATTTTTTAATTAAATGCTTTTCAATAGCCTTCAGCACCCTTATCTGCCTGTTCACAGACATCCTAAGCCTTTGCAATGAACTTTTCATTGACATTGCGCTTTTTTTCTTGTGAAATAATCTGTAGAAATGATGCAGCTTTGAATCATATATTGATTTTAGCTTTGGAATTGCCTTTGGAAGCATAATAATATGTGTTAAAATGGATTATTAAAGCTTACTCTAGAATTTCTATTGAAAGGTTAACCCTTTCAGGGATATGAACCCTCATCACAAGCCTTAATGCCTTTTCATCAACGCCCAAATCAATTACCCTTTTATGGATTCTCATCTCAAAATTGTCAAAAGAGGCTTTTCCTTCTCCGTCAGGCGCTTTCCTTGTTGTCAATTTAAGCTTCTGCGTTGGGAATGGAATCGGGCCAAAAATCTTTACCTTGCTTTTTTTTGCAATGTCTATGATAGAATCTAATATCTCATTAATCCTGCCAATGTCTGTGCTTGAGATTTTTAGCCTTGCTTTTTGCATGTTTTATCCTCATAATGAAAATAATAAAAAAAGAAGAAGTTTTACTTCTTCACTATGTCTATGCACCTGCCTGCAGCCACTGTTATGCCTGCATCCCTGATTGCAAAGCTTGCAAGCTCAGGTATCTCAGACTGCTTTTCAATAACCAATGGCTTTGTCGGCTTTAGCTTGACAATTGCTGTATCGCCTGTCTTGATAAAGTCAGGCTTTTCTTGAAGCACCGCGCCTGTTGCCGGGTCAAGCTTTTTCACAAGCTCGACAAACTGGCATGCAACCTGGGCTGTGTGTATGTGGAATACAGGTGTGTAGCCAACTGCAATAACGCTTGGGTGGTTCAGCACGAATATCTGCGCAGTGAACTCTGAAGCAACTGTCGGCGGGTTGCTGACATGGCCAAGCACATCGCCCCTTGCAATGTCCTTCTTGCCAATGCCCCTTACGCTGAATCCAATATTGTCGCCAGGCTCTGCCTGCTGTAATGATTCATGGTGCATCTCTATGCTCTTAACCTCGCCTGTAACGCCTGTTCCTTCCCTTGCAGGAACTACAATAACCTTGTCATTGACTTTCATAACGCCTGTCTCGACTCTTCCCACCGGGACAACGCCAATTCCTGTGATGTTATAGACATCCTGTATTGGCAGCCTTAATGGAAGGTTTGTCGGTTTTTCAGGCTCCTTGAACTTGTCAAGCTGTTCCCTGACAGTAGGGCCTGTGTACCATGCCATGTTTGCTGACTTCTTTACAACATTGTCGCCCTGGTAAGCGCTGATTGGTATGAAAGGCACTTCATCAACCTTGTAGCCAACCTGTTTTAATAGGTTGCCGACATCTGTCTTTACCTTGTCATAAACCTTCTGGTCCCATTTAACAACATCCATCTTGTTGACAAGAACGCCAATCTGCTTAACACCCTGTGTCCTGCAGAGAAATACGTGCTCCTTTGTCTGCGCCATAATTCCGTCTGATGCAGCAACAACAAGGAATGCAACATCTGCCTGTGACGCGCCTGTAATCATGTTCTTGATAAAGTCCCTGTGGCCAGGTGCGTCGATTATTGTGTATTCAAACTTGTCTGTAAGGAATTTCTTGTGTGAAAGGTCAATTGTAACGCCCCTTTCCTGCTCTTCCTTCAGGTTGTCCATAACGAAAGCGAACTCAAACCCGGCCTTTCCCAAGGCTCCGGCCTGCTCTTTCAGCTTTCTCATGGCCTGCTCATCAATGTTTCCTGAATCATACATCAGCCTTCCTACTGATGTTGACTTTCCGTGGTCTACGTGTCCTACAAACACGATATTTATGTGTGGTTTTGCTTTTGCCATATTGAATTCCTCCTAAATGTCTATTAATATGCTTCAAAATAGTAGATTTGGGTTGTTTATAAAGCTTTCGGCGTGAAAAAATAAAAATTAGGGAGAAAAAACAAAATAAAAAAGGAGGCTTGGAAGATTATTGTTTCTTATTGCTGCCCAAACCTTTCCTGCCACATGGCTTTGATTTGATTCTCGCCGATGGCCTCTAAATCCCTATTGTATCTTTCAATAACAGCGGCATCTATTGGCGGCAGCTCAAAGGACGAGACCACACTGCCAATCTCCTCTTCGGTACCGGACACGTTCCTTAGTCTTGCATGAAAATACTCTTCAAGATTGCCGTCACAATGCATATCTTGGAAGTGATATGAATCGTATGTTTCCTGCCAAACGCCAACCTCTTCTACTAAATGACATTGAAGAAATGTATTGCCTGCACCATCCGGCATCCGAATCATCCAAAATGAATAGCATGTAGTTTTTTTATCTTCAGGCATCATATAACATGCTGATGAATAGCCACCACACTGAATCTGAAGATTTTGCTCATTCATCCCGACATAAGGAGAATTCTCGCAAGCAGGAGCATTTGCCTGCAATATACCTCTGAATTCCTTTTCATTTTTTTCTGGCGTATCCTTGCACCCTAAAGTTAATGCTGCCAAGCCGGCAACCGCGACTGCTGCAATTGTTATTGGTTTCATTTTTACCTCCTAATAGAAGCATTTATTGCCTCTTTGGTTCGGAAAGAGCTATTTCTTTATATAACTTTCGCCTTCAG
>JAHJRD010000072.1 GCA_018830945.1 Nanobdellota archaeon | reverse complement strand
CCATCATCGTATACAAACCAAGTTTTACACTCAGCACATTGGTATTTTTGTTTTTTCCCACATTGATTATAGCGAAAACCCTTCTTTGTAACTCTGCCTGAATTGCAATTCGGGCAGATAATTCCTTTCTTATTTTTTCCAATATAAATACCTCCTTTGGATTAGAAATAGATAAGACTATCTAATATTTAAAGATGACGATTATTTATCAATACCAAGAAATCGATAGGTTTATATACAAGATAGTTTCATAAAGGGGTATATTCCGCTGAGTGCGGGAGAACAAGGAGGTTGCCTTAATGAAAGACGATTTCGACGCATATGAAGAAGACGACACGGATGTGGGTGATGATGATTTGGAAGACACCAGTGACGACGCAGGCGCAGAAGACGACGAAGATTAAATAATTATAGAGAAGGGCTCTTTGCCCTTTATTCTTTTTTTTCTAGGACTTGAGGCAGGATTTACAGCCATTTGCTTATCCAGGCGTTTGCAGTATCCATGCTTTCAACAGTGTTTGTAATGCACCTGATTGAGCCTCCAAGTGAAGGCACATCAAAAATGTCCATTGTTATCAAATCCAAATCATACCTGTTCAAAACCTTCATCAGCTTTTTGCACTCGGAGTTTGCAACAACAGTTGTCTTCTTTCCATTATCAAGCACAAGCATGTTCATTGGCCAGAGCTTTGCATCCTCGCCTGAGTTCACAACAACAAGCTTCTGTCCCTGCTCATATGCAATCTGCTCAAACAGCCGTTTCTGCTGCCTGTGATGCCTTGAGTCAACAAGCAAAAGTTTTCTTGATTCTATGATTGAGATAGTTAAGTCAAGGTGCACCCTTGGCTGCCCATTATGCCTGAATGAAGGCACCATGTATAACGGCGTATCATAAAGCTCTGAAAGCTTTCTCTCCACGCTGTGTTTTGTCCTTCTCCTGTCAAAGTCAAGTTCTGCTGAAGCCACAAAATAATTGTTTCCAAAAACAAAGCATCCTCCTTCTGCAAAATAAGTCATGTTATGCACATAAGTGTTTTTGAACCACACATACTTGTCCCTAGGCCAGTGGCAGTTCACTTTTATTACATCCAAGCCATTGTCTTTCAGCCATTCAGCAAGCCCGTTCCTTTCCTCATAATGAGAATCATCCTTTTCCAAATCAGAAGGAACGCCGACAAGGACATATAACCCGCTCTGTTTAACAGGAATATCTCTGCTGGTGTTGTAGGTTACAAGGCTTACTTTGTGCTCTAAACCCACAACTGTATAGAAGTAAAATGCAGTTATAAGCTTTTATATTAACTGCCCAGGAAGGACACAAGTGTTAAATATAAAAAAACCCTCAAAAAGACTGCAATGGATTATGAAACAGCATTCAAAAAGCCTTTCACAGACATGAAAAAACTGCTAATCGGTGTTTTGCTTGGCATTGTCCCGATAATCAATTTCTTTGTATCTGGGTATATAGTCAAGACAGCAAAGAAAACTATTGACAAGGATTCTTCATTGCCAGAATGGCATGAATGGGGCGACCTTTTTGTCAATGGCATTCTTTATACAGTGATTGGATTTATCTTCATGCTTCCTGCGCTTGTCGTAGGGCTTATTTCTGTATGGCCTGTTCTTCCGTCAATGATGTCAGCCTATATGGCGCAGCTCACGCCTGATGCTGCAGTTGCAATGCCAAGGATAAGCGAGATGATGGCTGGAGGCATGGTAGGAGGATTAGCGATTACAGCTATTCTTGTGCTGATTGCAGCTTATATCCTGCCGTCTGCAATAGTCCATTTTGCAAACAATGGCTTTGGAGCAGCTTTCAAGTTAGGCAATGTTTTCAGGACAGCCTTCACAGGAAGGTATTTCCTTGCATGGCTTATATTTGCAGTGTACTCATCTGTCTTGAGCGGGCTTTTGTCAAGGGTTCCTTATGTGGGCTCTCCAGTCGCAACCTTCATCGCAGGCATTACCGGGTTTACATTGCTTGCAGGCGCTTTCTCTCCTGCTGAGCCTGTGAAGAAAGCAGTTAAGAAAGCCGTTGTGAAAAAGAAGAAAAAGAAGTAAGCCAGCCTACGGCTTAATTTTTTCTATTTTATTGTTTTATAACATTGAAAACATTAAAGTGCAGCGAAGCTCGGCTTTCTAATAACTCTTTGCAATATACACAGTCTCTTTTGCCTTTTTCCCGCACACAACACATTTTGAGGAATGATGCTTTTCCTCAGTAACCTTCTTTCCCCTCACATCAGCAGTAATCTGCTTTTCAACAGCTTCAGCGCATTTCTGCCCGTCCATGCCAATTGAGCAGAACCCGCAGCACGCAATCTTTCCATTGCCAATAGCCTTCTTCACTTCATCCATTGTTTCGCAGCTTTCAACAAGATTCTCAAACGCTAAAAGCTTTTTCTCTTTCAAAACATTTGTGTAATTCTTTGCAACATTGTCAACATACTCTTTTAGTTTATTCACATCAACTGCCTTTTTCTCTTTTGTAAACCTGTTAACAACAACAGCAACGCCTGTTTCCAAATCCTTTGGCCCTATCTCAATCCTCAAAGGCACCCCTTTCAGCTCCCACTCATTGAACTTTTCTCCTGCAGTAATGTCCCTTAAGTCAAGCTTTACAGCGTATTTGTCTTTAAGCATATCATGAACTTCAGTGCATTTCTCTATTATCATTTCCCTTGCGCCCTTGAATATGACAGGCACTATCACAATCTGCACAGGAGCCAGGTCAAAAGGAAGTATCAATCCATTGTCATCCCCTAACAAGGCAATCATTGCTCCGTATATCCTGCTGATTGCCGGGCCATAGCATGTTATGTATCCTAATTTTTCAGTCCCATCCTTGTCAGTGTATTTCACATTAAAAGGCTTTGAAAAGTTTGTGCCCAGCAAGTGCGTTGAAGGCAGCTGGATTACTTTTCCTGATTCCATCAATGCGTCAGCTGCGAATGTTGATTCTGCGCCTGGAAACTTGTCCCACTGCGGCCTTTCAAAGAATATGATTGGTATTGAGAATTCCTGCTCAAGCATTGCATGAGTCATTTCCATGTCTTCCAACACTTGTTTCTTTGCATCATCCATTGTTGCAAACACATTATGCGCCTCAATCCAGTGGAACTCCCTTGCGCGGAAAAATGGCCTTGTAGCTTTTCCTTCATATCTCCACACCTGGCATGACTGGTATCTCTTGAAAGGCAAATCATTGTAGCTTCTTATCCACAAGCTGTACATCTTGTACAATGCTGTCTCGCTTGTTGGTCTTAAAGCTAATCTTTCTTCAAACTTTTCATTGCCAGCTTCAGTCACCCAGAACACCTGCGGCACAAATCCCGCAACATGCTTTGCCTCAAGAAGGAAGTTTGATTCTGGTATTAGTGAAGGCATTATCAAAGGCAGATGCCCGTTCTTTTCCAATAATTTCTCATATTTGTCATACATCTTTTTAATTGACATAACAGCCCATGGCATGTAGCAGACAAAACCCTTTATGTTGTATCTCAGGTCAGCTAATTCAGCTTTCTGGACTAGCTGCGAATACCATTCTGAGAAATCATCTGCTTTCTTCACAGTGATTCCTTTTATGTCTTCTGCCATATCTGTTAAAAAAGCTGTATCACTTAAATACTTTATTGTAGGAAGATGCTTTTTGGCATTTAGAGTGTTATCTTCTTTTCCCAGTCGCCAGGCTTGTAAAATTCTACATCAACATTTGTAATCTTTCCCGGATAATCTCCCTTTGCATAAAGAACAAGCGTTCTTCCATCCCTTACCTCTATGCGGAAAAACCCTTCTGAGTGCGGAGACTGCAGTGCGTAGCAGCTTATTCGTACATCGCCGCGGAATTCTCGTTTAGCCGAGTCAAAAAACATGTTGCTTTGGTTTTCTAAAATCCTGCCATTGCTTTTTACAAATTCCATGCATTTCTCAACAAGTTCTGTCAGGTATTTGCCATTCATTTTATCCCCGGAATAAATCAAAAACGCTTATCATTTATAAGTATTGCCCTCATCGAATAATTGCAGGCTTCTTTCTTCCATTTGTTCGCCGAAAGATATCAAAAGCAAAGGCTTTTGTATCTCCGAAAATCATTGATTTCCGAAAGATATATAAACCCCTTCCGTAATCTCATCAACCATGGCAGAACTGAAAATTGTTATCAATGAACCAAAGACTGGAAAAAGCTACCAAAAAGCTCTTGCAGCAAACCCTCTTGCAGGGATGAAAATCAAGCAGAAAGTCTCAGGCGACATGGTTGAGATGCCTGGCTATGAATTTGAGATTACAGGCGGCTCTGATGATTCAGGCTTTCCAATGAGGCAGGACATTGACGGTCCTCTTAAGAAAAAAGCTCTTCTCACAGGCGGCACTGGATTAAAAACAGGCACAAGGCTGCACAAGCGAAATGGCCTGAGAAAAAGAAAAACAGTTGCAGGCAACACAATCACTGATAAGACAGCGCAGGTTAATTTGAAAGTACTAAAAGCTGGTTCTGATTCTCTTGACAAGCTTTTTGGTAAAGAGGAAGCTCCTAAGGAAGAGAAGGAAAAAGCTCCTAAAGAAGAGAAGAAAGAAGAGCCAAAGAAGGAGGAGCCTAAAGATAATGTTCCTAAAGAAGATACTGATAAAAAAGAAGTGAACTAATGGAAACCTACAAGGCAAAAAGCGTCATAGTGGGAAGGAAAAAAGGAGGGGATGAAGATTTTAAACCGTGCTTTATCTGCCTTTTTAACGGCAATGAGCCGCACAAGACAGGTGAAGTCCCTTTTGAAATCCTGGACTATGAAAAGGTGCATAAGGTGCATATAAAAGGGCTTGACATAAGCTATCTTTTGCCAGGCAATGACCTTGTGATAAACGACCTTGAGAGCATAAACGTCATAGTTGACGGCCCACACATTTCCCTTGAAGGGAAACAGGCGCAGTAAAAAAGAGAAGTTTGATTCTTAGTTAGTTATATTGCTCTATGCCTTTGGAAGCAGCAGGCAAAATTAGCTGTAAAAGATGAATATACATTTGATTTCCTTGAATTAGGGGAAGAACACAGTGAAAAGCAGATTGAGCAGGCAGCTCTTGCAAAGATAAGGAAGTTTTTGCATGAAATGGGAGGATTGTTTGCATTTGTTGACAGCCAATATCGCATTGAGATTGATGGAGAGGAATATTTCATTGATATCCTGCTATACCACAGGTCATTGAAATGCCTTGTTGCAATTGAGCTGAAAATAGGCAAGTTCATGCCAGAGTATGTCGGCAAAATGCAGTTTTACCTTGCGGTGCTTGATGACAAGGCAAGGATGCATGGAGAAACTGCGCCCATAGGCATTATCCTCTGTAAGTCCAAGAATAATACAATTGTTGAATATGCCTTAAAAGAATCCAATAAGCCGATTGGCATTGCCACATACAGGATAATGTCAAAGCTGCCAAAGAATCTTCAAGGAAAACTGCCCTCCCCAGAGCAGATTGCAAAGCTGATGAAGGAATAGCCTCCTACATGCGGATAGGTTTATAAATATCCGCCTATTCACTAATGAACATGCCAAGGAAGAAAAAGACAGAAGAATCAGCTGAAAAGCCTTTGGAGGCTGAAAAAGCAGCTGCTGAAGAAGCGCCTAAGAAGAAACCAAAAGCTCCAAAAAAATCACCTGCTAAAAAAGAGAAAAAATCTCCAAAACCAAAAAAAGCAAAAGAAGAGAAGGCGCCTTTAAAGGAAGCCCTTCCTGAGAAGGAAGAGCCAATCCCTGAATTAAAAAGAATCCAGCCTGAAATCAACATAGGCATGATAGGGCATGTTGACCACGGCAAAACAACATTAGTTTCAAAGCTAACAGGCAAATGGACAGACACCCACAGCGAGGAAATCAAGAGAGGCATTACAATAAGATTAGGATACGCAAACACTGTCTTCTACAAATGCCCAAAATGCAAGGGGTTTGAAGCTTACACATCAGCAGCAGTATGCCCTAAATGCAAGTCAAGATGTACCCCATTAAGAAGAGTGTCATTTGTTGACGCTCCTGGCCATGAAACACTGATGGCAACGATGCTTTCAGGCTCTGCAATAATGGACTGCGCAATACTTTTGATAGCTGCAAACGAGCAATGCCCGCAGCCGCAGACAAAAGAGCACCTGATGGCTTTGGAAATAGGCGATGTGAAAAACATAATCATAGTGCAGAACAAGATTGACCTTGTCTCAGAAGAGGATGCTGCAAAGAATTATGAGCAGATAAAGGCGTTTACAAAAGGCACTTTTGCTGAAAACGCCCCTGTAATACCAATGGTTGCACAGCAGGGCATAAATGTTGACATGCTTATTTACGCAATTGAAGAGCTGTTCAAGACCCCTGAGAGAGACGTGACAAAAGACCCAATGATGTTTGTCGCAAGAAGCTTTGACATAAACAAGCCAGGCACAAAGCCTGAGAAAATCACAGGCGGCATTCTTGGCGGAGCATTAAAGGAAGGGGTTTTAAAAAAAGGGCAGAAGATAGAGATAAGGCCTGGCAGGAAAAAGGAAAAAGAAGGAAGGATGCAGTGGATTCCAATCACAACAGAGATTGTCAGCATAAAAACAGGAGAGAATGATATTAATGAAGCAACTCCCGGCGGCTCAATAGCATTGATGACAATGCTTGATCCTGCGCTTGTAAAGTCTGATGCTTTGGCAGGAAACATAGTTGGCCTGCCCGGAAAATTGCCTGACACTTTGTATGAAGTTGATTTAACGCCAAAATTGCTTGAAAGGGTTGTGGGTTCTGAAAAAGAGATGGCTGTTGAGCCGATAAAGAAAGGCGAATCTCTGATGCTTAATGTGAATTCAAGCGTTACAACAGGCGTTGTCAGCAACATAAGCAAGGAATCAATTCATATTATGCTGAAAAGGCCTGTCTGCGCAAGAAAAAATAACAAGATAACAATATCTAGGTTATTAGGGCATCGCTTTAGATTGATTGGCTATGGATTGATTAAGTAAGTATATCCTCCAACATATACATTACACTTGCTATAATCCTTTTATATTAAACAAACATTCCTTCTCTATATGCAAATAACAATAGGGGGTGTGCCTGGCGCGGGAAAAAGCACTGTCGCAAGGCTTGTTGCTGAAAAGCTTGGCTACAAATTCTATTCAATGGGCGCAATCAGGAGGGAGATTGCGGAATCACGGGGGCTTACCATAGACGAATTTAACAGCCTGCCTGAAAACACCGACGAGGTGGTTGACGAGTACCAGAAAGAGCTGGGGAAAATAGGTGATAACTTTGTCAATGAGGGCAGGCTGGCTTTTCATTTCATGCCAGAGTCAGTGAAGATTTATTTCAGGTGCGAAGCAGAAGTGTCTGCTGAAAGAATCTTCAATGACCCGAGGAGCAGCGAGAGAAAATATTCTTCAAAAGAGGATGTTCTTGCGGATGTAAGGGAAAGAATGCAGAATGACACAGAGCGGTATTCAAAGCATTACGGCGTTGACTGCTATAATCACGGGCATTTTAACCATGTGATTGATACAAGCAGGCTTTCTATACCAGAGGTTGTTGAAAAAGTCATAAGCATTATCGACAGCAAACGCTTTTAAATTCCCTTCCCTTTCTTTTTCATAATGCAAATCTCAATCTGCGGTACACCCGGCTCAGGAAAGTCAACTGTGGCAAGGATAATCGCTGAAAAGCTTCATTACAAGTATTATTCTGTAGGAGAATTGAGAAGAAAAGCTGCTGAAAAAAGAGGGCTTACTATTTATGAGTTTAACCAGCTGAAAGAAGACACTGACACGTTTTTTGACAATATACAGAAAGAGATTGGCGAGAAAGAGGATAATTTTGTCATTGAAGGAAGATTGTCATTTCATTTTGTGCCAAAATCATTAAAAATCTTTTTCAAGACTGATTTGAGGAAAGCAGCTGAAAGGGTTTTCAAGGACCAGAGGGAAACTGAGAAAACTTACAAAAGCGTTGAAGAAGCAAGAGAGGAAATGCAGGAAAGAATGGATAATGACAAGAGAAGATATAAGATGCATTACAACCTTGACCCATATGATGAAAAGCAGTTTGATGCTGTGCTTGACACCACTGGCATTGCAGTGGATGAAGTTGTTGAAAAAGTGATGAAAGAGGTGAATAAACATAGGGAAGCTTGCTGAGGCAGTAATGGCTGCAGGATGCGGATTGGCTCTTGCAGGCTCTATAGGCGTTGCAGTAACGCATGGAAAGGCAGAGGAAAATTACAGCAGCCAAGTTGAAAGGATTTGCATAATAGAGAGGGCTCTTGAGCACAGGAACGCTGTGGAAAGGCCGTGGGTGCAGGAGAGGTATGCTTTGCTTGAGGATGAATTAAATGATTTAAAGGATATCCCAAGCATAATACAGGAGAAGAAGGCATATGAAAGCGCAAGAAATTCAGAAGCATGGTTTCTTTTGATGATGGGGATTGGGTATACAGCCTGCATTGCAGGCAGGTTAAGAGAATAAGATTTAAATACCCTTTAACATAAGGATTGATTAACATGTGGCTCCAGGCAAGAATGTATTTTTTGATTGCACTTATGTTTGCAATAGTCTATGCTATGGTTATAGTAATTGCAAGATATGCAGGCGTCACTAACTTCTATGTTTATGCAGTGATTGCATCTGTCATGCTGATAATACAGTATCTGATAGGGCCTAAGATAATTGAATGGACCATGAAGATAAAGTATGTATCCCAGTCAGAAGCTCCTGAGCTGCACTCCATGGTTACTGAAATGGCTGAGAAAGCAGGCATTCCAAAGCCAAGAGTCGCAATATCTGAAATGGGCTTGCCAAACGCATTTGCATTTGGAAGGACAAAAAAAGACGGAAGGGTCTGCGTTACCCGCGGGATAATGAACCTATTGACTAAGAAAGAATTAAAAGCAGTCATTGGGCATGAGATTTCGCACTTGAAAAACAGGGATGTTGCTGTAATTACTTTATTAAGTGTTATTCCCATGATTTGCTGGCACCTTGCATGGAGCTTTATGTTTTCAGGAAGAAGAGACAGAGGGAATGCCGCTCTTATTGGCATTGCTGCTTTTGTCCTGTATTTTGTAACGAATCTGCTTGTTCTTTACGGCTCAAGAATAAGAGAGTATTATGCTGACAAAGGAGCTGTTGAATTAGGGAACGAGCCGCATGAACTGGCGTCTGCATTGTACAAATTAGTGTATGGTTCTGCAACAGCATCTAAAGCAGAGCTAAAGGCAGCAGAAGGATGCAGGGCTTTTTTTGCAAATGATCCTGCGCACGCAGGCACTGACATAAAGGAATTAAAGGCATTGGACAAGGACATGAGCGGCACTTTGGACAAGTATGAACTGGCTGAGCTAAAGCACAGGGATATAAAGCTTGGGACAGGAGATAAAGTGATGGAATTGTTTACAACGCACCCTAATATGCTGAAGAGAATAAAGCATCTTTCTCATTTGCAGAATTAATACCTGTCCAATATTAAAAGCATAAAATCCCTCATTTTCGTTAAGATATCCCTGTCAACATACTGCATTGTGTCAGTTTCGTCATTAACATGAAACTCAGTTATTGAGGGGTCTCCCTGGATAATGCCAACACCTGTAGCAGGCATCCCAGCCCTGTTAAAGCTGACATTGTCTTGCGAACCATTAATGTAAATATAAGGCATGCCTTGTTCCTCGCATAATTCAAACACAAACTGGTTAAGAGATTCAGTTGAATAAATAGTTTCATCAAATTTTGGAGGGGCGATTCCCAGGCTTACTCTAATTGTATCTCCAAAAGCCCCTAAATCAAAGTTGAAAAGCGCGTCAAAAGGCTCCTCTATATTCGCAACATAATAAGCAGAACCTAACAATCCCTCTTCCTCGCCGTCAAAAAACAGGAATGTCAAATCATTAGTTCTTGGATTTTCCTTGACTTCTTTTAATACACTGATAAGCTCAGCAACACCGGCGCCATTGTCAATTACGCCGCATCCAACATCAACCCTGTCATAATGCGCTGAAACCGCAAGATTGGCTGTTTCATTCTCAACATCAATCTTTGCAATTATATTCCTGTAATTGTTTCCTTCTCTTTCAAAAGCCTGTATCTGATAATCTATTCCAATTGCTTCCAATTCCCTGATAACAATATCCCCTCTTGCATGATTGTCAGAAGCATCGCACAAATCCTCAAGCATTGAATACATTTCCTGCTGTGAAATTTCAGCTGCAACCGGAGAAGGCTGTCCTGCCTGTACTTGTTCTGTTCCAGGGCAATGGGCATACATGGCAGCAGCCAAAAGCCCGATACAGTATGTTTTAGCCATAAGGCTGAGTGTATAAGCAGAAGCTTATAAACCTGATGGAAAAATCCTGCAAAGATATATAAACCCTTAATTCATCCCACCTTCAGCAATAAAATTTATGCTAAAGGAGGAAATAAAATGAATAAAATAGCAGCAGGATTAACAGCAATTGTATTAGGCTGCGGAGCAGCAAGCACACAGCCAGGAGACGCGTCTGCTCCGGCAGGCACGCAACAGGCATACAGCCGAAGCGTGGATTTGCTTGAATTTGAAGATGGAACAAGGGTTATATTAAATGAGCAAAGCGACCAGTATCTGCTGGACATATCCATGGCAGTCACCATGCTGCCTAAAAGCCTGAATGTGGAATCAAAAGCAATAGAAGTAGGATGGAGGCGCTACCAGGCAGCTGACGGATCCTGCGCAGGCGAGGAAGTGTATATTTTTGACGCAATCTTTTCTGGCGCCAAAGGCGAAACAAGAAGATATATAGACAATGACTGCAACGGCAGCGTGGATTACGGGCAGATAATCAGGAATGTCTGCGAAGATTATTGCGCAAATGTTCCTGTTTCAGCAGGATTGGATGTATTAACAGGCGAAACAGCTGAAACGCGAAGCTATGACAACAGCAGGCAGGAATACACAAGGCCGTTACGAACATGGGTGGAGATATTGATTGATGAGCTTGAAGACCCAAGCCAGCATATGCGCCTTACAGACGATGCAAATGAGGTATTTGCAGAGGTCAAGGAAGGACTGGATGCTGAAAACATGATGCAGGCATGGCGCGAAAGAGGATATTAAAGGAGGAAACTAAAATGAACAGAACAATAACAGCAGGATTAACAACAATAGCACTGGCAGCAGGAATTGGCTGCGCAAATATGCCTTACAGCCAAAGGGACATTCTAGAGCAGGATGGGGATGTATTTTTATACCGCGATGTAACAAGAACGCCTGAGTCCTTGGAGCTTGCAGTAAGAATTGTCCAAGGTGGAGTTTTGATAGATGAATATGTCTGGACAAGATATGAGCCGGCAGGCAGCGCAGAATGCCAAAGAGAAACAGTCCGTATTTTCTGCCAGCATCAAGGAGAAGATTTTACATGGGCAGATAATGATTGTGATGGCAGTGTGGACATTGTAGAAGGCCATGAGATGGATATTGAAGATGAAGAATTAAGGGCCGGCGTATACACAGAGCTATTCGGCACATACAGCGGCCATGCATTGGGAAGATTTGATGTCACACAACAGCTTGCTGACTGGCACAGGTGGAAGGGGCTTTAAGCCTCCTTTTTCTTATTTTTTCTTATATCCCTACTTTAGCATTTAGTTAGTTTTCCTTCTTTGAATATTTTGTGAAATCGTTTTTTCCCTCTAAAGAATTTTCTTCAAGCCGCTTGGTCACTTTTTAGTGTAGTGGTAACTTAAGGGATATACTTTTCTTTTTCTGTAT
>JAHJRD010000071.1 GCA_018830945.1 Nanobdellota archaeon | reverse complement strand
TTAAACTCCGGTTTTAAAAAGATTATAAGCTTATCAGTGAGAAATATATATCATTGCCTGCCGGAGGGTAACAATCTTCTAATATAATCACTGGCTAAAGCCAGCATTTGTTAGAAGATTGAAGGAAAAGCTCATCTACTGGACTAAGGCAAAACCTTTAAATATCCTTCTATAGAATACCAATACAATATGTATGACTTCAATGCAGTGGAACAGGAGATAATCAAGTACTGGGAAGATAATAAGATTTATCCCAAATTAAAGAAGAAGCTTGAAGGCAAGAAGAAGTTCTATTTCTTACAAGGCCCCCCTTACACAAGCGGGCGTTTGCACATGGGGCATGCATGGAACAATACACTGAAAGACATGGCCATGAGATACAAGAGGATGCGCGGTTTTGATGTATGGGACAGGGCAGGCTATGACATGCACGGGCTGCCGACAGAACATAAGGTGCAGGCTGAGTTCAAGCTTAAGACAAAAGAGGATATTGTTGAATTTGGGCTGGACAAATTTGCAAGGGGATGCATCAAATTCTCTTCTGAAAAGGCAAAGATGATGGATGCTGACTTGTGGAGATTGGGTGTGTGGATGGACTTTGAGAATGCATACTTGCCTATCAAGAATGAATACATAGAAGGCATATGGTGGCTTATTAAGAAAGCACATGAAAAAAAGAGATTGTATGAAGGGCTTAGGACAATCACGTGGTGCGCAAGCTGCGGCACTGCATTGGCAAAGCACGAGTGCCAGTACCTGGAAGTTTCAGAACCTTCTATTTTTGTTAAATTTAAAATCAAAGACACTGAAAATGAGTATTTCATTATATGGACAACAACTCCGTGGACAATTGCCTTTAACCTGGCTATTATGGTTAATCCTAAATTAGAGTATGTGAAGGTTGATGCTGACGGAGAAAAATGGATACTTGCAAAAGGCCTTGCAGGGCCTGTGATGCAGGCTGTTGTCGGAAAGCCATTGAAGATACTTAAAGAATACAAGGGATCTGAGCTTGAAGGCATTGAATACGAGCATCCATTTGCTGATGAAATAAAGGATTATGCTGAATTAAAGAAAAAGCATCCAAAAGTGCATACAATAATTCTTTCAGAGGAATATGTTTCGCTTGATGCTGGTTCGGGTTTAGTGCACTGCGCCCCTGGCTGCGGTCCTGAGGACTATGAAGTTGGGCATATGAATAATATTCCTCCTTACAATACAATTGACCAGTATGGTGTGTTTTCATCTGCAATGGGCAGGTTTTCAGGATTGAAAGCAAAAACAGACGACAAGAAGTTTATTGACGCTTTAAAGGAAAAAGAAGTGCTGATTGCAGAGGTTTCTGTTGAGCATGATTATGCGCACTGCGAAAGGTGCCATGAGCCTGTTGTGTTCAGGACAACAAAGCAGTGGTTCTTCAAGGTGGAGGATTTGAAGCAGAAGATGCTTGATGCTAATAAGGATGTGTTGTGGGTGCCTGATGCTGGGAAGAATGCATTTGACTCATGGCTTACTCATTTGAGGGATAACTCAATTACAAAGCAAAGATTCTGGGGGACTCCTGTGCCTATCTGGAGATGCACCAAATGCAACGATTATATTGTTGTGGAAAGCGCTGATGAATTAAGAAAACTAAAAGCAAAGAATATTCCTGAATCATTGCACAAGCCATGGATTGATGAAGTTATAGTGCCGTGCAAGTGCGGCAATGACATGCGCCGTTTGCCTGACATAATTGATGTATGGGTTGATGCAGGAAGCGCTTCTTGGAACTGCCTGTATTATCCTGTGAGAAAGGACTTGTTTGAAAGATACTTCCCTGCTGATTTCATATTAGAGGCAAAAGAGCAGGTTAGAGGATGGTTTAATCTTCTTATGGTTGCATCAATGATTGCATTTGACAAGCCGTGTTTCAAGGCAGTGTACATGCATGGCATGCTGACTGATGTTGAAGGGCAGAAGATGTCTAAAAGCTTAGGCAATGTTATTTCCCCTTATGAATTAGTGGACAAGCATGGGGCTGACACACTAAGGGCTTATTTGTGTTCTACCCGCGCTGGAGAGGATGTAAGTTTTAGCTGGGAAGAGGCAAACCAAAGATACAGGGCATTTTCTGTTCTCTGGAATGTGCAGAATTATCTTATTGAGTATGCAAAGACTGCTTCTATTAATCCTGCAAAGCTTAAGACGCCTAATTTGGGCATTGAAGAAAAATTTATCCTTTCAAGGCTGCATAAAACAATGCAGGAAGTTACTGAGCTTTATGAGGTCTATAAGCTTGATGAAGTGCCAAGAAAGCTTGAATCTTTATTTTTAGAGCTTAGCAGGGTTTACATACAATTGACAAGAGACAAGATTAATGCAGAGCCTGAAACAGTTGTTTACACAATCTATACTGTATTGCTTGAAACACTTAAGATGCTTTCAACAGTTGCTCCTTTTGTGTCTGAGAAAATTTATTTGAATCTTAAAGAGGCGTTTGGTTTGAAAGAGGAAAGTGTGACACATTATGAATGGCCTTCTGCTGATGCTAAATTAATTGACGTAAAGCTTGAGAAGCAGATGGAGCTTGCGCAAAGCGTTATGCAGGCCGTGCTTTCTGCGCGGGAGAAAGCGCAGATTGGCGTAAGATGGCCTTTGCCTGCTGCTTATGTCTCAACAGAGGACAAGGAAGTAAAGGAAGCTGCTGAAGCTTTGAAAGAGATTATCAAGAACCAGGTTAATGTTAAGGATGTTATTGTTGCTAAGAAAGAAGGCAAGTTTGAGGCTGACTGCAGGAACGGCAAGGTTATTATTGATACTGAGCTTACTCCTGAGCTTGAGGCAGAAGGGTTTGCGCGTGAGATTACAAGAAGGATACAGGCTTTGAGGAAGAATAACAAGCTGAAGAAGGCTGATTCAATTGAATTGTCTATTGTTTCTGATGTTGATTTGAAGAAATGGGAGAAGGAGATAGCTTCCAAGGTGGGAGCTTCCAAGCTGTTCTTTGGGGATAAGGGATTTGCTGTAAAGTCTGAGGAGAAGGTTAAGGGTAAGGTATTTGTGGTTGGGATGAAAATTTGATTTATAAACCACTACCTTTATAAACCCCCTCACATCTATACCCTTTTAAAGCATTTATAAACACCACTAGGGAGCAGCGTAATGCTCCTGTGTAACCCAGGAGGGAACAAAAATGCCTGTAAAAAAGGAAATAAAGATACAGAATATTGTCGCGACGACAAGCCTTGAGCAGCCAATACCGCTTGTAAAGCTGGCTGAGGCCTTGCCAAACACAGAATACAACCCTGAGCAGTTTCCAGGGCTTGTGATGAGAATAAAGGAACCAAAGACTTCTGCATTGATTTTCAGCTCAGGCAGGATTGTCTGCACAGGCGCAAAATCAATGAAAAAGGTAAGGGAAGCAATACAAAATATCATTAAAAACCTTGAAAAGATAAAAATCAAGATTAAGTTCGAGCCAAAGGCAGTTGTGCAGAACATGGTTGCCTCAGGCAGCATAAACATTGACCTGAATCTTAACTCATTGGCTGTAGACATGGAAAACACAGAGTATGAGCCAGAACAGTTCCCAGGGCTTGTGTATAAGCTGCCAGGAACAAGGGCTACATTCTTATTGTTCAGCAACGGCAAGATAGTGTGCACAGGCACTCGCAGTGAGTCAAAGCTGAATGAGGCTGTGGACTTGCTTATCGTGAATCTGGCTAAGAAAGGCTATAAGTAAGGCCTTTTTCTTTTTTCCTTATTTCTTGCAAACACTCGAAAATGCAGGCATTTTCGGGTGTCCGAAAATCCTTCGGGGTTTTCGAACATCTTCCGCTTTCTAAATCAAAACATTTAATAACCTCCAATACAAACCTTCTTGCGGGGTGAGTAGAAGTTAGCTTAGAAACCTTTTACTTTTTACATGAAAATGGTAAAAGTTTTCAACCTCAACCTTGCATCATATGATAAAACAAAAATGCAAAGGTTAAGGTTTAAATAGATTTGATAACTTATACTCCAAAAGAGGAAATATGGCAATAGACATGCACGACATGATGGACATGTTCCAGGAATTTCTTGAAGCTGAGTACATGGATGACCTTCATGGTGTTGCTGCAAAAGGCGCAAAATCATTAGCAGTTGACTTTTTCAAGCTGGCAAAGTTCAAGTCAGAGGCAGCTGAGCAATTGCTGGATGACCCTGACAATACAATAAAGGCAATGGAAGAGGCAATGAAGCTTATGGGCTTCAAGGCAAGAGCCCGCTTCAAAAACCTGCCTGAAAGCCAGAAAGTCATGATAAGGAATGTGAGGGCAGAGCATCTGGGAAGGTTTATTGCCTTGAATGGAATCATAAGGCAGTCATCAGATGTAAGGCCGGAGGCTGTTTCTGCAAGGTATGAATGCCCTTCATGCGGCAATGTGATTACAATTTTACAAACAGACACAAAGTTCAAGGAGCCGTCAAGGTGCAGCTGCGGAAGAAAAGGGCATTTCAGGCTTTTGTCAAAGGAATTAATAGACGCGCAGAGAATTGTCCTGGAGGAAGTGCCTCAAACTCTGGAAGGTGGTGCGCAGCCAAAAAGGCTTTCTGTTTTTTTAAGAGACGACCTTGTTGAGCCAAGGATGGAAAAAAGGACAGTGCCTGGAACCAATGTCAGGGTTACTGGAATTGTAAGGGAAGTGCCAATACCTCACCAGCAGGGTGGAATTAAGATAAGGTTTGACCTTGCAATGGAAGCAAACCACCTTGAGCCGGTGCAGGAGGATTTTTCAGAAATACAGATTTCAAAGGAAGATGAGGCAGAAATAAGGAAGCTTGCAAAGGATAAGAATATTTACAAGAAGCTGATAAACTCTATCGCGCCAAGCATATTTGGCTATGAGATGATTAAGCTTGCCCTTGCGCTGCAGATGTTTGGCGGTGTAAGGAAATACAAGAAAGACGGGACTATGATAAGGGGAGATACGCACATACTCCTTGTTGGGGACCCGGGTGTTGCAAAGTCGCAGATGATTATATTCGTATCAAAGGCAGCGCCAAAATCAAGGTTTGTTGCAGGAAAAGGCGCTTCTGGAGCTGGCTTGTGCATAGCGCCCGGAAGCATTGTTTTGACAAACCCTGGAGGCATGGATAAGATAGAGGAAGTTGTCGAGCAAAAGCTTGCTGGAAACAGCATGGAATATGCAAATGGGGTATGGGCTTCTGTGGATTCTCAAAGCGACAAAAAGATATTTACACTTGATGAAAGCCTTAAGCTTAAGTCACAGCATATTAACCGCTTTTGGAAGCTTATGCCTCCTGAAAGAATGGCTAAATTAAGGACAAGAAGCGGCAAAGAGCTGCTTGTTACTCCAAACACCAAGCTTTATACCATTTCAAAAGGGATTCCCTGCTGGAAAGAGGCGGGTGTTTTTGTTGAAGGAGATTATGTTGCATCTGCAAGGTCGCTTCCTTTAAAAAATGAGTTCCGGCAGCTTCCTGTTTTCCCATTGATTAAGTCTAATCCTATAATCTACGGGGCAAAGCCAAAGGTGAAAGAAATTATTCATAAGCTCTCTTCAGGGAAGACAATGCGTTCTTTGGCTAAAGAGCTGCATTTGAATGAGAACCAGCTTTATTTCCACTGGGTAAATGAAAAAGCAAGGGGAAACCCACATCTTGATGATATAACTAAGCTGGCAAAGATGGCTGGCGTTAAAGAGCATGAGCTTGCGCCTTTTATAAAAGAAGCTGCGCTTTATCGCGGGAAGAGCATAAGGCTTCCAACATATATTAATGAAGACTTAATGTATTTTGCAGGGATTATTGCAGGAGATGGCGACTTGTCTGCAGGCAAAAACAGTGTATCAATAAGGTTCTCAAGTTCCTCTGAAGAGCTGCTTGAACGATTTCAGTCTATTGCAAAAAGCTTGTTTAATGTTAAATGCAATGTTTCGTCAGACGGCACAAAAAGGACAAAATCATACAGGTTTGGCTCAAATATTGTCTTTGACTTGCTTAATGCATTTGGCTTGCCCCTTTCACCAAAATCTCACAGGATTGACCTGAGTGACTTCCTGCTTCACCTGCCCGACTGCCTTATTGCCTCTTTTTTAAAAGGATATTTTGACACAGATGGCTGCGTTGTAAAACGGGATAAAGGCTCTTCTTATGTTGAACTGACAACCACGAGCAGTGTTTGTGCAAAGAAATTGCAGCTTTTGCTGATGAGGTGGGGCATAAGGGCAAAGATGAGAAAGAAAAAGGCAGTAAAAACAGCACTTGTTAATGCAAAGTTTGACAAATATTCCATAGAGATAGCAGGCATTGATAATCTTATTCTTTTCAGGGATAAGATTGGTTTTGGGCTTAGTATGAAGAAGGAAAAACTTGACAATGTTATTTCAAGAATCTCAAAACAGAATACAAATGTGGATATTGTGCCGGCTGCTAATGTGCTTTGTAGGCGGGTAATAAAAGACTGTAAACTGCCTTACAGGAAGATGGGGCTGGGCTTTGGATTTTTGTCAGGAAAGACAGGCATAAGCAGGAATAACCTGCAGAGATTTGTGCAAAGGATAAAGGCAAGAAGCATAGCTCATGAGAACCTTCCTTTGCTTGATGTGCTTTCAAATTCAGACATTATTTGGGAAAAAGTTACAGAAGCAAGGCTTGAGCGCCATAAGTTCCCTTTTGTCTATGACCTTACTGTAGAAGGTTCACATAACTTCCTTGTAAATGGCATTGTGGTGCACAATACTGCAGCTGTAGTCAAGGATGAATTTTTGAGAGGATGGGCCTTGGAAGCAGGAGCAATGGTTCTTGCTGACAGGGGCTTGTTGTGCATTGACGAGCTTGACAAGATTTCAAAAGAAGACACAGCTGCATTGCATGAGGGGCTTGAGCAGCAGCAAATCAGTATTGCAAAGGCAAACATACAGGCAACTTTAAGGACGCAGACAACTGTGCTGGCTGCTGCAAACCCCAAGCTGGGAAGGTTCGACCCTTACGGCGTTATAGGGCAGCAGATTGATTTGCCTCCTGCATTGATAAGCAGGTTTGACTTGATATTTATAATGAGGGATTTGCCAAATAAAGAGAAAGACGGGAATATAGCAACGCAAGTCCTGCTTAACCAGAGCCTTATGGGCGCAGAGCCCGAGATAAGCCCTGCCTTCTTAAGGAAATATATTGCTTATGCAAAGCAGCTTATGCCTATGCTTACAGAAGAGGCAAGGAGGGACATAAAAAATTTCTATGTAAAGCTGAGAAATACAGGAACTTCAGGCGATGCAATAAAGCCGATTCCAATCACTCCAAGGCACCTTGATGCCATTGTAAGGCTTGCAGAAGCGTCTGCAAAAGTCAGGCTTTCCAAGGAAATAATGCCTGAAGACGCAAAGCGGGCAATTGATCTGCAGAGATTCTGCCTGCTGGAAGTTGGGCAGGACCCAGAAACAGGAGAGATTGATGTTGACAGGATAAGCGGAATGCCAACTTCTGAGAGGGGCAAAATAGTGGGAGTTAGGGAGATAATTTTCCAGATGAGCAAGGAAAAAAAGACAATCCCTGTTGAAGAAGTTTTGGAAGAAGCTGAAAAGCGAGGCATACCAAGGCACAAGGCAGAGGATGCCATTGACAACCTAAGAAGGCACGGGGATATCTATGAGCCCAAGAGGGGCTTTATAGAAAAGGTGTAAGATAATGGAATTCAAAAGGCCAACTGCTTATATATTCTGGATAAATGACATGATTAATGCTGTTCCTGAGCTTACGCAGGAAGGCGCAAGGGCTTTTAAAATCCGCGGCAAATCAGCAAGAAGGGTAAATATCATTGCTGCTGTCATTGATGTTTATGAAAATGAAGGAAAAACTTACCGCTCTGTAACGCTCGATGATGGCTCAGGGCAGATAAGGGTAAAGGCATGGGAAGAGGACACTGCAAAATTGTTATTGAATCCCGGCGATATAGTTATTGTTGTGGGATTCTTGCATGAGTCTCTTGGAGAGATATTTATACGGCCTGAGTTTGCAAGGCATATCAGAGCTGAGTGGGCTGTTACAAGAAAGGAATATCTTGCATCTGCTTATGGCAAGCCTTCTGCTGGTGAAACACTGAAGGTTTCTGAGGAATCAATTAACAATCCTGTTGAGCCGACAATGGAGGCAAGAGGGAAGATGCTTTCGCTGATAGCAGAATATCCTGAATCAACTATCTCTGTTGAAGAGCTGATTAAAAAAGCAGGATTGGCAAAGGGGCTTTCTGAAAAGGTGATTAAAGAGCTGACAAATGACGGTGAAATCTTCTCTCCAAGAGCAGGGTTTGTGCAGGCTCTTTAATATTTCTTTATCCAAAAGCCTTATATAGTATTCTGCAATTTTGTTTGCTTATGGCTAATGAAATTAATGATTACGATGCGCTGCTCAAGAGGGCAAGGGAAGAGCTGCCTGACGTGGCATTGAAGTCAGAGCGCTTTGAAATGCCAAGGGTAAAAGGGCATGTTGAAGGCAACAAGACAATAATAGCAAACTTCCTGGACATATGCAATGCATTCAGGAGGGAGCCTGCGCAGGTTTTGAAATACCTGCAGAGGGAGCTTGCAACGCCTGCGCACATTGACGGGCCGAGATTAATATTGGGAAGAAAGCTGACATCTGTTTTGATTAACAACAAGCTTGAGCAGTTTGCAAGGGACTTTGTTTTGTGCCCTGAATGCAGCAGGCCTGACACAGTGCTTAAGAAAGAAGGAGGAATCCTGGTCATGCACTGCACTGCCTGCGGAGCAAAGCATACTATTAAGGCCAAGATTGCTTAAAATGCCAATACTAATCAAAATCCACGACAAAGGAGTTGTTTCTGTTTGTGATTCAGAGCTGTTAGGCAAATGCTTTGATTCCGGCAATCTTCATCTTGAAGTCAATGAAAGATTCTTTAAAGGCGAGAAAAGGACAGAGGAATACATTGTGGAAATATTAAAGGTTTCAGGCAATGCAACCATTGTGGGGAAGAAATCAGTTGCAATGGCTGTTAAAAACAATATTATTGACCAAAAATCAGTAAAAATTATAAAAGGTGTGCCTGTGGCATACCTTTTTGCGGTTTAAAATGGTCTGCGAGCGAAGTGAGAATGACAACTGAAAATCCAAAGCATTCGCAGTATTATGAAGCTATTATACAGCTAAGGCCTGTGACTGATGAGCTGATGCGCTTTATAAGTAACAGGGTAAAAGAGAGGCCTAAAGTATTTATTTCAAAAATAAAAAAACTTCCAACAGGCGTTGATATTTACATTTCATCACAAAGCTATGCAAGGGCAATTGGAAAAAAGCTTAAGAGATCATTTAAAGGCGATTTAAAGATAACAAGGACTCTTCACACAATGGACAGAATGTCCGGAAAGCAGATTTATAGGGGCACAATCTTATTCAGATTAAAGCCAAAAGAAGAGCCTACAGAAACTTTTGAATGAATAAATCAAGCAAAAGTTTCTTAGAGAACTTTGTAAGCAAAGTTCTCTACAGATTCCTGAGTTCGCAGTGCTGGAAAAATGGTTTTGCATTATTAAGAAATATTTCAAGCTCCTGCTCTGTATATGGTATTCTCTGCCTGCATGATGCATCAATAAGCTCCTGTTTTGGGTTGAACTGCTGTATGCAAAATCTTTTTGCGCCTTTTAGCATATTGCAAATTTCAACAAAATCAGTGTTGCTGACAAACCCTGGAACCATTGTTGTCCTGAATTCATAATCAATACCTGAATTCATCAGAATATTTATGCTCTTCCTGACATTGTCCGCTTTTCCTGAGACTTCTTTGTACCTGCTTAAGGATGTTTTTATATCCATTGCAACATAATCAACAAGGTTCTCTTTTATTATTTTTTCAAGCATCACAGGGTTTGAGCCGTTTGTGTCAAGCTTAACAAGCATGCCAAGCTTTTTTATTGTTTTTAGCAAATTAGGCAAGGTTTTGTGAATTGTAGGCTCCCCTCCTGAAACACAGACTCCGTCAAGAAGCCCTTTTCTTTTTTTAAGAAAATCAATGACCTCTTTCCTGCTGATTTTTTCACCTTCATCTGCAACAATAGAAGGATTGTGGCAGAAGGGGCATTTGTAATTGCATCCTCCCAGAAAAATAACTGCGCAGATATTTCTCGGATAGTCAAGAAGGGATGTTTTTTTCAGCCCCCTTATACTACATTGAGAACCTGAATCCTTCTTTTTTTGATGCGCTTTCAACACTCTTTTTCTCATCATAGCATTTTCTCTCCTTAAATTCTTCCCTTTTTCCTTCATTCCAGCTCTGCACAGGCCTGTAATACCCAACAACCCTTGAGAATACTTCGCATTTCTTTGCGCACTTCTCCTTTCCAACATCATGCGTGCAGTCCCACTTCTCTCCCTTTAGGTAGCCGTGCTCAGGGCATACGCTGAAAGTAGGGGTTATTGTGAAGTAAGGCAGGCGGTAGTTGTGCGCTATCTTCTTTACCAGCTTTTTGCAGGTTTCTGCGTCAGATATTCTTTCGCCTACAAATCCGTGCAGCACTGTCCCGCCTGTATACTTGCACTGCAGCTCATCCTGGTGGTCAAGCGCCTCAAATATGTCTTCTGTATAGCCTACAGGGAGGTGCGTGCTGTTTGTGTAGTAAGGCAATTCTTTTCCTGCTGTTTTAATGCTGGGAAATCTTTTCTTGTCCATTCTTGCAAGCCTGTAGCTGCATCCTTCTCCTGGGCTTGCCTCAAGATTGTAATTGTCATTTGTGCTGTCCTGGTACTGCTGGAGTTCATTCCTCATTATGTCAAGCACTTTTAATGCGAATTTCCTGCTTGCACCATCAGCAATGCCTTTGCCAAATAAATTCAGGCACGCTTCGTTCATTCCTATGAGGCCTATTGTATTGAAGTGGTTATTCCAATATGAGCCGCTTGCCTCTTTTACGCCTGAAAGATATTTCCTTGCATATGGGTAAAGCCCCTGTTCTGTGAATTTTTCAACTGTCTTTCTTTTTATGTCAAGGCTTGTTTGCGCTATCTTCATCAATGAAAGCAGCTTTTCAACAAATAATGTTTCATCCTTTGTTGTTACTGCTAATCTTGGCATATTCAGTGTTACAACACCCATGCTTCCTGTCAGCGGGTTTGCTGCAAACAACCCTCCGCTTCTCTTTCTTAATTCCCTGTTATCTAAACGGAGCCTGCAGCACATGCTTCTTACATCATCAGGATTCATGTCTGAATTCACAAAGTTGCCGAAATAAGGCAGTCCTAATTTTGCAGTAACTTCAAATAATCCGTCAAGAGATGGATTGTTCCAGTCTACATCCTTTGTGATGTTATAAGTGGGAATTGGGAATGAGAATATTCTTCCTCTTGCGTCACCTTCTGCCATTACTTCAAGGAATGCCTTGTTAATCATCTGCATTTCAATTTGGAATTCGCTGTAATTCTCTCCAAGCGGCTTTCCTCCAATGACTGCAGGGCTGTGCTTTAGTGTTCCAGGCACTGCAAGATCCATTGTCACATTTGAAAAAGGGCATTGGAAGCCTACCCTTGTGGGAACATTCATGTTAAAAACAAATTCCTGTATTGCCTGCTTCACTTCCTTGTATCCGAGGTTGTCATGCCTTGCAAAAGGCGCAAGCAATGTGTTGAAATTTGACACTGCCTGGGCGCCTGCACTGTTTCCTGACCAACAAGCCTTGCCGTTTCTTCTTACATATAGCGTATGGTTTGGCACTTCCACACAGTATACTTTTCCGCTGTAATTTACCCTCTTGATTGAATTCTTATTCAGCTTGAAATAAGCAGCTCTTGATATGGCGATTACATACCAACTTCCTAATTTGTTGTGCTTTTTCCTTATGTTTGCATTCATGCCTAGCTTCAGCACTATTTCCTGTACATCACCGGCTAGTTTTTTGCTATTGGTATAATATTCATAATTTCCGTTGCTTATGTGACCATCTCCGAGCATCATCCAGTTAAATAGGGTATCTAATTGTTTTTTGGACAACTCTTTTATTTCTGTTGGTATAAATTTGTCCCGGCTTTTTCCGAATTGAGAAAGATAGCTATAAAGCTGTTTGCCATAAAGCACATATTCGGTTTTATTCTTAATGGTTTTTTTATTCCAGTGGAGGGGAAGTTTTTTTAATAATTCTTCTATTTTTGGATGATTCTTTTTGTTATCTTGGCTTATGCGCGTATAGTATTCATAATAGCTTTTTCTGCTTTTCGGCTTTTTCAATATTTTTGAAACGCAACCTTCTGCAATCCAAAATCCAAAGAAGGCCAGCCAGTCTTCCATGCGGATATTTAATGCCTTTCTTGTTTCTTCAACCCATTTTGAGCCATAATTCTGGTACCTATTTATTGTTATTGAAGGCAATGTGAATGATTCTTTTTCGCATCCTATCCATACTCCCCCTTTTGGTATAAGGTGCGTATTCGGATTAAAAGCATCTGCTTTAATAAGCGCCAATCTATAATCTTTTCTTGGTTTGGAGGGGCTATATTTAGCGACCAGCAGGTTATGGTTTGGTGTGACCATCAAATCTATCTTGTTATTGCAGAAATGAATCATTTCCTTATTTTCAAATTCAAAACAGCGCAGGATACCCTGCAATTCCATCTCTTTGGTTTTTGGGTTTAAAGTGATTGCTTTATCTGTCCTCTTATTTACATCTTTGAATAGCTTCCAGCCGTTGCTCGTCAATACTTCTGTATCATCTGAATAGCATTCTCCCTGCATTGTATAAAGGAAATTATTTAACTGCCCTAAAACAGCCCTGAAATGTTTTGCAGGCCTGCTTTCAATCTTTTCGCTAACACCCCCAAATCCTTTTGTCAGGATATCCAGCAAATCCCAGCCGCAGCAGTATGCTGCCAGTATCTGCAAATCATGAATATGGAAATCCCCCTCATGGTGCGCATTTCTCACTTCAGGCGGATAAACCTTGTGAAGCCAGTAATTTGAGCTTACGATAGATGAGATATGGTTGTTAAGCCCTTGTAAGGAATAGCTCATGTTGCTGTTTTCCTTGACTCTCCAGTCAAGCTGCTGCAAATAGCCGTCCATTATCTCATTTGAATTTACAAAAGACTGGAACTCCCTTATCCTCTTGTGCTGCTCCCTGTATATGATATATGCTTTGGCTGTCTGCGCATGCCCTTCCTCAATAAGCACTTTTTCAACAGCATCCTGCACATCCTCAACATTTGGTATATCTCTTTCATTGAATCCGCGCTTTTCAAGCAGCTCAAGAACCATTTCTGCAAGCACGCCTGCCCTTTCCCTGTCTGTGCCTCCAACTGATTTTGCAGCCCTGAATATGGCATCGCTTATCTTGTTCTTGTTAAACAGGACAATATTGCCATCCCTTTTCTTAATCTGGTTTATCATTTTTTCATCAGCTTGTTCAGTTCTCCCTGGAATGTTTCAATGTCTGCGAACTCCCTATATACAGATGCAAACCTTATGTATGCAACCTTGTCAAGCTTTTTCAGGCTGGACATTACAAGCTCCCCTATTTTTTTGCTTGAAACCTCTGTTTCTCCTGAGTTTGCAATCTTAAATTCAATCTCGCTGACAGCGGCATCTATCTTTTCTAAAGGTATTGGTCTTTTTTCGCAGGCCTTTAACAAACCTTTTTTCAGCTTTTCCCTGTCAAACTGCTCTCTTTTTTGGTCTTTTTTAATAACGAGTATGTTTGCTGTTTCCACTCTTTCATATGTTGTGAATCGCTTCTGACATTTTGGGCATTCTCTCCTTCTCCTCACTATTGCCTCATCTGGATTATCCCTGCTGTCTGTTACTTTTGTGTCTTCGTGCTTGCAATATGGGCATTTCATTGTTTTTCTTTTTTACAATATATAGTGTAGCATTTTATATTTGCATACAATATATTGTGCCTCTTTTAAAAACCCCTTTACTTATATCTACCTCCTATCTTATTTATAAAGATTTGCGTTTTCTAAAACACATATTGCAAAAATTATGTTGCAGTTTGTTTTTTCAAGAAGACATGCCTGAAAAAGGAACCTTGTTCACTGCGTTCTGTTCTCGGAAACCTTTATAAAGGCACCAGGATAATCCACTTAGTATGTCCATAGCTGAAAGAATGAAGGAAGAGCAGGCTGCAAAGGTTGCTGAAGAGATTTCAAGGGTTAAGATGCCGCGCGGCAACCAGGTGATTGGGATTCTTGAGGCTCGCTTGGGCGGCAGCAGGATGAGGGTTCGCTGCTTTGACAATAAAACGCGCATCTGCAGGATTCCAGGCAGGCTGAAGAAAAGGCTGTGGGTTCGTGACGGAGATACAGTGCTTGTTGAGCCATGGGAGTTTGGCGGGGACAGCAAGGGCGATGTTGTTTATGTTTACACAAGGAACCAGGTTAGCTGGCTTAAGAGAAAAGGCATGGTAAAGGAAATGCAGGCTGCGGAAGAGTTCTAACGCAACCTGCAGACAGGTTGATCATCAGTGCGGTGCTCGAGAATGCAACATTCTCGGCACCCCGAGACGAAGTCTCGACGGGCATACTCGTCTTGCTCGTAGCCCACATATACGGACTTAGCGAAACGCAACCTGCAGACAGTGCTCGAGGACCGCTGTTCTCGGCACACCGAGACAAAGTATCGATTGGTTGATCATCAGAGAGGCATGCGCTCTGCTTAGCCCCTATAGCCTGCGGGCTAGGGTGATTGCGGATAACATCGGAATTTAACGAAGTCGCCGAAGGCGATTTTGGAAAAATCTGCAAGGTTTCGGAACCGTTAAATTCCTGTTAATTGCCTCGAGCCGATAGGCGAAAGCGCAGCGTGGTGTGTGGCGAAGCGGAGGAAAAATTCAAAGTCGTTGTGTCTATAGTTGTTAGGGGATTGCCACCAATTTTAGTTTAGTAAAGTTTTTATATTCTAGATAGATAGTATAATTGTATGGTAAAAAAGAGGCTGGTGTTAATTATATTTTGTCTAATTGTGTTTTCAGTTATGGTTAGTTCGATAGATGATTCTGAGATTGCAGCACAAAATTGTATTTATTCTTTGAGTATATATTCTCTTACTGCAAATGATTGTAACTTAGACAACGTATGCCCTATACGTGATGCTAATTGTAAAGGAACAGAGGATAATGTTATTGCATTATGCAATGAAATCAAAAATGAATATGGGGTTCTAAATAGGGATAAGCTCGATGAATGTTGGAGGAATCTTGCTGAGATAAACTCAGATCTAGGCAGATCAAAGGAAGGGGGGCCTTGTGAAGTAGAAAACCCTACAGCATGTGATAAGGCATGGGCTGGCAAAACTATGTGGGATGAACTTGTTGCTGCAGGATTAGATGGTGAATGTAAGATAAAAAATGAAGAAATGTGCCAGGAAGCCCATAAAAAAAGAGAAGAAGCTGAAAAAGAGTGTTATGGTGGTGTAAGCGTTTATTTGTCACAATTCAATCAGGCGTTAAACAGTTTAGTGGAATGCAATAAACAGGTTTATGAATCTAAAGCTAAATCATGTTATGAAATTGAAGCATATAACAGAGTTGTAGAGGATAATTTAAAGCGGGGAGTAAGTGCAAAAAGAAAAATTGCTGACATTGTTGACCAGATGAAAAACAAAGGATTCTCTTTTATGTATGGCGGAATAACTAATGAAATAACATGGGCTGAATATTTTGATAAAGAGATCATTGAACGTGAAGATAAACTTAATGATGTTATAAATGAATCAGGGGCTGCTCAACTTGAAAAAGAGATAAGATGGTTTGAAGAAGACAAAAGTTGGTATGAACACGAGATTATTCCTATTCGAAATGAATTAGTTAATCTTTTTAGTGAATTAAGGCCTCTTGAAGAAGGTTTTAATGTTTGGGCTGAAGTAAATCCAAAATGGAATTATTTGTGGGATAATCTTAATGAAAATATGAGTGCACATGATTGGACCACATTGGGTCTATCAGGGGAGATAAGATGGTTTTATGGGTTTGTTCAGGTTCGTAATCTGAAGATAGAAGAATTAAATACTGAAATAATTAAATTAAAACAAACTAATCCAGAATCAGATACGATTAAAGAATACGAAGATTGGATTGTTGTGATAAAAAAACAGATAGGTATTGCAAACCAAGTTATAAAACTTAAAGAAGAAAGAGCTGAGCTTGAAGACAAACGTAATATGTTGAGAGAAGAATTTGTTGAACAAAGGAAGCAGGAAGCAGATGCTATTATGGAAGATGTTAAGGCTATATGGGCAATTAAAGGCACATGCCAAAGAATAGGTGAAACCGTTGAAAATAGTGGAGTAGAACAAGAAGACTTATGTACAAATGGAAAACAAGATTCTTCTGAAGAAGGAATAGATTGCGGGGGTTCTTGCATGCAAAAATGTTCTTTTAATATTTTAATTATTCCTAATAGCGCCACTTTAACTGCTGATGGAAAAGATTCTAAAGAATTTGTTTTGACTGCAGCAAGCAGCGGTTCTCCATTAAAGAACGAAAAATTAACTGTTTCTTTTTGGTTTCCGTTTAATAGTAAATTAATGAGTGATTATGGAAGAATTTCTCCAACAAGTATTACAACAGATGGAACTGGAAAAGCAAGTTTTACTTATTATGCACCAAGAGCACCTGATGGAGCATATTTAAAAAATCTTAATTTTGAAATTAGAGCCACAGGAAAATCAGGAGCAAAAACAATAATTCATTTAGTAGATCCTAAGCCAAGAGTTTTTATTAAATTAGACCAAAGAAGCATGATAGAAGATAATACTCAAATGAATTATGCAGATGTTACTATAATTGA
>JAHJRD010000070.1 GCA_018830945.1 Nanobdellota archaeon | reverse complement strand
TTCCTTGTTTTCAAGGAGTTTTCATCTGCAATAGGAAGGGCGCTTCTTTTTGTGTTTCTTATATTGCTTGCAGACAAGCTTGAGCTTGCGTTTTATTTGGCTTCTGCTTCCTCTATTGTGCTTGCGTTTTTTTAGAAAGGAGGATAAGGGCTCTGCCCTTATAATCCCGCTACGCCAGCGACAGGATGAAGCGGTAGTGATAGTATACTCGAAAGACTAATAAAGACAAACAGCGTGTGCCTTTTGATGCACGATATCCACGTTACAAATAAGAAGGTGGCAATCAATAGATGGGCAAAAGTATTTGCATTACAAAAGAAACTTTTTGAAAAAAATTCTCGGAAATATCCTCTTTTAAAAGCAAGGCTTCTCGGATATATTGCAGGTGATGGTTCTATTAGTATCCATAAAGAAAAGCATAGTAAAGAACACCACACTATTCGATTCTATCCAGATGATAAGTCAATGTTAGATTCATTTTTATTTGCATTTAATAAGATATATGAAAAAAGCCCCATGTTATACTAAGAGAGGTATATTATTGTACAGTAACCTCAAAACCAATCGCGTTAGATCTCTTGCAGTATGGGCCGATTAAAAGCCTAGAATGGACTATACCTAATTTCTGTAATTCGAAGCAAAAAAAAAGAGAATGGCTGCGTGCCTTTTTTGATTGTGAGGCCCATGTTAATAAGCAGAGCATATGTGTTCAATCTGTAAATAAACAAGGCTTAGAACAAATAAAACAATGTTTGCAGGAATTTAACATAAATGCCCTTACATATAAATATGAAAGGAAACAGAAAAATTGGAATACCAATTATCTCCTCTTTATTTTTCGTAAAAAGGATAGACAAAGATTTTTAAAGGTGATTGGCTTTACGCATCATAAGAAATTAGAGAGATTATCTGCCGGCGTCGTATAATCCGGACGCGATTGACTGCAATTTGTTGTCATTGCGGGAGAATATTACGTCAGTCTCGAAAACTGATGCCCTCACGGGCTTGTAGGTTCAAATCCTACCGCCGGCGTCTTATTCCTCATCATAAGCATCTGAATAAAACTTTGCATTCTCAGCATTGAATGAAGCATAATAGGTGTTTAATCTCCTGAACTCTGCTTCACCAACACCCATCTGCCCATAATTCAATAAAATATCCAGCAAATTCTCTATCTTTTTTATGTCCTTATTGTTTTCAGAAATAATTGCTGTAATATTAGCTTGAATCTGCGGAAGAACAGCTTCCATGTCTTTTTTCAGCTTGTCTGTAAGCCCGATAATGTGTCTAAAAAGCCTGTCTGTCATAAAATGGGCCCAGAGGGATTTGAACCCTCGACCCACTGATTTCTTTCCATTAAAGGTTAAGAGTCAGTTGCGCTACCAGACTGCGCTATGGGCCCATAAGGGCTGCGCCCTTATCAACCGCTGCGGGCGTAAAGCCCGCATAGCGCGTTCCGTATTGCGAACGCGCCATCAAAAATGGTATTAAGGGTTATTTATAAAGTTTACCGCTTTTCTAAATAACCAGCCTTTTGGCCTTTCCAGGATTATAAACATCGAAAACAAGCAGTGCAAGCTCGTTCCTGGTATTGCAGTTTCCGGAAGACATCGATAAAGTCTGCCCGATAGTGTGCTTAAACTTGCCTGAAACAGAAACAGTCTCGTGTATATGGCCGTGCAGTGTAAGGTATGGCTGCTTTTCCTCAATAAACTGCCTTAGAGCCATGCTTCCGATATGCCCTTTCCAGCCAACCAAATCAAGGTTTGTCCCGTAAGGGGGCGTATGCATAACATAAACTGTTTTCTTTGGATTTGCTGTAAATAATACGCCTTCTAAATCCTTTTGTATGGAATCTTTTTTTTCAATATCAGCAGGAAATGTGAAATCTATCCAGCCTTGCTGTGTTGACTTCCATCCCCAGTACTGGCAGTCTGTCCTCTTCCTGTACCCATACTGTTCTCTAAAATGTTCAGGTACATTGCTGAAATCAAATTTTTCCCAGTCCTTGATGCCAAAAGGGGTTATTGGGACAAAGCCATAGCCGACAATATCAAAATTATCTGTAAGCTTCAACCGCTTGTTATGTATAACCTGGTAAAGCTTGGGGTCGTACTTCTCAAGAACATCCATGTTCGCTGCGCAGTCATCATTGCCCATCATTAAGAACAGTCTCGAGCCTGATTTTTTCAGCCGCCTTGCAAATAAAGGCAACTTTTTTTCGAGAAATCCCCTTTGCGCCTGTATAAAGTCAGCAGAGCTTATGCCTTTAGGCGCTATATCCCCGCCTATTATTACTGCATCAACAGATGTTCTTTTAACAAAATCACAAAGCTTATTGTAATGTATTTCATTGCCATGAACGTCAGATGTGTAGACTATTGTGTAAGGCATAATACTGAAATAAATAATGCATATTTAAAGCTTATCCAGGTGGCACCTTTTACCTTGTCATTTCCCGCAGCTTCTCAAACAAATCCGCATACATCTCCCTGCACTGGCCGTGGATGCACACAGGAGGCATTTCAATGAATTCTTTCGGCTCTAAAGCAAATGAGAATGTCTGCTGCGCCTGCTCAAACTGCACAACATTGTCTGACTTTGAATGGAACATCACAATCTCTCTCGGTGCTATCTTATCAATATACATGTCAGGGTTGATTGAAGCCATGAACTTCTCCTGGGGCGTCAATGTTTGCTGCATTCCAAAGCCAGAGCTGCTTATCACAAACACGCCTTTTATATTCTCATCAACAGCTCCAGCGATAATCGCAAACCTTGCGCCCATGCTCTCTCCGCCAATCAAGATATTGGGAGCATCAACCCCTTTTCTTTTTTTCAAAAAGTCAAATGCTTTTAACGCATCATACACAAACAAGTGCTGAACAGGCTCGTTTCCTGCAGTAAATGAATTAAAGTCATCCTGCATTGAAGGGATTATTCCTCCGGTCTCGCCAACACTTCTCTGGTCAATTGTCAGGAATGCATATCCCTGCTGAACCAATTGCCTTGCAAGATAATCCTGCCCTTCTTTTCCAGCTCTTGCAGCAGGAAGCATTATAATGCCAGGAACATTATCTGCATCTTTCGGCATGTACAATAATCCGTATATTTCCCTGTCCCTGCTTTTGAAGATTATTTTTTCAATTGTGTAAGTTGAATTGTCTTCAATTATCAGGGTTCTTGCAGCAAGCTTTCCCCTTTCAGAAGGATATTGTAATAAACCATTTGAATCAACAGCCCAGTCGTCTTTAGGTGAGATGCCCCTTGTTGCAAAGTAGAGGAAGAGAAAAGCGATTATAACAATAATAACAGCATTCAATACATACTTCACGTACTTGTGCATGGGATAATAAGAAGAATTGCTGTTTAAAACAATTTCCCCGGCTCTGATGACATCCTCTAAAAGCCCCAATTTTGGGCTTTATAGCCCAAAATAACTATTTCTGGTTGTTTTCTTTCGAGGGAAACGAAAACCGAAAAATTTAACATCTTATTTTGCCTCTATATGGGCTATGCAGGCAAAAGAAAGTCATTCGGGGGTATCGCCCTTAACAGGAGAACCCCCAAATGAAACCAATACAAAGACAAAAAAAGGAACTGAAGTTAATAAAGTTTTTGAAAGTGCTATTTGTGCTGTTTAAGCTTTGTGAATTCCCAAAGCATTTCAGCAAATACAGCAAAAAGATATTTGATAATTGGCAACTTTTTGCTTTGCTGGTATTAAGGCAAAAGGCAAAGTGTTCTTATCGGGATTTTGTGGAAGAATGGTTGCCTTGCTCAACAGTAATCATTAAGTTTCTTAAATTAGAATCAATACCTACGGCTTCATGTTTAATAAAATTTGCTTCAAGACTGAAAGCATATTGGGCGCATTCTGTAATTGGAGAAGTTGCAACCTATGTGGGGATTACCGAGGCTATTCTTGGCTTTGATGGTTCGACAAATAGCACAAAGTATGGGAGCAGACACTATTATGACAGGATAGGAAAAAAGCTGAAGAAAAAAGATTCTGTGAAGTGGCTTCCCGTCGTGGAATTAAAACAACAACTTATTCTTGCGGTTAAAATCCGCAAGAAACCAAGGCATGACAATGTCGACCTTAAACCTCTTGCAAGAAACGTTAGAAGAAAAACAACAATTAAGCGAGGCATAGGAGACAAGGCATTTGACAAAGAAGGAAATTATACCTTCTTTGAAGATGAAATTGGCGGAGAATTTCTTGCACCTGTCAGGAATAAAGATGTTCCTGTTTGGAGAACAAAAGGAGTGCATAGAAAAAAGCTAAAGCAATACTTTCCAAAGAAGAAGTATCATCAACGAAGCAAAAGTGAAACTGTCTTTAGTGTCATTAAGAAAAAGATGGGGGAAGCACTTTACTCAGTAAGATTTCATATGAGAAAGCTTGAGCTTCTAATGCGTTGTATTGTTTATGACATTGACCGGCTCATTAAACTTGAAAAGGGGTGTAATTTTTAATGAAAAACGCAAAAAACGTTCCGTCGTCATTTAGAAAATCTTTGGGGCAAAACCCAAAATTAGCGACGGGAAAGGGAGGATGTCACCGAAGCCAATTTCCCCATAAAGTTTAAATAGTGACAATAACTGCCAAGAAGCATTATTATAGGGGGTAATTATAATGAAACTGGACGAAAGAGCAAAAGAACTGGCGAGGATTGTTGTTGAATATTCAACAGCAGTAAAGAAAGGCGATTTGGTTGCAATCAGCGGTGAGCTTGTTGCACTGCCGTTCATGCAAGAGATTGCAAGAAGGGTTGTTGACAAGGGATCTTACCCGACGATGAGTTGCAGGACTCCGGAGAATGAAAGATATTTCTATGAGCATGCTGCCGATGACCAGCTTGCAAGGCTTCCCAATTTTGAAATTGCAAAGGCAGAAGAGATTGATGCGTATATAGGCATAAAGGCAACGGCAAACCCCTTAAACCTTCAGGGTGTTGAGCCCAAAAGAATCAGCGCAGCAAATGCGGCAAGAGCACCTGTAAGCGATATAATCATCGGGGACGGAGAGAAATATCAAGGCAAGAGATGGGTTCTTGTCGGATACCCGGTCACCGGCGATGCGAGGCAGGCAGGCATGACATTAACGAAATATGCAGACGTTGTATTTGGCGCGACAAATATTCAATGGGAACAAGAAGCGGAAAAGATGAAGAAAGTAAAAGACGCTTTTGACAATGCAGAAGACGTGCATATTTATGTGCCAGGACTTACTGATTTGCACTTAAGCCTGAAAGGAAGAGGCGGAGAAATATGCGACGGCAAGCACAATATGCCGGACGGAGAAGTCTTTTATGGCCCTCTTGAAGAAAGTGCAAATGGAGTCATTACATTCACATATCCTGCAGTAAGGGAAGGCAACCTTGTTGAAGGCATAAGGATTGCATACAAGGCAGGGGAAGTTGTTGAGTGTTCTGCAAGAAAGAACCAAAAGTTCCTTGAGGCAATGCTGGATTTGGAAGGCGCAAAAAGAATCGGCGAGTTAGGCATAGGATGCAATCCCGGCATTACACGCTATATGAAAAATCTGCTTTTTGATGAAAAGATTGGCGGGACAATCCATCTAGCAATGGGAAGGTCCATATCCCAGCCGCTTGACAAGGGAGGGGGCCTTAACAAATCCCCGCTGCATTGGGACATTGTCTGCGAATTAAGAAAGCTTGGGAACCAGCCTGGCGGCCAGCTGAAAGTGGATGGCAAGCTAGTTCAGGAAAAAGGAATCTGGCTGATTTAAGCCAGCAAATCTTTCCTTTTTTCAATCAATTCTTTCAATTGTTTTAAATTTTTGTAATAAAAGATGTTTGCTATCTGCTCATCAAAGCTCTTTGGAAGCTTTTTGTCAATGCACCTTTCGTCAATAAACCAATGGATTCTCTTCAATTTCACATCCTTAAACCCGCCTTACTTCTGGTGATACTTGATAAAGGCGCCTTCAATCAAAACACCAGGAGAAAAGCCAAGGCAAATAACTGTTAATGCCTGCTTCGTCAGGTCAGCATTAAGCTTGTACCAGTCGCCGTTAATCGGCCTTAACTCATACTTCGGGAAGTTATGCCTTATGTGCTCAATCCCGTAATAAGTATCTTTGTCAGGATAATATGCAATTGGCTTTTTGCCTTTCAATTTGCCAAACTCTAAAGCAATGTCTGTATAGACGCCGTCATCAGGCGCTACAATCACATTGCCAAAGAGCGATGCAAGCAATTTGGCATATGAGGAAACAAGCTTTGGGTAATCCTTTTGCCTTATCCTGCCGTGCCTCTACAATATGCTCCTGTCTGAAACACCTATAACAACTGCATCCATAAAAAGCAGAGACAAAGCAGGTTAATAAAGATTTTCAAGAGCGGCTTTTTTGGATTATTCCCAACATTAAAACCTTTTCCACAAGCTTTATAAAGAAGCGCAAAGCGTGAAGCAGTATGGAGCAGGTAACAATACAATTCACAGAGAACTGCAATCTGCAGTGCAGCCACTGCTATCTCAGCTGCGGCCTTCAAGGAAGGACAATGGATAAAAATTCCCTTGAAAAAGTTCTTCAGAATATCCCAGAAAACACAAAACATGTTGTTTTCACAGGCGGCGAGCCGTTTGTTGAAAAAGACACGCTAATGCATGCGCTTTACTACATGAGAATAAACAGCATACTGCCAAAAGCAAGGATACATGTGCACACAAACGGCTTTTGGATTAAGGATGATATTTCAGTTTATAGGGTATTAAGGCAGCTGCGCAGCTTTAGAGTATCAGGGCTGGTTGTAACAAGCAGGGACAGCTATCATAAAGAGCAAGGCATTGACACTGAAAAACTAGGGATGCATTCAGGTTCCCCTATTTTTAAAGGGCTTGAAATGCTTGCAACGGCAGTTGGCATTTCGCGGACAAGCGGACGCCTGATAAGAGTAAATGTTCCAAATGCAAGAAAGCCATTGCCTTTTGGCAGGGCAAAATTACTGCCTGAAGAAAGCTTAAGAAATTATTCAGAATGCGATGCACGAGCGGAAAAAATATACAATGTTACAATCTCTCCTGACGGCAATGCTTACCCCTGCTGCTGGAGACAAACACCTTCAATAGGCTCTGCAGTTGAAACTCCAATAGAAGTTCTAGCAGAAGAAGCTAAAAAGAATGAAGTTTTTGCAGCATTAATAAAAGGAGGGCCAATGAAAGCTGCAGAAGTTCTTGGCGCTTATGATGAAAAAGACAAGGCAAGGTACCAGGCTAATCCATGCGTTGAGTGTGAAAGAATTTTTAAGGATTTGCGATAAAGCATAAGCGGCTTTTTTACAAACCGCAAGCCTTATAAACTAAAGTATACACGTATAAACTAAAATGGATATGTATAAACTAAAATGGAGACGCTTGCAGTCAGAGATATTCAGGCTGATGTGCATTAAATCAGGGCAAACCCTGAACCTGAGAAGCATTGCAAAAGCATTGAAAGTCACACCCACGGCAGTTTCCAAGGCAATGCCGCAGCTGCAAAAAGCAGATATGGTAACTGTAAAAACATCAAAGCCCATGAACTTAATTTCAGTAAAATTCAACAGGGACAGCCCTCAAGCCGTTGAAATGAAGCGCGTTGAAAACCTGAAGATGATTTATGAATCAGGGCTCTCCAAATACCTATTTGAGGAATTCCCAGGCTGCGCGATAATTCTTTTCGGCAGCTATTCAAGAGGGGAAGATGTATGGGCAGATGAGAACCGCTCTGACATAGACATAGCAATAATCGGAACAAAAGGAAAGAAGATTGATTTAACAAAGTTTGAGAAGCCGCTGGAAAGAAAAATTACCATTAATTATTATGAATCATGGGCAGGCATACATACATATTTAAAGAACAATATACTAAGCGGCATATTATTAAGCGGAAGTATAGAATTATGAATTTGCCGAGGGATTTTGAGGAATATGTAAGGGAAGGCATTATCAGGAAATGCTCAATAAACAAAAGCAGGGCAATGTTTCTGATAAGCGAGTCCCAGAAATCATTAATCGGGCTTAATGAGCGCATGGAAGCAATAGGCATAAACGAAAATAATGCGAACTCCATAATAAAAGACTGCTATGACATAATAATGGAAATGATAAGGGCAAGGCTTCTTTTGACAGGCTATTGCTCTGCAGGGCAGTTTGCGCACGAGGCGGAAGTTTCTTATCTTAAAAAAGAAGGGTTTTCTGAAACTGAAGTTTCCTTTCTCAATGACTTGAGGTATTTCAGGAATTCAATAACATATTATGGCAAGATATTGAATACAGAATATGCAAAGCAGGTTGTTGAGTTTACAAGGAAGATGTATCCCAAATTGAAGAAGCTGGTTGAATCGTCATAAGCGGCCTTTTTCTTTCAATCCATAAGCTAACCTTTATATATTTCAATAAACCCATTTCTCTGCAATGGGAACTGTAAAGATTGGTCTTGAGGTGCATATCTCCTTAAACAAGGGCATAAAGACAAAGATGTTCTGCGGATGTAAATTACCGACAAAGCCGGAACCAAACACAAACTGCTGCCCAATATGCCTTGCGCATCCAGGGGCAAAGCCTTCTTTTAACAAAGAAGTTTTAAATGCAGCATTAAAGCTGGCAACAGCATTGAAATGCGACACTGCAAAACAATTGTTATTCTCAAGAAAGACATATTTTTATCCTGACTTGCCTGCAAACTACCAGATAACACAATATGAGGCGCCTTTGGGAATAAATGGAAAGCTTGACATTGACGCAAAGACAATTGCATTGAAAAGAGTGCATATTGAGGAAGACCCTGCGGCATTGATCCATCCAGGAGGCGTTGCAAATGCAGGATTCACATTGATTGACTACAACAGGGCAGGCACCCCATTGGCAGAGGTTGTTACAGAGCCTGACATTGAAAGCCCTGAAGAGGCACGGCAATTCCTGAAAGCGCTGCTGTCAATAGTTGATTACCTTGGAATATATGAAAGCGAGACAGGCACGATAAAGGCAGATGCAAATGTCTCAATAAAGGAAACAGGGTACATAAGGGTTGAAATAAAAAACATTTCAGGGTTCAAGGAAATAGAATCAGCATTGAATTATGAGATTGAAAGGCAGAGGAAATGCTTTCAGGCAGGAGAAAGCATACAGCAGGAAACAAGGGGCTGGGATGCTGTTAGCCAGCAGACATACGCAATGCGCACAAAAGAGACAGAGGATGATTATGGGTATATATCAGAGCCAAACCTCACTACAATAGATATCACTGATGATATGATTAAGAGAATAGAGCTTCCTGAGCTGGCAAACGCAAGGGCAAAGAGATTGAAAGAAGATTATAACATTGCTGCTGACGACGCAAATGCGCTTACAGCTGACATGGAGCTTGCAGAATTGTTTGAAAGGGTTGCAAAAGAGATTGACCCGATTTTAGCTGCAAAATGGCTGAGAAAGGAATTAGTGAATGTTTTAAAAGAGAAAAAGAAAAAGCTGAAGCTTGTAAAATTTGATGAAACACAGATGGTAACGCTGCTTAAGATGTTTGAAAAAGGCGAGATAACAGATGTCACAGCAAGGGAACTGCTTGAAAAATTAGCTAAAAAAAGCTTTGATGTTTCTGAATATGTTGAAAATAAGGATTTAAGGGCTGTTTCTGACACAAAAGAGCTTGAAAATTACTGCAAAGAGGCTGTTGAAGATCATCCAAGGGTTGCTGATGATTATAAGGCAGGAAAGGAAGAGGCATTGAACTATCTTGTAGGCAAAGTAATGAAAAAGACCAAAGGAAAGGCTCCTGCAGGCAAATGCAAGGAAATCATTAAAGAGTTAATAAAATGAGTTTCATCATGCAGTTAATACAAACATAGATACTCTAACTTCTATTTTTAATCGTAGAGTTTGCATCATAACTTTTACAAAGTATAAATATATATAAATGAATTCAACGTATAAAATTAATGTCTTGGATTTTTCCTGACAAAGGGGGTGTTTATATGCAAGGCAGGGAAGAACAAATAAAACATATGGTAAAGACCATAGTAAACCGGCTCACACAAAATAGCCCAAGCGTTTTCTATGAGAAAGTGTTTTTTGAGGCGGGGGAAATAGGAATCGGTGACTCGACTGTGAGGCAAGTAATAAATCAGCTTAAACAGGAGAATTACCTCGAAGAATTCCTTGAACAGGGTGTTCTGAGGCGGCTGGCATAGCCGCCTCCTTTTTTTCTTACATATATTCCTGCACTCTATATCCCAATCCAAACTGTAGGCCAATGCCAAAGTCTCCTGCATTGTCATACGATGCATAAAGCCTTACCTGCGCAATGTCATTGCCAAATCCAAGCATTATGTTCCCAGAGTGCCTTATGTCTCCCAAAAGGCTCATCTCATTTAATCTGCCGTACACTGAGAACTCAGCCCAGTCAAGCCTTCTTGCAACCTCAAGCCTGTATTCATGATTATTGTTTACATTAAGAAAATCAGCCCTTACATCAAACCAGCCCATGGGGCTTAATTCAATGCCAAGGTTAACCCTCACCGGTTCATTGAAAGGAAAGCCTAAAGAATTGTCAGCATAATACATCTCGCTGTATGCATTTTCTATTGAGATTGCTGCAACAGGCCTTACATACCTTTCCCACCTGCTGAAGTCAGCCATCAGCCCAAAATCCATATGCCATCCATTGCCATAGCTTCTCATAAATGTTTCATCTGGATAATAAATGTTGTCAGCTGAAGCAACAACCTGGTCAGAGCTTAATGTAGCCTGAAGGGCTTCCCTGTGCCTAAACCCAAATCCTATTGACGGCTTTAATATGAAATCATCTATTCTTACAGGAACAACAAAATTCGCGCCTGTGAACAAGTCAGCAACAGCACTTACAATAAAAGCATTCTGCGGCGCTCCAAAGTCAGCGCCTATTGCGCCTGTTTCAGGATCAATCCCAAAAGTGTATTCATCCAGCCCGTTAAAACGGAAATCTCCCCTTGCATACCCGCCGCCATAAACATGGGTTTCAAGCCATTCCCATAATAGTCCAAATCTTACTGTTTCATTCATTGCAATGCTGCCGTGCACATGAGGAAGGCTGTTTATAGCGTCTGCGAATTCCAGAAATGTATCAGGGTTCTCAAGCACATTCCCCTCTGGCTTTGGAAGGTCAAATATGCCCACCGCAAGATTGTATATTTCCGGCCCCATGGTTACATTGTTAACCATAGTACCCGGAATTATTGGAACAGAAAGATACCATTCAAGCTCATCATAATTTCTTTCAGGGTCTGTCCTTGCAACAGATGGCCTGCCGTCATCAACATTTGCCGGAATTTCCTGCGCAGCAGCATCAGCAGCATAAAGCGCAGATACAAGGCCTGTTAAAGCCAAAGATTTGTTCATTATTTCATCCCCCTCATAAAAACAGTTGATAGATTTTATCTGCATTTATATACTTTGCGATAAAACCCGCATTATTGCAGGAAATGCTTATAAATTTGGCTTATCATACAATATCTTATGCCAGAAAACAAGCCAGAAGACTGCAAGCTTTCTGAAAACATCAAGAAAGTATTTTCAGCGATTGACGCTAATTTTGAAAAGCATGTTGTTAAAGTGCAGGAATTCCTAAAACAGCATAGTGTTTCAGCGACAAAAGAAGGAGTTATAGAGACTGCGCTGATGGTTAAAGCAATGATAGAGTCAATTGGAGGCAAGGCTTCTTTTCACGGCTCTGATGATTTCCCAATCGTCTACGGAAGATTAGACCTTGGCAAGCCCAAGACGCTTCTTATCTATGGCATGTATGATGTGCAGCCTGCTGAAGAAAAAACATGGAAAAGCCCGCCGTTTGCAGCTGAGATAAGGGATACTTCACAGCACGGCAAATGCATTTTTGCAAGAGGCGCTGTGAATTCAAAAGGCTCGCTGGCATCATTGTTTAATGTTTTGAAAGAAATGAAAAATAATGATGAAATACCTGTCAATCTCATATTCACAATTGAAGGGGAGGAGGAGCTTGGAAGCCCGCATTTTGCAGCTTTTATTGAAAAACACAAGGAAGAGCTGAAAGCAGACGCCTGTACTGACTTTGACTTTTCTCAGGACACTGACAAGAAAGTTACAATGCAGCTCGGGGTGAAAGGCATAATAACATTTGACCTTATTGCAAAGGGCGGAAGAATAGGGGGGCCTGCTGAGAAAGAAGTGCATAGCTCTGACTCTGCCTGGATTTCATCGCCTGCATGGAGAATGGTGCAGTTTCTTTCAACGCTTGTAAACCAAAAGGAAAAAGTGCTTATTGAGGGGTTTTATGAAAATGTAATCCCGCCGCCGAAAGAAGATTTGGAGCTTTTAGACAAGCTGGCGAAGACATTCAATGAGAACATGATACTGCGCGAAGTAAAGAGCTTAAGGTTCAAGTATGATTCGCACGGCGCGGATTTATTGCAGAAATATTTGTATTTGCCTACATTGAACATAACAGGCATATCATCAGGATATACAGGGCCTGGCCAGAAATCAGTTTTGCCATACAAGGCAAGGGCAAAAATGGAAATGCGCCTTGTCCCGAACCAGAAGCCTGAAGAGATACTTGAAAAATTCAAAAAGCACATGACAAAGCAGGGATTTGATGACATGGTAATAGAGGATATTTTCGCATACTCCTGGAGCAAGACAAGCGTTAAGGCAGAGGTTGTGCAGGATACGATAAAAGCATACAGGGCTTTAGGGTATGAGCCTGAGATATGGCCATTAGGCGCATGGTCAGCCCCTTATTATGTATTTTCAAATCTGTTAAACCTTCCTTTTGTGAGAGGAGGATTAGGAGCTGGAGACGGCGAGCACAGCGCAAATGAGTATTGTTCAATTAATGGGATAAAGCAATTTGAAAAGTTTGTTGTTGTGTTCTTGAATGAGTTTGCAGGAAAAAATTAGATAAGACATTAGCAGGTAACTGTTAGGCATTGGCACGAAAAGAAGGCGGCGGCACTTTGATTATTTCTATTGTTTTCTTGGTGATTATTCTCCTTATTTTGAAAGTATTTGCGTGCATTGCATATGCATTCCAGCCTTGCAAGGAATCCATCAGATGTATTGTATTGGCTCTATCTTCCTTGCATAATAGGTTAAATGTTTCAATCTTTTTCTGCATTTTCCTTATGTTTTTTCTGCGTAAAATGCGGAAGTGAAAAAAGCATTTGAATCCAAGCAAGTCGATGCCTCTGCCAAGCGGCAGGATTTTTGATTTTTGCGGGTGAAGCTCAAGCAAAAGCTTATGCTTGAGAACATCTTCAATCTGCCGCTTCCATTTTCTTAATTGCAATCTTGACTTATGAAGTATTACAAAATCATCAACATAACGGAGATAGTACTTTGCCTTAAGATTCTGCTTTATGAATTGGTCAAGCTCGTTAAGGTAAATATTCGCAAAGAACTGGCTCGTGAGGTTTCCCAAAGGCATGCCTTTAGATTTCGTGCTGTGGTTGCGGAGTATTTTCCATATTAATTCCAATGTGTTCTTGTCAGTTATTTTTCTGCTGATAATATTCATCAGCGTTTCATGCGAAACATTGTCGAAATAGCGCTTTATATCTGCCTTAAGAGCAAATCCTTTAACATAGTTGTCATCCTGCAATCCCCCTAGCTTTCTTCCATTGCAGGAAACTTTCCGCTTGAAATAATCAAAACGCTGTATAGCTTTCAGATTGCCTTTCCCTTTTCTGTTTGCGTAGCTGTCATAAATGAAATGCTTTTCAAATATCGGCTCAATAATATTGCAGACCGCATGGTGCACAACCCTATCCCTGAAATCGCTTACTGAGATTTTCCTTGTTTTTGGGTCTCTTAAGATAAATTCATTCAATGGCAAAGGAGTGTATGTTTTTGAAGCAAGCTCGTTTTGCAATGCCCGCAGGTTTTCAGCAAGGTTCTTCTCAAAATCAATTATGTAAAGCTTCAGCGTCTTATGCTTTCTTGCTTTTTTGAAAGCCAATTCAAGGTTTTCAATTGAGCAGAGCTGCTCAAATAGATGGCTGTATGTTTTCATTTGAAGTATATTGCCCGAACGCAGAAGAGCTATTCCGAAGACACGGCCGTTGTTGTAGTTGAGGTTGTTGTTGCCGTTAATGGCGGAATTGTTGTTGAGGTTGTTGACCCAAAGGCCGCGGCTGTGTAGCCTGCCAACAAATAATAATCACCGGCACTCCAAGATTTCACTTTTCAGCTACTCATTGTTGCGCCTGCATTGCACCCTAACGCTAAATAATCAATGCGTTATTATTGGCAGGCGTGTAGCCCTATTGCAGTGCACACTGCGCCTGCATTCGGACAAAAATAAAGAATAAAGAGAAAGAATAAAAAGTTATCTATTTATAGCATCTTTTCGCACAGGAACATACAGCCAATCTTTGTCTAATTCAAAGCTGACTTTGCGCGCTGTGGCGTCTGCAATTCTTGCATCCAACCCTGCATTTCCTGTGGAAATTTCCGCGCGCTGCGGCGTCTCTGTCACTCCGCTCTGCTTCGTTCCGAGGTTCACTTCGCTTCGCTCGCAAACGCTCCGCACGCCTTGGCTCGCAGCCTCGGGCTGCTCGCGTACCCCGAAGACACGGCCGCCGAGGTAGAGGCGGCTGCCGCTAATGGCGGAATTGAGGACGTTGACCCCAAGGCCGCGGCAAACTGCTTGTTTCTGCTTCTTAACATGCCCTGCATCAAGAAGATACAAAGGAACCACTTTTATCCCATAATCGCTCAAAAGCTGGCCGTAATCCTTGCCCCAACCGAATAAATCAGACACAGGGTCTTCGCCAAATGCTTTAGTTGAAATCCCTGCTTTAGCAAGCTTGTCAGCATCCTGCCTGCTCATATTGCGGACACTTTTATCGCCTATAATGCGCTCCAAATGCTCGTCAGTAATTGTAAATTCCCTGAATGGATTTGACCTGTGG
>JAHJRD010000069.1 GCA_018830945.1 Nanobdellota archaeon | reverse complement strand
TTAAACTCCGGTTTTAAAAAGATTATAAGCTTATCAGTGAGAAATATATATCATTGCCTGCCGGAGGGTAACAATCTTCTAATATAATCACTGGCTAAAGCCAGCATTTGTTAGAAGATTGAAGGAAAAGCTCATCTACTGTCGTTAAGGCATATCTTTTTATACTCTTATTTGTTTACATCGATTCATATGGATGAAGAGAAAAAATCAGGGTATATTGCAGGTGGAATCTTTCTACTTGTAGGGATTCTTGTTTCGGTTGTCGGTGTCGATTCCGGATGGTATTCAGGAAAGATTACAATTATTGCAGGGCTTTTTTTAACATTGCTTGGTGTCGGAGGGGTATGGAAACCGGGTATTATTGGCCCGCCTTTAGCCCATTATCTTAAGCAGCTCAGTGAGAAACAAGAAAGAGCAACAATCTCGCAGAGGCAAGGTAAATATAGTAAAGGTATACAAGCGATTGCCAAGGATGGATCTAAAATTAGTTTTCATAAGCATTATTATAAGAGTAAATTGCCTGAGAGGAAAATAGTTGATGAAAAAGAAGAACTGATTAAAGAAATAAAAAAAGAATTGACAATTGAGAAATTATCTAACATCCTAATCAAATGTATAAGACTCGCAAAAATAACACATGCGAAGAAAGATTTAGAATGGCTTGAAAATGAGGCTAGGGGTTTTAAAGAGGAAGATAAACACAAATTGAAAAAAGACATACCTAATTATAGGACAATCAATACTGAAATTAGAATAGCAAGTACAGCTGAAAGTGGGTATACTTCTATCAATTACAAATTAGCATTGGGGCAGCCTATCTTTGAAATTGAAGGATGGATTGATTCATATGAATCGAGAAAAACTTCAGGAGAATTCATACTATGGGGAGAAAGGACAGAGCATTTAAAGAAAGCTTATAAAGAAGTATTGCACCGTGAGCCTCCCGAAGAGGCAGTACCTTATATTACCAATGTAATTGAATTAAAGAGGGTATTAAACGGCTTAAGATTGCGAATAGGAGAATTTATATCAAGTATAGATTGATTTTGAATATTACCCCCTCACCAGAAAAGCCCTTCGGGCTTTTCCTAACAATAAAACTTTCAGCAGCGTCATTGTAAACCCAAATCTTTAAATAAGACCTTGGGTTAATATCCTATATGGAACGATATCCATTTTGGATTTTATTGATTGTATTCGGCACTGGAATGATTTGGTATGCTTATATGGATAATAATTATACTGACTTGTGTCATCAATACACCCAAATGACGATTGATTATGGTACAGAAGTTGACTTTAATTATATGATGGCTTGTAATCACGCGTGGGTCTATAGAAGTATCAGCGGGCTTTGTAGCTTAGTAGTTTTGGCATTGCTCCTGATAATTAGTATTTCAGAGTGGAAAGAAAGGAAACACAAAAAACATAAATAATAAAAGAAAACCTAACAAAAAGGCGCGTTTTAGTAATTTTTTATCCATTATTAGTTACCATATGGCCTCTATTCAATTTTTCCGTATAAGTTTATATAAGTTTGGGTTAAGTACAAATATTAATAAAATTAATGGTGCAACTATAAAAACAAATAGAGTAATCAATACAGCAAACCAAACATAGATTTTTATAACTATATCTGATGGAAAAACCCTCAATAAATAGACTACACCTTTGGATATATTATCTGTATTATATAAAAACAACAACCAGAAAGCCATGCTGGCTATAAATGCAACAGTATAATTTGTAAATTTTTTTAATAATAAGGGATATTGGCATAATTTTTGTTTATTTTTATGAACTACGCCGTAGATTAAGATAAAAATTACAACAAATGCTGAATAGCCAAGGGCTGCTGCAGCTGCTTCTCCAGCTCTATGGATTGTAAAAAAATAATATATCACTCCAATTAAAAAAATTGAAATCGTTATTAAAAATCTTAATTCCTCCTTAAATTGAGTATGGGGTGCGTCATTTTTACTCATATCTCTATAAAAGTCCCTTACTCTTTTTTAAGCTTGCGGTTTTTTCTTATTTTTTATTCCATACTGCACCATCTGGGGGAGCTGGTGCTTAAACAGAAAAAATAACTTTCTATAAAGGGACTATATTTGAAATATCAAACTCTATATCATCAATCCCGCCTTGTTCTTCAAAGCCCAATGGCCCCGGGCTACTTACAACTTGATAATCATTTTTTACCCTCACATATAATTTAGGCAACACGCTTCTTTCTAGATTAGGAAAACAAAAAGAGAATTCCTGTTCTGCATTTGGAAAAAGCTTTATGTCTTGATTTGCATCACATCCAGTTAATGTAGTATACAATGAGTCTCTTAGCATTCCTATTTGCTCACCACTGGCAGTTACAATAGTAGCATCCCCAATTCTTGTTGAAACAGCTTTTTTTGCCAGATTCTTAAATCCGAACTTTACTTTTAAACAATCTGGTTCAATATTACTGGCAAATTCAGTTCTAAATTCTCCTTCAGCATCACCTATGGGGCACTCGATTTTCCCTGAGGACCCTTCAATGCATTTCTTACATATTATTTTTCCGAGATTACCAAAACCTGCACCGTTTACAGTTAAGCATGCACCTTTTACATATTTTGATCCTTCATACTCTGCCTTAAAAGACTTTGTTATATTATCAAACCATAGATTATGACTCTTTATTTCACTCTTATACTCATCAGGGAGGGTTGCAAAACAGGGTTCTCTGGTAATATTAAGTAATTCTAAGTTATAGCTTTGAATTATAGTATCACAGCCGGCAATTAGGAATATTAATATGGGGAATAATAAGAGTAAGATATATCTTGGGGGAAAATCTTTCTTTTTCATCATTTAACTTAAACCCTATAGCTTTATTACCCTTTCCACTCTGAAAACCCTCACGGGTTTTCAGGACAAGCCGCAGCCACCCATCCATGAGCATATCATGCTCATCCTCCTTCCTATTTGCTTTATCTTTAGATGATTATTAAAACCCCCGAAGCCAGCCTTGACGACGGAACTCTTTTTTAGCTTTCACAAACATTGGAAATATGCTCTCCAAAGCCCCTTCCCATGAAAATCCTCCATCCAAGCCAACAGCTTTTCCAAACATAATGAAAAAACAAATGATTTTTTACAGAAAGCCTTATTAAGCGCAACTAATGCATCCAAACAGCACCAAAAGCTATATAAACCTAAGTTAATATCTATTAACTATGGTAAACATATATAAACTAAAGTTAACTAATCTCCAGCAGGAGATTTTAAGGCTGCTTTTCATAAAAGCAGGGACAAACCTGAATCAGAGGGGAATCGCAAGAATGCTTGAAGTGTCGCAGCCTGCTGTGATGAAAGCCATTCCAATGCTGGAAAAGGAAGGGTTGATAAGAGCCAGCCAGGACAAGGAGTCAAAAAGGTGGTCGATTGAATTGAACAGGGAGAATCATAAGGCAATGCAATTAAAGAGGGCTGATAACCTTAAGCTAATCTACGAGTCAGGGCTGGCTGATTTCCTTGAGAATGAGTTTGCAGGCGCAGCAATAATCGTGTTTGGCAGCTATTCAAGGGGAGAAGATACAGATATTTCAGACATGGACATTGCTGTAATCGGAAGAAAAGAAAAGCATATTGACAAGCAGCTGGCTGTTTTTGGCAAGATGCTTGAGCGCACCATTCACCTGAGCTTTTATGATTCCTTTGAAAAAATACACAAGGACCTTAAGGACAACATATGCAGCGGCATAATGCTTGCAGGAAGCGCGGAGCTGTAATGGCAGTTTTTGGGGAATTTATAAAGGCAAGAATTGTAACAAAGCAAACTCCTGATAAGCCCAGGGCTAAATTCCTGCTGAGAGAAGCAGAGAACAGCTATTCCCATCTCCTTGAGGTAATAAGCAAGATAAGCATTAGTGACAGCAATGCAAATGATTACATCAAATCCTGTTATGACATTTTTATGGAAATGATAAGGGCAAAAATGCTGGTTGATGGCTATAAGGCTTCAGGCAGGGGAGCGCACGAGGCGGAAGTCGCTTATATGCGAGGTATGGGCTTTAAAGAAGCAGACGTGCAGTTTGCAGACCAGGTAAGGTATTTCAGGAATGGAATGCTGTATTACGGAACAATCCAGAATAAGGAATATGCTGAAAAAGTCATTGAATTTACAAAAAGGATTTATCCGAAATTAAAGCAGATTCTTATTGCAAATAAATAGAAGAGAAAGAATTTAAGCCGGAGGCCGCTCCTTTCCCTCATCACACTACAAAGGCAAATCACTCAGATTAACAACACTCTTTGGAAACTTGTCATAATCCTCTATAGCCATGCGCAAACAAGCAGTATTAACCCAGCTTTCAATGTCAGGAAAGTTACCAAGCTGGTTAAAATCCAAAGTGTCAAAAACAAATATGTAAGCCTTCTTGCCCTGCTTTAAAAGAGACTTCTTCAAAAACTCAGCAGCCTTCATCTGGTTCTGCCCTGTTTTAGAACTAACCAATATCCCAATCTTGTTGGCATTAAGAAAATGAGCATACCCTGCCCTAATCCTTCTTTTCCTTTTCTCAATATCCTCTGCACTAACTTCAGACACATTGCCTGAAAACAAATCCAATATAATCACTCTTTTATTAGTCTTCATAGCAGCCTGTATTGGATGAAAATTGCCAGAGCCTATGAAGAGAAAGCAGTCAACCTTCTTGGCTATCTTAACAGCGTTTGAAACATCACATCCTAATACCTGCCCACCAATTACAGAGTCCTTAAGCTTCTTCTTAACAGAAGGAAGTAAATGCAAATGCTGGATTGTAGTGATTAATCCTATCTTGCCTTCATACTCAACCTTATCCAAAAGCCCCTCAATACTTGATTTGCTTTTAGCTTCTATGAATAGTGTTTTCATGGTTATACTGCATCCTCGCTTGTTTTAAAGCTTTTTGCATGTTTATAAACTGAAAACGGCGTATAAAGACCGCTAACGAAAGCTTTATATATCGCTTGTATCTGCTAAATACCTGAATTAATCTAAATTTTTATACACAACATAGTTTATACTCGGGAAAATGAAAAGATTTATATACTTGTTGTGTATAGTTTATACATAACAATGGCTTTTATCAGGAAAATAAAAACAAAAAGCGGAATATAC
>JAHJRD010000068.1 GCA_018830945.1 Nanobdellota archaeon | reverse complement strand
CAGATGATAGATAATTGCTGCTGAGCACACGCCGTCAGTGTCCCAGTGGGAGCAAATCTGGACTTGCTTGCCTTTGCATACCTCAATCAATTCCTCGCGCATGCAAGAAAAGAGATATCAATGATATATAAAAGTATCAGTTATCTGCTTTGTCTTACACCAACTCTTTTACAATATCTCATTATAATGCACTTGGAGCAGAAAGGAGAAATCGGCTTGCATATCTGCTGCCCGTGCTTTACCAGCAATTCATTCAGCTTAATCCAGTTATCTTTGGGTATTATCTTCATCAATTCCTTTTCTGTTTCCCGGGGGGCTTACTGAATAGCCTTTCTGGAATTTGGCGCAAGGATATGGTCACCAAAAAGTTCATATGGTAACTTAAGTTACCAAACAATCTTACTGCAGGGGCATTTTAAGGATATAATTGCCAAGAAATCCTTACTTTTTAAAGTAAGGGCTGAATTGGCATACCACTTGCCACGTGACAAGCCCACTCATATGATTTATAAGCTAAATAATGATAAAGAATATAGAAAATAAAATGGCAATGAAGACGCACAAATTTAGGCTGTACCCGAGCAAGAATGTAGAGATAAAAATGCTCAATACTTTGGAGTTATGCAGGCAGGCTTACAATGAACTGCTTGGCCTGCTCAATGAACAGAAAGTGATAGACAAGGCGCAGATTCAAGGAACAATCCCTGACATGAAAATCTGCGATAAGAGATACAAACAATTGTATTCAAAGACAATGCAGTATGAGTGTTTCAGGCTGTTCTCAAGCCTTTCTGCTTTGGCAAAGACAAAAAAGAGGAACAGAAAAGTTGGACGTTTGAGATTCAAAGGCAGGGGGCGGTTCAAGACATTCACTTACAACCAGTCTGGGTTCAAGATAATCAAAACAGGAAAAAGGCATCAGACATTATTACTTTCAAAGATTGGAGAGATTCCAATCAAATGCCACAGGGAAATCAAAGGAAAAATCAAGCAGATTATTTTGAAAATAGAAGCATCAGGCAAATGGTTTGCTTTTGTCGTAGAACAGATTGATAAAGAAATAAAGCCAATGCAGACAATAAAGAATGTTGTAGGGCTTGATGTTGGGCTTGATAACTTTGTTTATGACAGCGAAGGAAATGCCGTGAAAAATCCAAGGCATTTGAACAAATATAAAGAGCAATTGGCAAAACTTCAAAGGCAGTTATCAAAGAAAAAGAAAAAAAGCATAAACCGAAACAAGCAGCGAATAAAGGTTGCGAGAATGCATGAGAAGATTGCAAATTCCCGCAACGACTTCCTTCACAAATTGTCGCATTATTATGTGAGCAATTATGATGCCATTGGCATGGAGGATATGCTGATGACTTTCAAAAGTGATATTTTTGCAAAATCAAAATCAGACGCATCTTGGGGCAAGTTCAGGCAGTTTATAGCTTACAAGGCTGAAAGCGCCGGCAAGCTGTTTGTGCCTGTCCCTTACAAGGGAACTACCCAAAGATGCAGCCAATGCGGGGAAACAGTGCATAAAGAGCTATGGGACAGGGAACATAACTGCCCTTGCGGGTTTATTGCACCGCGAGATTACAATTCCGCATTGGAAATAAAAAGATTGATGCTCAAGAAACTTGAGATAGGGCAGGAACTGCCCAAATCAACGTCTGCTGAGAATAGAGCTCTACCGCCTTTGGCGGCAACTTTTGTCTTTGACGCAGGAAACCCCACCCTTTAGGGTTGGGGTAGTTCATAGATTCAAGGCACAAACTGCAGCTTATTCTTGAAATAAGGGAGATATTCTTTTATATTGTCAGGCAATTCCTGCGCTTTTCTTATTGTATTCGCGGCTTTTCCATCGCGGACAAACTTGATAAATAGGGAATCAGATGGCAGTTCGCCGCTTTTTTCTATGGAGCGGACAAAAACATTATTAGCTGCCAGGTAGCTCTCAAGAGATTTTTTAAGCCTGTATTTCCAAATACCTTCCATTTTATCAGCAGGCAAATATACTTCGTGAAGAATCTTTAAGCTGCAAAAATGCTTTTCAAACAAATAATTTAAATGCCCTAACATTGTATCAATTATCATAAGCATGTCCCCTTCGGCAATAATGCCAATATCATCAACAATCCCTTGTTTTAAATGAACTCGGGCTCCCTTGTAATTATACTTCTGCTTATACCCGAAAAGCATCCTGCGTATCTGTTGCCTTAACGAGGCAACAGCCACTATACCGGGTGATGAAATCCTGCGCATATCAACATTCCACTCGCAAAGATAATATTTCCGGAGATTAAACTGCTTAAAAGACCCAAACAGCATCCCTTTGCTAAAAACCAGCCTTGCTTCGCTGCTTATCTTCAGAAGGAGGCTTTTGTCTTCGTTAACTATATACAAATATTGAAAAGTCAGATGAACTATTGCATTAAGCTTTTTTGTTTTATTTATTATAATTCTGGAAATTTCATCTTCTCTTAGAGTATCCTTAGTATTTCTGTCAAGTATTACAAAAAAGTCATAATCAGAGCCTTTCTTTTCCTTGCCTGCTGCCCTGCTGCCAAACAGGAATAAGGCTATAACATCATGCTCTTTTTCCAGGGTTTCTTTTACCTCTGCTATTATTTTATCCATTCTGCCTCCCGCAGGCATAATTCCGCAAATTCTTTAAGCAATGCAAATTTGTTCCCGTTTTCCCCTTTATATGCCACTTTTCGCCTATAATCAAATTCTGACTCTGTAAGAATTTCATAATATCTTTTAACTCTTTCGCCATCTTTGAAAAGGTGCATGTTCTCTGCTATCGCTTTTCCGCGTTTTTTGTGGTCCCCTCTTGTGTATATACTCATCTTTTGGGAAAGTATATGCTCTATTGCGCTTATCCCGGCATAAAATAAAAACTGCCCGGCAACTTTTCTATATTCCCTCATCTGCGCTTCATCCCTGCAAAAGACTGCATGTCCGTAATTACTTCCTGTGCTTTTTCCCAGAATATTATGCCTGCGTATTTCATAATCAAGGTTAATATGCCTGCCTTTAAATACTTTCCTATTTTATACTAAATAAGTATAAAAGTATAATAATACTTCTAATTTTATACTACAAAGGTATAAAAATATCAATGCACTCTGGAAAGCAAAAAAAGCAGCCAATTAGCCTTTCCTTATCTTCGCAACAAAAAACCCTTCTGTGTCATTGTCCTGCGGCCAGATCCTCAAGCATTTCTGCACTTCTGAAGAATATGTTTTGCCGTTGAACTCATCAACGCACTTGCCGTGCTTTATGTCTAAGTTGATTTTCTCAAGCTTTGCTTTTGGATGATTTTCAAGGAACCAGCTCACAACCCCTTCATCCTCTTCAGGCTCTAATGTGCATGTGCTGTAAACAATTGTTCCGTCCTCTTTTAAACAATTAAATGCAGTTGACAACAGCTGCCTTTGTATGCCTGCCATCTGCCTTGAAAAAGAAGGGTTCCATATCTCTATTGTCCTGAATGATTTTCTTATTGTGCCTATGCCTGAGCACGGCGCATCCACTAAAATTCTGTCAAATGCAATATCCTTAAACCATCTTCCTTCCATTAATGTGAAAATAGTGTTTGACACTCCGCATCTCTGCAAATTAAACCCCAAAGGCTTCATCCTGAGCATTGCATTGTCATTTGCAACTATCAATCCAGTGTTGTTCATCATTGCAGCCATCTGCGATGTCTTTGAGCCGGGTGATGCGCACATGTCCAACACCATTTCATTTTCTGTTGGGCTTAAGACAACAGGAGGTATCATTGAGGCAGCGCCCTGCATGTAAAAATATCCCAAAAAATGCTCTGGCAGGTTGCCTATTGCAGCGCCTTCTGTGAAAAAGCCTTCCTTGCACCATGGTATTTGATTCAGATTTAGCCTGCCTTCTACTTTTTCTTTAAAATCCTTGATATCGCACTTGATTGTATTAACCCTTACTGTCTTTCTTAATGGCTTTAGTGAGATGTCCAGGAAAGCGTCTATGTCAGTCAATCCACTGTATCTTTCAACAAATTTTTGCTTCCATTCAGGTGCTGCCATGCTTTTTATTAGCTACCATCAGCTTTATAAAGATAATGCTATTCCATTAACTGATGTTTCATCCGGCAAAAGTTACAGGCATATTCAGGCCAAAAGACAAGGAAGTGATTTCATCAGATGACTCCACGCAGGCATTGGTTGAGATGTGGGATGAGAATATTTTTACCTGTGTTGTTGAGCCAAAGATAGCTGCAAAGCTGAAGACAGGTGATACTGTGCTTGTTGATTACAGGCCAATTTCTGAAAAAGTTCCCAGTCCAAGGCAGGTTGTTTCCAAGATTATCTATAAGAAAAAGGCTTCTCATTTATGGGAGCAATATACAGAATACAGAAGGCAGAAAAAGCAGGAAGTTTCAAGATCCCAGCAAAAGCAGTATATGGGTTAAAAGCCGGGCTCCGCCGCGCTTGTTTGGTTTTAGTGTTTGCACAACCATAATGCTTATAAATATCTCTTGATTGAATGTTTTAAGCTTGCGCCGGTGGTTTAGTGGTTAGAATTCAGCCTTGCCAAGGCTGTGACCCGGGTTCGAATCCCGGTCGGCGCATATTATATTCTTCAAGAAATCTTTATGGCATTACCTTTATCTTTATTTCAGGCAGCGAGTCTACTGGATCATAACTGCCTGTATGCTCAATTGTCAGGCTGTACGTTCCTGCAAATGGCCCTGTGAAAATACTGTCCAGCTTTAGATGTGCAGTATCTTTGTAATCAAGCTTTAGATTGGTAATATACTCATCAACAATGTTAGTTTCCCTTGCGTATATGTATAATGCGCCTTCCCTGAATTCAGGAACCCCTGTTGGTGTTCCTGTGAAAAAATAGCTCGGCTCCATGAGCTTTGCATTTGTTTTCATTGACCATACAACTAGTGAATCTGTTTCATCAACAACAAAATCTCCTGCCTTGATTTCAAACGGAGAAAGGTATCTTCTTGAGCCAGGGCCTTCGTTTATGACTTCCATAATATTGTCATTAACAGATGCAAACACTACCTTTGCCTGGGCAAACGAGTTCTTGTCCTTCATCTTCTGTATCATGGGTACGCCTGCTGCTAATACAATAGTTAAAACTATAACTCCCAAAGCCATGTACAAGACTGCAGAAATCCAGATTTGTCCTTTGTTGTTCATGTGTGTGCCTCAGGCTTTAATCATAAAAATAAAAAAATAAAGGAAAAAAGAGGGTTTTATGCGCAAGCTACCAGGGCTTCCTCATAACTCTGGTCGCCGAAGTAATCTTTTGTTGCCGCGCAGGTAAGTTCTTTTTCACCTACTTTGATTACTGGTATTAGTTCTACAAGCGTAACTGTTTCTGCCGCTGCTGCCAATGGAATAGGTACAACTACTGTTTTTGTATCTAAGCCATAAGAACTTAGAAATGGATTTACGCCTACACCTACCAAAGTAGTAGTATCTGAAGCAACATTATCAGCATCTTTGTAAAATCTTACGGATAATCTTTCAATTGCTTTTGCGCCGTCATTCTTTATTGTAAGTTTAATTTGAGTGCTCCCTGCCGTACCATCAACCACGCAAGCACTGGACAAATCAACATTCACATCCTGCGCACATGCAAGCTGCTCTTCAGTTGTTGACTCTGTTGTTTTTTGCATGCTTTTTGAGAACGATGTTCCCCACGTCATTATGATTGCTGCAAGAGCAACCGTAAACCCGATTATTAATACCGTTGCGATTAACGGCGAAATACCCTTTTTGGATAACTTCATTTATTTCAACCTCCTTTTTTTGAACAATGAATGTTCATAGAAATTAAGGGGTTTATTCTATATAAAGCTTACTGCGCCTGTTTTTCAGCATCCATTTCCATATAGGCACAAATTTTACCTTAAAGCCGCTAACATTTTCTTCAGCTTCGTGCTCTTTGGTTATTGCAAGACCCTCTTTCAGCCCATAATCACGCATGAATTTTAACAAGCCCTTAAACTCCCTTATTCTTATACGCCCGGCATACTTCACCTCTACAGGAATAACAGCTCCCTTTTCAGCTTTGACAAAGTCAACCTCTTTATCCCCCTTCCTGCTGAAATACCTGAAATCAGAGTTCATAAGCACTGCAGTTTCTATTATCTTTCCGGGTTCAGCATTTGCAAAATATGCGAAAGCTGTTGAGACAGGGTATATCTTTTTCAGCTTTTTTTCGCTTGTCAGCAGGTTCTTGCTGTAATTATAAATCTTTTTTATGAGGAATGCTTTTTCAAGATAGGACACATAGTTTGAGATAGTCTTCCTGTTTCGCTGGAGGTCGCTTGCAATTGCCCCATAGTCAAAAATCATTCCCGGGCTGGAAGATATAATCATAAAAATCCTGCTGAGCAGTTCAGGCTCGTCTATCTTGAATGCTTGCGGGATATCCATATAAATTATTTTGTCAACAACAAGCTCCTTTACATACATGCCTATTTTCTCAGGGTCTGTTTCCCCAATAAGCTCCGGGAAGCCGCCGATAGAAAGATAATGCCCGAATGCCTTTTCTATTTCCCCCTTATAGAGAGTAAGCCTTTCTTCGTCATACTTAAATCCTGCAATGCGGCTGTATTCCGCAAACCTCATCGGTTCAAGCATAAACGAAAAAGCCCTGCCGCCCAGGCTTTCTTTGGTTTTTTTCTCTATAAATAAGCTGGAGGAGCCGGAAACTAAAAATTTGATATTCAAAAAATTGTCGTACAGCAGTTTAAGCTCATTCTCCCAGTTTTTGTGTTTCTGCACTTCATCAAGAAAAACAAATATCCTCTCTTTTTTTATATCAATCTTCACCTTGCTTCCATACTGCTTAAGTATGTTCTCTATGCTTTCATCAAGAAGGTCAAAATTATAGTAAAGCACGGATTCTTTTGGGATTTCCTTAATCATATGGCTAATGAGGTGATGCATAAGCACTGTTTTTCCTGTCCGCCTGAGCCCTGTTATGCATATAATCTGCCTGTCTTTGAGGTATTTGAGAATAGTATGAAACGCGTCCCGCTGCTCCATCTTTCTGAAGCCCTCTTCTATGTTGGATGTCTTCCACCATGGGTTTAAGTCTTCTATTTGCATATGGTTATTATAACGGACATGTTTTTAAACTTTTCGGTTAGTATAATGGGTATGTTTTTAAGATTATTGACCTTTACAGTGGGTATGTTTTGCAAAGAGCGTAAATCCCGCCTATTGCAATTCAGCCTCTTTTTTATACTTTAAACGGTATTTCCCCCACTTATCCTCTGGAGAATACTTTGCAGGCTTGTTAGAAAGCGCAACAGAGCCGCATCTTGAGCATTTCTCGCTCATTGTGTATTCACTGCATTTCTTGCAATATAGAATATGCCTGCTCATTAGTCCTCTTCTCTCTTAAAACTGCCAGCGCCGCCAAGCTTTTTCATTTCAGAAACAATAACAGAGCATATCTTTTCCATGCCTTCCTCTGCTGACTTGTAATCATGAAAAACCAGCTCAAGCCTGTAATGCGGCGCTCCAATATAAGTCAAATACCCTTTGTAATTATTAGCCTTAATCGCATCCTCGCCTGCCTTAAGCGCTTTCCTTAT
>JAHJRD010000067.1 GCA_018830945.1 Nanobdellota archaeon | reverse complement strand
GCACTGATAAGGATAGAGGAATTTGCAGATGGCAAGGTTATTGGGCTGTACAGCGGGTATGAGAGGCTGGCTCTTAAGGGCAGGTTTCCTGAAGAATGGAAAGCCATTAACATGGATATAAGGCCAAAAGCGTATAAGGCAGAGCTTGAGGAAGAGCGGAAAGAGGCGGAAAGGCTGAATAAGGCTGTAAAAGAGATAGAGCGCGAAGAACGCCTGGAATCGCAAAGAGAGATGAGGGAGTGGGAGAAGGCAAAAGAGTTCAGGATGAGGAATAAATAGAAAGCCGGAAGTTACGCTCTTCTATTTTGGTATTAAACTGCCTAACAAATTCACAGCGCCGCCCACATTTTTCTCAAAGGGATGATGCAATCTTGGCTTTAATATATTAAAATATGCTTTTTCTTTACCTTTTCTATTCATCAGAATGTAGCATTCCCCATTTGTAACAATAAGCTTTTTGCATTGTGGATATTTTTTTGCATAATCTTTAACTTGAGATGATGCCGCTGATAACCCTGCATTTAACCTCTTAGTTTCGATTAATACTTTACAATCGTTCTTTTTTCCCTGATACTCTTTTTCAAATAATGCCACATCCACTTGATTTAGCTCTATTTTTATGTTTGGCTCTTTCCATCCTAAGGATTCTAAAAGCGGTATGACTAAAAAAGTTCTTGTTTCATGTTCACTTATAGGGAGGGGTTTGCCTTCAATATTTTTGCATTCATAATGATACCAATTAATAAGTTTTCTATTCTTATTAATTTCATTAGTCAGTTTCATGGCATATTCTTTCTTTAGCCCTTTTTTCCTCAACTCCATTCTCAATGTTTCATCAGGCATTATTTTTTGGGGTTTTGGCAGCTTCCCGGGTTTTTGTGTTTTATAATTGCCCCCGGCAATAACATAATTAGCGCGGTTTATAGTTTCTAGCCTGTTAAGGCGGGTAAAAGTGGGCGTGTTTGCTGTTTTAGACAGATAAATGCTGTGTTTTGGCTGATGCCACTCAACTCTTCGTGTATGCTGTAAGCCCCAGCCTCCAACGTCTCCGAAAACATCTAAGAATTCATAATCCCCTACAACCTTTCCTACAGCCCATAGATACATAGATTTTCCCCTTGCTTTCCTTAATACAACAATATCCCCTTTCCTGACATTTTTGGTAAAATCAGTTATAGCCCGAAAATCGCTCTTTGAAACTTCCTTTCCCCTATGTTTTTTATATAATCTTTCATTTTTTGTGAAATCCCCGAAAACTTTGCCTGTTCCTATAAGCATAATTCCATACTTGATAAAAAGTTCAGAGTAGTCTCTTTCGGCACTGCCTGCCGCGACTTGCCAATACTGTTTGTCTTTTTCCATTCTTTCACTCCTATCCTTGCACTTCATTCTTTTAACCTTTTCTACATTCATAATTTAATTACATTGCACTTCTTAAACGGCATCCAATTCATGCTCGTTGTTGTTATTATCACCTGCATTTTGGATTTTACTAAAAGTTTGGCAGCAGCTTCCCTGTGTTCTGCATCCAGCAAATTGAATTCATCATCCAGTATAATTGCATCTTCTTTATTATAATTAACCAGCTGTTCAGCTATTTCCAGTAGGGCTATATCTCCTCCCCCCAAGCTTTGCTTTATGTCTTCGTAAGACGTATCATGCCATCTAAGTATTCCTAATTTTCGCTCATTCGGCAATCTCCTTTTTATAAGCAGTTCCTTGTAAAAATCTGCCTGTTTTTCAGGCATAACCTTTATTTTCCTAGAATAAAGCTCCAATTCTATTTCAAAATCCTTTTTAGAGCCGTTTGTCTTCTTGTAAATCAGCGGATGCTTGCAAAGCGCGGAAGTTATTGCATTAACAACAGCAGATTTCCCAGTTCCGCCTTTTCCAACAATCACATTAACGCCTTTCTTAAACTCAAAATCAGCCTTCTTAATAGGCCCATAGTTTCGTATCTTCAATGCCTTTATTGCCGGTGTTGTTGCTATCATTTTATCCTCCATCTATATCTTTACGGAATATCTTGGGTAATTCAATACCTGTGATTATTGCTGCAACTCTCATCTTTCCAGTCATTTCTTTAATTACTTTTGCACCCCAAACCGCTTTTGCAGAAGGATTAAGGGATTTCTCTACTGTCTCGGTTACCATATAGGTTTCATCGAGTGTTAAATCATTGCCTCCAATAATGGTTATCAGGGCGCCTATTGCGCCTTCATAAGTTACATCAAGCAGAGGATTGCCCAACGCAATTTTTGCCGATTCCTCAGCCCTATTTTTTGTTCCTGATTCGCCAACACAAACAGTGGATAATTTGCCTTTGAGTAGTATATCTTTTATGTCAGCATAGTCAAGCCCCACCAATGAGGGCAAAGTTATCAATTCTACAAAATCTTTAATCAATGTTGAAACAAGTTCTTTTCCAGCCTCAAATGCCAGATAAGCGTTATCCCTTTCTACATGTTGGTCAAACCAATTATTGTCTATAACAATCAAAGTATCACTGACTCCCAGCATATTTTGAAGTCCTTCTTTTGCTTTGATTAGGCGGCTTGATTCCATTTTAAGAGGCATCGTGATATAACTGACAACAATTGCGCCTGATTCTTTTGCTGCTTGGGCAATAACAGGCGCTGCTCCTGTTCCAGTGCCGCCGCCCATGCCTGCGACAATAAACACAATTTCTGCGCCCGCCACTAAAAATTTTATGTCTGCATTAGACTCATTTGCAGCTTCTCTTCCTTTGTATGGGGAGCCGCCGCATCCAAGCCCTCTTGTCAGTCCCTTGCCAATGAGTATTTTCTTGTCGGCGTCCATAAAATCAAGGAGGGGTGCACAAGTCCCCACTGCAATAATTTCTGCATCCGTTACACCTTTGTTATATAGTTTTTTTATAGTATTTGAACCAAAACCACCTACGCCTATAACTTTGAATATACATTTTTCTTTTTCGAATTCCCAAAAACCAATCTTCTCAGAATGTTTTGTCATTTTTCATCCTATCCGAAATAATTCTCCCCACTCTTTGACTTTAGCATTGCAATGGTTTCCATGAAATTGTCCATTCCGACTTCTGTTTCATTTGCAATCATCTTCCTCAATAATGTGTGGTCCCACACTTTCTCAACTTCCCGGAAGCTTGAATCCCCTATCTCTTGTGCTAGTTCCCACATATCAGCGCTTATGCTGAAGTGTGATTTTGCAGATTCATGCTTCTTTTTCAGGAATTCAGCCCTTTCTTCCTTTGTTGGCAGGTCAAACTTGAACATCAGAAACCTGTCTTTCAATGCAGCGCCAAACCTTGCCTCCTCGTTCAATGTAAATATAATCAATGACTTCATTTTTCCGCTTACGCCGTCAAGGTGGCTTTGCAAGTCGCCCTGCAGGTGCTCATCTTCGCCAACAATGCTCTTGCCAAAAATCTTTTCAGCTTCGTCGAACAGCAGGATGCAGTCTCCAAACCTTGCGCCAAGCTCCATTATGCCCTTTAGAAGCTCATTGGGCGAAGCGTTCCTGCTGTTTATGCAGGAGGCGTTGATTGTTATTATCGGCTGCCCTAATTCCCCTGCAATTGCCTTTGCCATGAATGTTTTCCCTGTTCCGGGGGCGCCGTAGAAAAAGAGGAGATTCTTTGGGCTTATCCCTGCCTGTGAAGCAAATTCCTTGTTCCTTATTGACATTAGCGCTATGTTCAGCTTGTCTTTTATGCCGTCCCTGCTGACTATTTTTGAAAAGTCCATGTCAGTTACATGGCTTATCTTATGGGCTTCAAACGCAGCAGGCACGTATTTTGTAAGAATTTCCTTTATTTGCTCAAGCGTGATTGCTTTGCCTGAAGATTTCAGCATTTTTATTATGTTCTGGATATCCCTGAATGTATAGCCTATTGTCTTTCTTGAAATGTATGAAACGAGCTCTTCCGGCAAGCCAGGGCAGAATGATTTGATTAATGCTTTTTTTGGCTCTTTCTCAGGGACATCTATTTTTATTTTTACATCCATCCTGTCCATTATGCCCTGGGCGCCTTTCAGCATTTTCGCATCAATAAGGATAAGGCTTCTGCAGCTGGAGCTCTTCACCATGTTGATTACTTCGTATATTGCCTGCTCGTCTTCCTTGCTAAGCTCCCATGAGCAGTGGCAGTCCCTTAACATGAGGCCTGCATTGTCTATGAATATAACGGATTTTTCATGCTTTTTCACGCTTTCAATCAGCTCTTGGCGGTTTTTGCACGAGACATAACCTTTTTCGGGCTCAGGACCCCAATATATAATGGGGGCTGGCGCGCCTGAAATAATATTCTTTGCAAGCTCTGTTTTGCCAACGCCGACGCAGCCGTGGACGAAAATTGTCTTGCATGCTTTTCCATGATTTGCAATATTCTTTCTGAAAACCCTGAGTATCTGCTTTTCAGATTCCTCTATGTTCACTGTCTCAAGGAATTGCTCAAAGCTCATTTCTTGCCCCTTTGTTTCCTGCCTATTTTTATATTCCATTTCTTCATGCACTCTTCAATCGTGTACCAAGTATAGCATCCCCTGTCTCCCTTGAATGCTTTGTATAAGAGCCCAAACAAAAACCGCCTGGTTACTCCATTTGGCTGCTTTCCAAAAAACGCCTTCAAGGCATATACAAACGCTATAGGGCTCCATAGTATGTGCCTGCAGAATCTTTTCCAGAAAGGGGGCTTGATGTTTTCTATTGCGTAAATACTAATCAACCTATACTGCTCAGGATGCCTTTTTCTGCTTCTTATGTCCCAAATAATCATTCCAATAAAGGGTATAATATATGCCCATTGAGTCCAATTCTTGTATACTATAGCAGTTATAATTGCAAATACCAATCCAATTGCAAAAAATGCCGTAGCTATATTCATTAAAAATGCCCATAAATTCCTGAACTGCGGGTCAAGATTCTTCCATTGCTTTTTTCTTTCTTCATCTGAAAGAGATAATTCTTTCTTATACTTTAATACCATAACCAGCCCGCAGTGAAACATAGAAAAAATACAAACTCCGCCTAAAGAAATTACTATACGATAAAATAAGTTATCTGTTGAGATGTAGCTTGAAAAAGCAAGACCAATTATTCCGCCCCCCAGCATAAATCCTATAAATATCCCTATAATTGCAAGAATATAGGCTGGTTTTGATATTTTCATTTCACAGCCGCCAATATTGCAAAATATACTAATGTAATCATTGTGCCAGCTACAATGCCTGCTCCTGCACTTAATATAAGTTCTAATGTGGCAACCTTGAATCCTCTTACAAATTGTGTTTCCTTTTTTTTCATTTCTTGCTCCTCAATCTAATTTTTTGCCTTTCACTCAGCTATCTCTATGATGTGATAATCGCCCAAAAAACAAAAAAGACAAAAAATCCAATCGCAAATCCAATAGCCCAAGATATAGCAAGTTCTTCCAAAGCCAGCTTCAAGCCATCAATATATCTCATTTCAAAGCCACCATTACTGCAAACCAGTCTAATTTTTGTTTCATGATTTTGCCACCGCTAAAACTATTATAGCAGTAAATAAAGCAAGAAGCACAGCAACCCCGACAGCTAACCCAATATCTTGTACTGCAACCTTAAACCCTCTTACGAATTGCGATTCATTTTTTTTCATTTCTTGCTCCTTCCAGCTTCCTTAAGCCTGTGCGGCTTGCCGAATATCCGGCTTCCGTCCTTTCTTCTTCCAATCACGTCACTCTCCGTGCCTGTTTCCAGGATTCTGTCCTCTTCATCCTGCTCTTTCAGCCTTGCCTCTATTGCCTTAATCCTTTTTTCCAGCTGTTTCACTTTATCCTGCTTCATGGTTACTCTCCGTAATATTAGGAAGCAGAAACTTGAATTCGCCGCCTGCATCTCTAAGCAGGCGCAAGGTTTCAACCAGCATTTCCCTGCGCAAAATATTGACTGTTTTGCTTATCTCGTTGCGTTCTGCAGAATATTGTGAATAAGGATTTGTATATGGCTGGCAATGGAACACAATATCTATGTGCTTATTTCCTTCTTTATTTTCGGTTACCGCCAGATACCAGTATAAGAGAATAACGCCGCCTATATTTTCTATCTCTTTCATTTTCCCGCTGTTCTCTTTAAAAAACAGTTCGAGGGCATTCTTGATTTTCCCTGTGTTACATTTAAGCAGGAATGCGCCTGCTTTGTTGCATTCTTCTGTCACAGCAATCTCACTGCAGTCCAAAAGCACAATCAAAGGCCTGTCAATCCCTCTGCCCTTGGCATAAACCAAGCTTAGCTTTTCCGCAAACCATTGCTTTAATTTTAATTCATCGACGCCGCCCAAGGGGGAGCTTAATGTTATGCGCTTTACATCAAAAAAATAAGATTTGCCTGTTTCCTGTAAAACAAGGTCAAATGCGCCGTCCCGCTTATGCCGGAATTCATGCCTGTCTCCTGACACAATAAACTTTCTTCTCCCGGCCATTATTGCATTTATGCTTAAAATCTCGGAAAATAGGCTTAATATTCTTTCGATTTTATGCTTGTCCAGCCCGGAAAAGAGGTTGTTTTTTGCATTTTCTGCAATTGTTTCCAAAATGTAATTCCTAAAGGCAGAATTCTTTTCCATCAGCCCTTTTAAGGCGGTATTAACGGCATAAAGGAGGAACAGCAGATTGTAGAACCTGCAGGCGCCAAGCGTATTTTTTAGCTCTGCCAGGTCCAAGTGTGTTGTTTCAAGCAGTTCTTTGAGCAGGGCTTTGTTCTTTTCCGCCAAATCTTTTTCAGGAATACGGAGCGATGAAAGGTAATGCCCTTCATTAATGAACAGGGCTTTTTCAAAATAAGAGGAATCCCTGCATTTGAATACGGCTCCATTAAGGATAAGATTGTCCATCTTATTAGTGCTTTTGTCCATAGTTACTCTCTGTAGAATGTGTTGATAAACTAAACGCTACAACTTAAAAAATTAGCGCCAAGGACGCTAATATGCCGTTCAAGACCATTTATCTTTTGACTTTCCCCTTGACACTTTTCTTTTTCTCTTAATTTTTTAAGTTTTCTTACTG
>JAHJRD010000066.1 GCA_018830945.1 Nanobdellota archaeon | reverse complement strand
CAGTATCTCCGAGAGACGTTAGTCACTGATGGATAACAATACAAAAATTTCATTTCTATAGAATTTGATGGAAGGCATTTAAACCGAAACCTTTATATATTTAAGATATATAATATATATCTTATGAAAAAGGTTGAAATGACAAAACAAACAAGACTTATTATCGAAGGTATTGAGGGTTTTATGATACGAGAGGTTACGCCTTTTGGAACAAGTGCTAAAGTAAGTTGTCCAAAAGAATACCTTGGAAGAAAAGTCTATCTGATTTTCACAAATGATAGATCGCAATAAAATAGCACGGAGTATTGCAATCTGTCGTCACTTCATTGATGACAGCTTAGGACTCTCTTTAGCAACGCATACTTTAACTGGTTTCAAACTCTCAGAGCCGTTGCTTGATGCAGCAGCATACAATACTTACATAGAAACGTTAGGGAATAAAGCAGATACGATTTACGCTCATGCTAAAAATAGCATGAGCGAAATGATGACTCACTCTTATGTGGATTATATTCGAAGAATTTCAGAAAAATTTGTTTGGAAATCTAAAGAGATTATGCTCGCATTTGATTATACTGATGAAGACTTCTATGGCGAAGTTCAAGGATTAGATATCCATGGTTGGAAAAAAGGCGAAGCAATCACAGGAAAATTCAAATTCTTAACATGCAGCCTAATCTCTGACGAAATTTCTGAAAAAATACCCTTAATAAGTATCCCCATCCAAATAGGCCATAATATGAGTTATGCGATAGTCTACTGTATAAAACTGATACAACCTTATATCGGTCCAATAAAACTTATTCTTTTTGATCGTGGATTCTACGCAAAAGAACTAATGTATGATCTTAAAGAATTAAAGTTTCCTTATCTCATTCTTGCCAAAAAAGGAGAAAAAGAGAATTATATTCATGAAGAATTATCAAAAATGCAAAAAGAAGAAAAGAAAATTATTTCTCACGAATACGAATTCAACTCTAATAAAACAACTTACCGATTTGAATCAGGTCTTGCATTTCTAAAAAGTATTTTTAGTAAGAGGCTTGACAAAGAACTAGACTGGGTTTTTGCTACAAATGTAGAAGATATAAAACTAGATGAAATCATTAAAACATATAGAAAAAGATGGAGAATAGAAACCCAATTCAGAGTTCAAGATGAGGCTACCATCAAATGTAAATCTACAGAAATGAAGATTAGATATTTCCTATTTTTATTCGAGCAACTATTACAAACCCAATGGGTTTGCTTCTACAAAAAAGAGGGGGTGACTTTTAAAGCATTCCTTATAGAAATGCACAAGATCAACAACGTTCTTGTCGCACATCCAAGAAAATCCTTTGGAAAAGTTTGAAGAGCTAAAGAAACACCCAAGCTTTGATTGGCCAATTCCAAAGGGCTTTCAAGGAAAAAGAAACAAATCATATAGTTTAAAGAATCCTTAAAAAGACTCAATCACTACACCATTCGGAGATACTGCACAATCAGCCCAATGTTTGGACAAAATGCCCCAAGTAATGCGTTGCTATTACAACCAGAATGGCTATTCCAACATGCTCAATTACCGCTTTATACGGCTTTATCTTCTGCTTTTTCGCAAGATATATGCTGTAAGCGCCAATTACAAGTATTCCCCATGCAACTCCTATTATGACTGCTGTTGAAAGGCTGAACAATAATACAGGCACTGCAAAGGTCATTGCAAATACAAATTTTGATATGAATGTTGCAAATGTTGACTGCCAGATTTCTTTTGAAGTATGCTTGAGCTCTGCCTCTTCTGACACGTGCATTCCTAATGCGTCTGAGAATGCGTCAGCAACTGCGATTGCGATAATCCCACCAAGCACTGCAAGCTTTGATTCAGTTGAAGCTTCCAAGCCAACCATTAATCCAAGTGTTGTTATAATGCCGGAGGTTAATCCAAAGCTAAACCCTTTTTTCACTGAATGGTTCATATGGATTATTTGGGATGAGCTGTTTATATAAGTTTGCACAAAGCTTAAATAGCTGGAATTTATTGCTATTGTAAAAAGCCACTTTGGCTGAGGGAGGAATAAAAATGATACGAGCAATTGCAATCGGTTCATTGTGCCTTGCGGCACTGGCAGGGTGCAAGGATGACAAGTCGTCAAATACAGGGCTGGAAAGCGCAGGACAGACAAGTGCAGAGGCGATAAAAGTTGAAATGACTCCTTACAAACTGGAAGTAGAAAAAGGAGATTTGCATTTTGATGCAATCCAAACTTCTGCCTCTGTAATAAGGGGAAACCTCTTTTATGATAATCAGCATGGTGACAGGGTGTATATCTCTGCAGTAAAGGAAGCTGGAAAACGTTTTTCTGTTGATTATATGGATATCGACCCCCTAAGGATATTTTGCAATCAAACAGAAGAGCAGGAAGAAATAGAACTGTGCTTGGTTGCTATGGAAAGATTTGCTGAGAAATGCGCTCTAATCAATTGTGAAGAACGTGTTGCAGACTGGCTGAAAAACAGGCCGTCTCCGGAAGAGTATTATCTTTAATTTTTTCTTTTTTCCGCTTTTCCTGAATATCTTCCGGAATCAAATTGCAAATTCTTTTAAAGAGCTAGCATATCAACACATCCATGGATGAAAAACAGCTTTTCAGGATAGCGTTCATATGCACTTTCATTGGATTAATAGGAGTGATAGCTGCTTCACAATTAATAGAAGTTAAAACCATATCAATTGAAGAGGCAAAACAGGCAAAAGAAGGAAGCTATGTGAAAATAACAGGAAATGTAATCAATATAAGGCAGACACAAGCGGCTTTTTTTCTTGATGTTGCAGATAATACAGGAGAGATAACAATAGTTGCATTCCCTGACAATAAGGGGCTTATACAAAAAGAAGTGCTGCCTGCTTTTATGGACAAGGGAAGCAATGTAACAATTGAGGGCAAAACAAGCATTTACAAGGGAATGCCTGAGATAATGGCTGAAAAGATAGAGGCAATAAGCTTTTAAATTTTAAGCGTATTCCTATAACCCATGGGAAAGAGGTATTTGATACTAATCATAGCCGCGCTGCTGTTTGTGCATAGTGCGTTTGCAGCAATAACCGTTGATCTTAATGCTCCTGCACCTGACGCAACACAATCTTCTTCAACTGTAAGCTTTAATTGCGATGCATCAGAGGATGATATATTATATGAAATAAGCAATATCTCATTATATATAGACTCAGTAAAAAATAAGACCCAATCCGGGCTTTCTTTGGTTTTAGATGTAACAAATATGCCCCTCGGAGCGCATACATGGTATTGTGAGGGTGTAAACAATGCTTCAGCAACTGCCTCTTCTTCAATAAGGACGTTTACTATTTCAGCTGCAAACACAGCGCCCAGCTTTTCAGGTATAATCCCTAACAAAACATTCAATGAAGATTCAACACTCCCAAATGCATTTGATCTGGACAATTACTTCACTGACTCAACTGCCCTGACTTATAGCGCTGAAAGCGGTTCACACATAACAGTAAGCATAGCTGCTGACGGCCAGGTTTCATTTTCTTCAACTAATAACTGGTCAGGCTCTGAATTAATCAGGTTTACAGCAAGTGACGGCTCATTGACAAATACAAGCAATTACATTAATGTTTCAGTCACAGCAGTAAACGATGCGCCTTACTATTCAGAAATACCAACCCAGAACATGACTAAGAACACAAACCTCAGCATTAACCTTAATACTTATTTCAATGATGTTGAAGGCACTACCTTGACATACAATGTTTCAACAGCTCCAAGCCATATGAACTACACAATCAGCAGCAATACAATAACTTTAGTGCCTGAAACAAACTGGGTTGGCACAACAACAATCTCATTCACTGCCTCTGACGGCAATGCAACAACAACAAGCAACACAGTCACGCTTAATGTTACAGGCGGAAATGCAACAGGAAACAGGGCGCCAAGAGTAAGCTGCTCCCCTACACTTGACAAAGTCTATGCTGATGCAGGAGAAGGCAAGGTATTCAGGATTACTGCAAAATCAGATCCTGATACAGGTGACACATTAAATGTAGTATGGAAAGTTGACGGCGCTAATATTGACGGAGAGACAGGGGATTCATACACCTTTTCCAAGAATGACCCAACAGATTACACAGTTGCTGTTGTTGTCTCTGACGGCTCATTAGACGCATCATGCTCATGGACAGTGACTGTGTCTGCAGCTGCAGCAAGCAATTTTACAAGCGCAGTTGATGTTGATTCAATCATTGCAGAGCAGACAGAAGGCGTGCCAAGGTGCGGGAACAGCATTGCAGGAGAAACACTGGCTGACGGCTCTGTTGAAACATGCAGCAACTGCCCTGATGATGTAAAATGCGCGGAAAACGAGACCTGCCAGAGCGGGGTGTGCGTTCCAAAGACAGGCTTGAAGACAGTGCTGATGATAATGGGAATTGCCTTAATAGTAATTCTTGGCGGCGGCTTCATTGTATATAAACTTTCAATGAAGAGAAAGGTTCAGACAAGGGTAAGGGATGGAAGGACGCTTTCTTCTGTTGACAAGGAGCATCCCTCTGTTGATATGCATGATATATATCATGAAGATGACAGGATAAAGGCAGAGGCGGCTGCGCCTGAGCCTCAGGAAAATCCACTAAAGAGTTATATCGATGACATGCGCAAGAAAGGAGTGTCAGATGATGAGATTGCGCAGGCTTTAAAAAACAAGGGCTGGAGCGAGCTGATGATAAAGCACGCGCTGAAAAAATGAAAAAGCTTTTTATAATATTTGTCTGCATATTTTTCTTGTTTGCATTAATTGCTTTTGCGCAGAATGAGACAATAGCGGATGCTCAAAATGCAACAGGGACGCCTGCGCAAAATGGCACAACTGGAAATGTTTCCGCGCCAAGGGCAAATACATCAACTGCAGCGCCGCCTGCACCAAGAACTGCGCAGCCAGCTGTAACCCCTAACTGCAACAGTAACGGAGTGCAGGACCCTGGCGAGACATGCTTGACCTGCCCGCCTGACGTAAGGTGCAAGAGCGGGGAGATGTGCACTGAAGCAGGGGAATGCGTGAAGCAGGCAAATTTCACAATATATATCATAGTTGGGATTGGCATCTTCGCTCTTCTTGCCTTGTTTTTTGTTGCGAAAAGGCTGACAAAAAAGCCAGAAGAGCCATTGAAAAAGCCTGAGTTTATGCAGCAGAAGCCTGCTGCGCAGCCAATGCCTTTACAAAAAGCAGAGCCGGCAAAACAAGAGCCTGCTGCGCAGCCAATGCCTGCACAACAGTCTCAACAACCTATGCAAAAGCCGGCACAGCCTGCTGTGCAAATGCCTCCTGAGAGAAGCGAAGGAGGCCAGAGACGTGATTCTCTACTGCCTACTCAAAAGCCTGAATCTGCCGCAACAGTAGGCAATGCTGCAACACTTATGGGCAAGCCAAGTGCAAAACAAGAGCCTGAGCAGGAAAAATCAGAATCAGACGAGCCTGACGAGCACAAGGGCGAAACACAGATACAGGCCTTCATAAGGCAGCGCAGGGAAATGGGGTGGGCAGACGAGCAGATAAGGCAGAAGATGAAAGAGACAGGCTGGAAAGACACGCAGATTGCGTTGGAATTCTTAAAAGCTCCAAAGTTTATGAAAAAGCAATAATCTTCAGGAGAAAGAAATAGTATTATAAATACATGGGACTTTCTTACCTTTATGATACCAGAAGAGCAGATGGCTGAGTTCAGAAAGCTTTTAGATGAATCAAAGAGGCCGCTGTTCTTTTTTGATGATGACCCTGACGGCTTGTGCTCCTATTTATTATTAAAGAAATATGCGCAAAAAGGAAGAGGCGTTGTGATAAAGGCAGCGCCCATACTTGGCACGCAGTACAATAGGAAAATAATGGAATACAGGCCTGACAGGATTTTTGTGCTTGACAAGCCTGTTATTGAGCAGGATTTTATTGACGAGGCAGGCGTGCAGGTTGTATGGCTTGACCATCATCCATTGGTTGACATAAAAGGCGCCAAATACTTTAACCCTCTTTTCAATGAGCCTAAAGACAGCAAGCCTACTGTGTACTGGGCTTATCGGATTGCAGGAGGCCCTTTGTGGCTTGCGATGGCAGGCTGCATTGGAGACTGGTTTGTGCCTGAATTTGCAAAAGATTTTGCAGAAAAATACCCTAAGCTTCTTCCTTTCATCGGCGAGCCAGGCAATGTGCTTTATGATACAGAACTTGGGCATCTTGCAAGAATCCTTGCCTCAATACTCAAGGGGCCCACAACAGATGTTTTTAAATGCATATCATCTCTTGAAAAAATACAGGAGCCTGAGGAAATCCTTGAGGGCACAACGCCTGCAGGCAGGTATATACTAAAGTATTACAAAAAAATAAATCAGGCTTATGAAAAGCTTTTGCAAAAAGCAATGGCTACTGCAGACAAGAGCAATTTTTTTGTTTTCACTTATCCGCTTACAAAAATGACTTTTTCAGGGGATTTGGCAAACGAGCTTTTATACAGGCTGCCTGGAAAGTTTATAATTGTCGCAAGGCTGAAACAGGATTCTGTCGCATTTAGCATGAGGGGCTTAAACTATTCCATTCCTCCAATGCTGAAGCAAGCTCTTGAAGGTCTTGACGGATATGGCGGCGGGCATGAGCATGCGTGCGGCGGCTCTGTTTCAAAGAACGATTTTTCAGTGCTTGTCGAGCGGCTGAGAGAACTAAGCCAGGCATAAGTGTTAAATATGCATTCTGCTTCTTTTTGAATGATGTTAAAAAGGGTTGTGATTGCAATTGTATTCCTGCTTTGCGCAGCAGCTGCGTCAGCAGAAGAGCTGGATAATTACCGCACAGTTGACTTGACTGTTGAGGAATATGCAAGCATTGTTGCCATGCCTGAATTAGGGCAGAGCTTTAACATACATTCTGTGCAGGTTAATCTTTCGCTATTTCCAAAAGAATCAGACAGGCAGCTGGTTCTTAACCAGGACATAATAATGCAGCCTGACGGTTCTGCAGGAAAAGAAGGAAATAAGCTTATGCTTGAATGGAAAGACCCAAGGGATGACACCTTAAGATATACTGTTGTTTCAGAAGTAAGGACTGTGAATAACCTTTTTAAGATAACAAGGAAGATTCCCTTTCCTCAATTAGATATTTACAGGCAGGGGCCTTTTGGAAGGGATATTGACGCTTATACGCAGGCATCGCAGTTTATTGAGCTCAGCAAGCCGATAAAGGAGATGTCAGCAGAGATAATGCAGGGAGAAACAGATTTTTACAGCGCGGTGTTTGCGGCTGCTGACTGGGTAAGGGACAATATTAATTATACATTAGACACGCTTACTGAAGAGGCTGTGCAGAATTCAACATGGGTGCTTGAGAACAGGTATGGGGTATGTGATGAAATAACAGTATTGTTTATTTCTTTGTTAAGGGCTGCAAATATTCCTGCAAGGTTTATTGCAGGCCAGGTTTACTCAGAGAAGGATGGCTTTGGCAACCACGGCTGGGCAGAGGTATTTTTCCCTGGCTTTGGCTGGGTGCCTTTTGACGTGACATTCGGGCAGTTTGGCTGGATAGATCCTGGGCATGTCATGCTAAATATGGAGCATGATCCTTCAGAGCCTTCTGTATCATACATGTGGCGCACTGAGAACACAAAGATAAAAATCAATCCATTAAGCGTGAAAACAAAAGTGAAGAGCAGCTCAGGCGAGCCTGACAAATATGCTGAAATATCTGTTGAGCCGTTAAGGAATAAGGTTGCTCCCGGCAGCCATGTGCCTGTAAAAATCACTTTGAAAAATCTTGCTGACTTTTACCTTCCGCTTAGTGTGGCTATCACAAAAGCGCCTGGGCTTGTTGAGAAAAATGAGAGGCCTGTGCTACTTGAGCCTTATGAGGAAAAATCAATATTCTGGACAGCAATAATTCCTGAACAGGCTAATCCTGGATATTTATACACAACGTTCATTGAGGCGAGGGCTGTGTTTGCAGGCACTATAGGAAGCAACATTACTTTTGCAGATGAAAATGAATATTACAGCCCTGAGTGGGCAGCAATAACACTAAAAAAGCTTGAGCCGAGGGAAAAAAAAGAATACATACCTGACGTTGGCTTTTCATGCGCTGCGCAGGAAGAATATTATTACAGGAGTGATGCAGCTGACATAAAATGCACTATTGAAAACAGGGGCACTACAAATTTCAAGCCAATAAGGGCGTGTCTTGAGGCAGACTGCAGGGACATTGATTTATTGATAAGCGAAACAAAGGAAGTTGAATGGTCCATGCCTCTCCAGTATATTGACAGCAGTGATTTTCTTGCGTCAGTTGAAAGCAGGAACATGGTGAAATACGCATATCCCGGACTGCGCATTGTTGAAACGCCAAAGATAACAGTGGCTGATTTTGAGCCAAAAAGCATTAAATACAATAAAGACGCCAATCTCACTCTGCTTGTTGCGACTGAAGAAGAGGCTTTTGATATAACCATGAGCATCAAATATCTCGGCCATTCATCTTTCGGCAAGCTTAGCGGGCTCCGCGAAATGGTTGTTCCCTTTAATTCAAAAAGCTTCAGGGACGGAAATCTTATTGTTGAGCTTGAATATTATGATGAAGTGGGCAAGGCGTATGCAGAAACATATGCTTTTGAAATGGATGTTTATGAAATTCCATGGCCTGTAAGGCTTGTTATGTGGCTTGAAAGCCTGCTTCCTTTTGTCAGCTTCTAGACCCTTGAAATAAAAAAAGTTTATAAATGAGCATTTTATTCCATATAGAGAAAAACAGAGGCATTTAAGGAGGATATTCATAATGGCGGAATGGTACAGCAAGATAGGATTTGACGGAGACCCCTTTTCCAGGGACTCAGGGTTTGAAGGGCATGATGAGCTTGTAGACGAAGTGTTCTATGCCATTCATTCAGGCAACATGGTTTTCATTATCGGCGAGAGCGGAAGCGGAAAAACAAAAATCCTGCATGAAGTGATAAAGCGCTTTGGCGGAAAGAAAAGAATAATCTACCTTAACTGCAGGCACATGCAGCATGAAGTGAATGTTGAAAAAGTTCTTCAGGGCAGGTATGGTTTTTTTGGAAAGCTTTTTGGGATAAAGCCGCAGAACATGATACTTTTGCTTGACGAGGTTGAGCAGCTTTCGCCGAAGAACTGCGAAAGAATAAAATATTATTTTGACCAAAATCACCTTTCCTCTGTCATCTTCACTGGCAAGGAATTTTCCGCAGAGACAATGAGCCCGAGCATTGCGCAGAGGATAAGCAAGGTCATGAAAATAAGTCCGCTTTCTGATTATGAGGCAGTAAGAATTATCAGGGACAAGATAGGCGACAAGTTCCTGTCTGACAGGGTAATAAAAAGCCTTTACCAGCTTTCCGGCAGGAATACAGGCAGGCTTATACAAAACTGCAAGACAGTGATGCTTGAAATGGCGGAAAACAAAAAGGATGACATTTCAGAGGAAGATCTGCAAAAAATATTATCGGTTGATGAGCAATGAAGGAAAAGCAAATATGGTACAGACAGCTTGGGTTTGCTGAAAATCCATTCAGCATAAAGCCGGCAATATACAGCGACGGGCTTTACGGCTATCCGCATGTCATTACAGAGGTTGTAAAATCAATTGAGAGCGGCAAGATAGCCTTTATCCGCGGAGAATACGGCAATGGCAAGAGCACGCTTCTCAAGCATTTATTGAGAAGATTTGGCGGAAGGGGGAAGCTTGCTTATTTCAGCTGCAACAGGCTTGAGCACAGCCTTGACGTAAAAAGGATTCTTAACGGCAGGTACGGCTTCATTGGAAAGATGCTTGACATAAAGCCAAAGCACATGATACTTCTTTTGGATGAGTCGCAGTTCCTGACAAGGCAGGATTTTGATTCTTTAATGAAGTATTATGATTCAGGGCATATAAAGTCCGTGGTGTTTGTTGCAAAAGAACAGGTAACGCAGTCAATGCCAGAGAGAATGCAGAGGATAACTTCATTGTTCACATTTGGGGAAGTTGCGCAGGAGGATGCAGTAAGCATTGTGCGGAAAAGGGTTGGAAGGCTGCCGTTGCTGCCTGATAATGTCATCAGGGAGGTTTTCAGCCGCTCTGGCAATAATGTAAGGGTTTTTCTTAAGAACTGCGACATGCTTTGCAAGTATGCTGTTGGAAAAGGGCTGGAAGCTGTCACAATGAATATTGTGGAGATGCTGCCTGGCGCTGCAAAACCAGTTAAGGAAGCTGCAAAGGAAGAGGCGAAACCGCTTAAGGTGGAAGTTGCTGAATCTCCTGAGGTGGAAGTTGCTGAATCTCCTGAGGTGGAAGTTGCTGAATCTCCTGAAGCAGAAAAAGAGGCTGACGATGTTCTTGAGGCAGCCCCTATAGAGGATGCTATTGCTGAAAGCGTTGTGAAAGAGCATGATAAAAGCCCGAAAATATCTTCAGCAGAAGAGCTTTACTACTAAACCAATACATAAACTTTTTTAAAGCCGAGATGTTTTCTAATGCCTATGGCAGCTGACATTGTATTGTTTGACGGAACTAAATTCAATCTTGGGTTTGATTTAATTATGAATGCATCTGCAAAAAATGAGCTCAAGATAATTGAATGCTCTGAAGAAGACATAAGGACAGCTGTTGAGGCTAAAAAGGCAGACATTATCCTTGTTTCTGAAAAAACCATGCAGGATTCAATGCATTACAGAAAAACTGCTTTAGACAATGTGATATGCACTCTTGCGAATAAAAAAAACATTGCGTTTGCGTTTTCTTTTTCAGCTATTTTGAATGCAAAAAACAGGGCTGTTGTAATGGGCAAGGTAATGCAGAACATAAGAATATGCAGGAAGTACAAGGCAAGGATGCTGTTTGCGTCTTTTGCTAAAAGTAAATATGAGATGAGGGGCAAGAGCGAGCTTCAGGCTTTTGCAAGGGTTCTTGGAATGACTGCTGCAGAGGCCGGCATGAACACTATTGAAGATTTGATTTCATTGAAGAAAAAAGGCTCAGGCGTAAGGGTTATTGAGTAAGATGCAGGCAATTCAAATTGTGGTAAAGGCAAAATCCGGAAAAAGCTGTGTTGTTGTTGACGGCGATGTTTGCCGTGTTTCTGTGAAAGCAGCTGCTGAAAAAGGCGCAGCAAACTTAGAGGTTGTGAAACTGCTTTCAAAGCATTTTAAGAAGCCTGTGAGAATCATCTCCGGGTTTAAGTCTAAAAAGAAACTGGTTCAGATTATGCAGTAAAGCTGCCTGCTTTCTCGCTTATTACATCTCCTGTCTGCGCGTCTATCTCAATGCACGCAACCTTCATTGATGTTGTTATGAATGTGATTATCCACATGTGGGTGTTCCTGTTCTGCAGCACTGCAATTATGCTCTGTGATGTTTCATTCAGGCTTGACTTTAATGATGCCTCTGCTTTTGCAAAAGCCTCCTTGAATTCCACTTTTACAGCATCCATCTCAATAGGCTTTGAGCCGCCTCCTAAAATTGCCTGGTCAGGCCTTACTTCAATGATGTCTTTCATTAAAAAGGATGTCATTTTTCCTGCTGAAGGGCTGAAATAGTCAATCTGCCACTTTGCAGCCTCAAGCTTGTTTGTTTCTGCCATCAATGAAAATGATGAAAGGTATGAGTCCTCTCCTTTCTCGCCAGTGCAGAATGCCTCGCTTTGCATGAGCCGTTCATATGCTTCCTTAATATCTTCCATTTTATTGCTTCTCTTTTATTTCCTTAAGAATTTCCTCTATGAATTCACTTATTTTAACGCCGAACTTCACTTTGCCGTCCAGTGTTCTTACTGCAACTGTCTTAGCCTCAACTTCCTTGTCGCCTATGATGATTATTTTAGGAACTTTTTCCAATTGAGCTTCCCTTACTTTCTTTGGTATTGTCTCTGTCCTTAAGTCAAGCTCAGCCCTGATATTATTGTCCAAAAGTGTTCCATAAAGCTCTTCAGCAGCCTTGTTGCACCTGTCTGTGATTGTAAGTATTTTTACCTGTGTTGGAGCAAGCCATAATGGGAATTTTCCTGCGTAATGCTCTATCAGGCATCCTACAAATCTTTCCATTGAGCCAAGAACAGTCCTGTGAACCATTACAGGCCTGTGCTTTTTTCCGTCCTGGCCTTCATATGTGACATCAAACTTCTCAGGCAGGTTAAAGTCAACCTGTATTGTGGGGCCCTGCCATTCCCTGCCCAAGGCGTCAATTGTTTTAATGTCAATTGAAGGGCCGTAGAACTTTGCCTCGCCTTCTCCGATTCTGTACTTTAGTTTTTTAGTGTTAAGCGCTTCCTTTAATGCTGCTTCTGCCTTGTTCCATCCGCTATCCTCTCCAAGATATTTTTCCTTGTTCTTAGGGTCCCTTACGCTGAGCTCAATAACATATTCCTTATAGCCGAATGTCTGAAGCATGAACAATGAAAGCTCTAATACTCCTATGATTTCATCCTTTAGCTGCTCAGGCGTGCAGAAGATATGGGCATCATCCTGCGTAAATCCCCTTACCCTTACCATGCCGTGCACTACGCCTGATTTCTCATACCTGTAAACTGTTCCTAATTCAGCATACCTTATCGGCAGCTCCCTGTAGCTGTGCAGCTTTGTTTTATAGATAAATATGTGGAAAGGGCAGTTCATTGGCTTTACAAGGTAATCAACAGTGTCAATCTTCATCGGGCTGTACATGCTTTCCCTGTAAAAGTCCCAGTGGCCTGATGTTTTCCATAATCCAATATTGCCTATGTGCGGCGTGTAAACATACTTGTAGCCTCTTCTTATGTGCTCTGTCTTCCAGAAGTTCTCAATCTCCATTCTTATTATTGAGCCGTTCGGGTGCCAGTGTATTAATCCTGCTCCTACTTCTGGATGAGTGCTGTAGATTTCAAGCTCTTTTCCTAATTTTGTATGGTCTCTTTTCTCTGCTTCTTCTAATCTTTTGAGGTATAATTCTAATTCCTCTTTTGTGAGGAATGCAGTGCCGTAGATTCTTTGCAATTGCTTGTTATTCTGGTCGCCTCTCCAGTATGCTGCTGCGACTTTTGTCAATTTAACTGCCTTTAAGTCTGCTGTTGAATTTACATGAGGGCCCCTGCACAAGTCAATGAAGTTGCCGTGCTTGTAGAAGGTGGGCTTTTCACCTTCTTTTTTTAAGTCATCCATTAATTCTAATTTATATGGCTCGTCTTTGAGTATTTTTTTTGCTTCTGCTTCTGAGTATTCAATTTTTTCAAACTTTTCAGCTGCTTTTATGTGCCTTCGCATCCTGTCTTCAAGCTTTTTCAGGTCTTCTGGAGTGAATGGGGTGTCTCTTTCAAAGTCATAGTAAAAGCCGTTCTCCACATTAGGGCCAATTCCAAGCTTTGCATCCGGGAATATCTCTTTCACAGCCTGGGCTAAAAGATGTGCTGCGGAGTGCCTTAGTGTTTCTATTGAATGCTTTTCTGCCATTTGCTATATGTAATAGGGTATGATATATAAATATAACGGCTGATTAGCTGGTTACTTCTTCAGCCTCAAATCAACTGCTTTCCCTAATTCATTGATTATCACAACTGCCTTGCCAATGTTAATCTTTGCTGTTTCCATTTCCATAGACTTGCCGTAATAAACAACAGAATTTCGTGCATATCTGCAGCTGTCAAAAAGGAGGAAAAGCCTCTCGCTTTTCTGGACTTCCTTGATATAAAATCCAAGGCATACATGGTTCTCTATCTTGAATCCGTCAAGGATGGCCAGGGCATGGACAACTTCTATGAGCGAAGTATAATAATCTTCAAACACAAATCTTGCATTTTTCTCTGTAATAACAATTGCTTTTACGAACTCTATCCTTTCCTTTGCTGTTTCAACTAATGATTTGGATTTCTGCCTGTCAGGCGAGACCTTTACAGCCTTGTTTCCAAAAATACAATCATTCCATGAGCTTTCTTTCATTTAAAATACCTCTATAAAACCGTTCAGCCTTATGCCGTTTATTATGTTGTTAGCAAGCTCTTTGTTCTTTATATCCTTTATGCTTTTATGCAGGAACAATTGTATATTCCTATTCAGCTTTTTTTCAAACATTTTAAAATCAGGCTTTTTTGCAGGCGTTTCAATGAATATGTCAATATCGCTGCTTTCAATATCCTCTCCCTTTGCATAAGAGCCGAACAGGATTATTGCCGGGTTATGAAGCTCTTCTATTATAAGGTTTACAAGCCCTGACTCATGCAGTGAATAAATGTTAAACAGCATCTTTTCAACAATAAACTGCCTTGACGCCCTGTCTGCAGAGTAAACCCTTATCCCTGCAATGTCTGTGATTTTCAGCAGGCCTTCCTTTTCAAGCTCTTTTGCATAGCGGATTACAGAAGGAAGGGGCAGCTTCAGCTCTCTTTCAATCTGCCTTACCCTCAGCCTTGCCGTAGGGTTTATAAAAAAATAGTTCTTAAGCTTTTCTTTGATATTTGAAGTTTTCATATGATAATTATAGTTATCAAGTGATATATAAAGTTATCGTTTGTTCTTTACTCCTGCTTTTGTTTACTAAATCACTATCTTCAACCTCTCCCAAAGCCGCCTTTTTCTTTATTTTTAACAATTTTGACAATAAGTAAAGTATTTAAAAGAGATTTACCAATTGTATATGCATGAAAAAGAGGTTATTGTCGCTTATCGCTCCAAATATCCCGCCAGCACGTACTAACAAAAGCTGCCGGTATATATTTGCAATACTATTAGCTTTATTCCTTATAATCCCGATTGCTTCTGCTTCAGTCACTATGACAGGAGCCATGAAAGAAGTGTATAATCTGGGCGAACAGATACCTGTTTCAGGCGCAGTAACAGCAGCAGACTCAATCAACGGCTTTCTGAAGGTTGCTGTTGAATGCAATGGAAGGAGCTTTCCCGCAAGGCTTGTGCCTTTGAACATGCCTGCTGGGCAGAGATTGTTTCCTTCGCAGATTGCAATAGGGCCTGTGCTTCTCTCATCTGAAATGGAAGGAGAATGCAGGGTTCGCGTTTCTGTAATTGAAAATAATGTTGAGACTGAATACGGGTTTTCAAAATATTTCACAGCAAGCAATGACTTAAAGGCAAGCTTCAGGATAAATGAAAAGGATGTGCAGGCAGGAGATGATTTAACTGTTACAGGCTCTATCATAAGGCTTGACAGCACTGCAATAAACGGAGTTGCAGAGGTTTACGGCGTATTCAATGATGAGGAATACCTGCTTGATGTTGTCAATATAGAAGAAGGCGCTTTTTCATACTCATTCACAACAAAGGCGGTTCCTGCAGGGCTTTACACAATCGAGGTTTTTGCAAGGGACAGCTATGGCAATTCAAAAAGGTTTAAGGCTGCGTCTTACACTCTTTCAAACCAGCTGAAAGTGACTGCTGTTCTTGAAAGGGCAGCTCTTTTTCCAGGTGAACAACTGAAGATTGAAGGCATGGCAAAGACAGTGAAGGGAACAAGCGCTTCTGACGCAACTGCTTATGCGTCATTTGACGGAGGAGAGTCTGCTGCTGCTGTTGTTGACGGCAAGTTCTCATTTGAGATTGAGCTTTCAAATGCAATCAGCTCTGGGATGCATACAATCTCAGTAAGCGCAGAGGACAGGGAAGGCAATTCAGGCTCAACAGCTGTTGAATTTTCAGTGACGCCTGTTGCAACAAGCCTCTTGCTTGACATGCAGAGCGCCGATGCCTTGCCTTTGGGAAGCATTGAGTTCAAGCCAAGGCTGCTTGACCAGGCAGATGCGCTGCTTGATGAGGAAATTGCTGTTGAAATCACTGACAGCAAGAGGAATGTTATTTATTCAGGAGAGGCTGTGAGCGGCAAAAGAATGAATTATACTTTATTGCAGCAGGCGCTGCCTGGGCTTTGGAAGCTTAAGGCTTCGTATGCAGGGCTTGAGGCAGTTTCAGAGTTTGTTGTTGGAGAAGTGCATGATTTGAAGATTGAGGTGGTTGGAGCTGTGCTTACATTTTCAAACACAGGCAATGTAATCTGGAGGGATGATGTTGAAGTTGTGCTTGAAGGCGAGAAAGGGGTTTTCAATGAATACCTGCGCAAGTCAATAAAGCCTGGCGAGCATTTGCAGATGGACTTGGGCAAGCAGGCGCCGACAGGCACTTACAAGCTTACTGCATCGCTTCCTGGCAGGACAGAGACGTTTGAGAATTTCATTATTGAGGATGGGAAGAATGTTTACAGCCTGAACATTGTTTATATTATCATGCTGCTGCTTGTTGTTGGTTTGATTGTGTATGAGCTTACCTTGCTTTTTAAAAAGGGCGCAAGAATGACTCCAAAGCTTGACAAGGATGACTTGCACAGGCTTGGGAAGACTGTAAAAAGCAGGGTTGATGCAAAAACAAGGGAAGATAATGAGAAGAAAAAGCTGGTTGATGATTACAAGCGGATGACTCTTGAGGAGATTAAGAGGACAGAGGACAAGATGAAGCCTGCTTATCCTGACAAGCCCTGGAGAAAGAGGGTTGAGAGAAAGCCTGTTTCCAAGAAAGGCGAGAGTGATATGGGCGGGGCTGCCGGGTTCTTTGGCGGGTTTTAGGAAGATTTAAATATAAGGAACCAATCCTTCCTGCTTATGGAAAAACAAGAATTAATGAGACTGGTTCAGTTGTACCTAAAAAAGGCGAAAATTGAGTCCCGGGATTATCCTCTTGATGAGGTAGGTTTTTACAAGATACACGGCGGATGTGCTGTTGGAACTCTGGGATGTGGGAGGCATGAGATTCCCTCAATATTCCATGGGAAGTTCGTGGACGCTGTTGCTTTTGCTGTTCAGCATCCTTTATTTTATGCATGTTGGGTTACGGATGACCCTAGTCTTTTAGCTAATGGATATCTTACAAAAGTAGATGTTTGCGATACAACTAATCCTGGGCTTTTGGAAGTAATCTTGGATAATTTGCAGACTAAGCAGTAACAAGGATATAATCCTTTTCTTCATCTATTTCTTTTAACTTGAAATTAGCTTTCAAAAGGCGCCTTAGAATATCTGCGTTTTTCGCCTTTTTCAGCACTGTGAATGCATATATGCAATGTGGTTTTGAAACCCTTTTAATCTCTTTAATAGCTTTTTCAATGTTTGTGTGGTGCAATGCGGTGATTGAGATGATTGTGTTGAAGCTTTTATCCGGGAAGGGTATTTCTTCTGCCTTTGCAATAACTTTCTTTCCCTTGTATTGCCTTATCATTTCTTTTGAAGGCTCTAACGCAACTGCTTTTACCTTAAAGAATTCTGTTGAAATGCCTGTGCCTGCTCCGATGTCCAATAATGGTGCTTTAGGCTTTATGTGCTTGGCTATTATTTCCAGTTTCTTAATCTGCTCTTCCTTGTGAAGCTGATTATATCCTTTTGCAATTGCAGAATAATAGTTCATGCTTAATGCCCTGGGCAGAGAATCTTGTATTTAAACCTTGCCACTTTTTTCAAAGAATCAGCATACTGGTTTGGGGCTGAATTAGGCAGGTCAGTCCTTCCAAGTATGTTATTGCTGAACAATGTGTCTCCTGAGAACATGATTTTCTTTTCCTTAAGCCAGATGCAGATGCTTCCCCTTGTATGTCCCGGGGTTTCGATTATTGTAAACTTGCCGCTGTTTTGTATTGGCTTTAAATCAATTCCCTTTAATAATGCAGAAGGGTTTGTGCCGAACAATGCAAAGAAAGCGCCTATCCTGTTATTGCTCATGTCATCAATCTCCTGCTGTGACGCGAAAAACTCAGCATTCTTGAATAATGTTGGGTCGCCTATATGGTCAAAGTGCAGGTGAGTGAATATGACTTTTTTTATGTCAGCAGGGCTGTACCCTATTCTTCCCAATGCTCTTGTAAGGCTTCCTGAAAAGTCCTTTGAGCCAAGGTCAATCATTGTGGGAACATCAATGTCAACAAGGTATACATTTGAGCTTAATCCAGGCCAGTCGGTGAATTTCCAGATTTTTCTCGCCACTTTTTCAATGCGCATGTATTTTTAGAATGCGCTTTTGGTTTATAAGGATTTTCATTATTAGTATGTAGAATGTGTTGATAAACTAAACGCTACAACTTAAAAAATTAGCGCCAAGGACGCTAATATGCCGTTCAAGACCATTTATCTTTTGACTTTCCCCTTGACACTTTTCTTTTTCTCTTAATTTTTTAAGTTTTCTTACTG
>JAHJRD010000065.1 GCA_018830945.1 Nanobdellota archaeon | reverse complement strand
TTGTTTCATTTGTATACTCCAATATATAGTTTCCAGTATATACTCCCTTATAAGCTTTTCGAATGAGCCTTGCGAATGAAGAAACGCCTGAAAATCCACTGTTTTTCGAATGTTTTTGGCGGCTTTATTCGTATTCACTTGATGGTTGTGCTTTTTTCACTTGTCTACCAAATGTTTATATATCTTGAATTCATCATTCTAGCAGAAATGCTTTTTTAGGCATTCTAGAAAAAAAAGGAGGAGAAAAACATGAGAATTGGAACAGGATTAGGACTTGTAGGAACAGTTGCAGCCGTGGGGCTTGCAGGGTGTGCAGGCGTTGCACTGGGCGCAAGCGAGCCACAGGCGCCTGTGGTGAGGTATGAGCACAGTGAGACTCTTGCAGAAGGCACAATGGATGACGGCAGTCCTGCCAGAATAGTCCAATCTGCATACGGCGATGCAAATTCCCTGTCTGTCAGAGAAAGTATGGAAATTAGCGGGCAGGTTGTCGGTGCAATGGGCTTGAAAATGACTGAAGAAAACCGCGTATGCAAGGAGAAAGAGCTCTATCTGAGCGAAGTAACTGTATTGGGAGTAGACTTTCCCGGTGAAATCACATTTGGGGACAGGGCTTGCGATGGCTTGCTTGACTACCTGACCATTGACGACCAGACTGTAACAAGAGATGATTTTGGTGCGGAGCTGGATGAGATGTACCAGGTGCTTGAAGAAGTAGTCAGCGATGAGCTTAGTTTTGAGCTGCGCATGCAGGAATGGAATGCGCAAAGAGGGCTGTAAGCCTTTCTTTTTTCTTTATTTTTTTCTATTTCTATTATCCATAAGGCTTATAAATAGTTAACGCTGTTAATTCTAACATGGTTTGCGAGCTGACAAGCGAAGTGAACCTGAGAACGAAACATAGTGGAGTGAACATGCAAACGCCGCAGGAGATTGAAGTCAAGTACGTGCTTCCTGTCTTGAGAAGGGAGCTGGCAAAGCAGATGATAAAGCTCGGGCTCTCGCAAAAAGACGCTGCTAAAAAACTGGGCATATCAGGCGCCGCTGTTTCCCAGTACCTTAAGAAGAAGAGAGGGACAGAGGGAATGAAGATGCCAATGGCTGAAATAACAAAATCAGCAAAAGCAATAATGAAAGGTGAAAAAACAGAAGCAATTGAGGAGATTAACCGCCTTTGCAGGGTTATTAGAAAGACAAGGGTTTTGTGCTGCGTGCATAAGAAGTATGGCAAGCCTTTGAAGGGGTGCGCAATATGCCTAAAATAAAAGCTTATTTGGATAATTCAGCAACAACCAAGGTTGATGAGAAAGCGGCTCTTGCTGTGAAAGATGCAATGCTAAAGCACTATGGCAATCCTTCCTCGCTGCATTTGTTTGGGGAGGAAGCCAAGGAATTGCTTTCAAAGGCAAGGGCTGTTATTGCAAAAGAGATTAATGCAAAGCCTTCTGAGATTATATTCACTTCAGGCGGGACAGAGGCAAATAACCTTGCTGTTCGCGGGATTATGTCTGCTTCATCCAAAAAGCACATTGTGACATCTGCTTTTGAGCATCATTCTGTTCTTAATTTATGCAAGCAGCTTGAGAAGGAAGGGTTTTCAGTTACTTATGTAAATCCTGACAGGGAAGGGATTATATCTCCTGATAAAGTAAAGGAGGCAATCACTGCTGACACTGCGCTTGTTTCTGTGATGCATGCTAACAATGAGATTGGCACTATACAGCCGATTGAGGAGATTGCAAATATTTGCAGGGCGAGGAATGTGCTGTTTCATACAGACGCTGTGCAGAGCTTTAAGAAGATTCCTGTTAATGCAAGGTGGGTTGATGCATTGTCATTGAGCAGCCATAAAATACACGGGCCAAAAGGAGTTGGTGTTTTGTATTTGCGTGATGGCGTTAAAATAAAGCCATTGGTTTACGGCGGGCACCAGGAAAATGAGAAAAGGCCGGGCACTGAGAATGTTCCCGGGATAATGGGCTTTGCAAAGGCTGCTGAGCAGAAGATTGATGTTAAGAAGATTGAGAAATTAAAAGATTATTTTATCTCTAAAGTATTAAAAGAGATTCCAGACACAATGCTTAACGGCTCTTCAACCCAAAGGCTGTGCAACAATGCAAACATCTCGTTTAAGTATATTGAAGGGGAAGGGCTTTTGCTGCACTTGAGCATGAAAGGCATTGCTGTCTCAACAGGATCTGCATGCTCTTCAACAGAGCTTGAGCCTTCGCATGTGCTATTGGCTATTGGATTAAGGCACGAAGAGGCGCACGGCTCAATAAGGTTTACTTTAAGCAAGTACACAACAAAGGCAGAGCTTGATTATACTCTTAAGGAACTTAAATCAGTTGTAAAAACACTTAGGAAGATAAGCCCGATAAAAGGAGGCAATCGAAACGCTGTTTCAGGCCTCCCTTCGGAAATAAAAGGAAAAAATTTGGGAGGAATCTAAAATGACAGTCTTGGGAAGAACAGAAATATTAAAGCTTGTAAGGGAAGGCACAGTGAAGATTGCGCCTGTGTTTAAGGAAGCCAATGTTGGGCCTGCTTCAATTGATTTGACTCTGGCAAATGAGTTCAGGGTTTTCAAGAAAGGAAAAGCTCTTGAGGCTAAAGAGGATGTGAAAGTGGACAGCTACACAAGGCTTGTGAAAGCTGGCAAGATTACCTTGAAGCCCGGCGACTTTGTGCACGGCATTACTGTTGAGAAAATCACTTTGCCTGAGACAATCTGCGGGCTTTTGCACGGAAGAAGCAAGTATGCAAGAATGGGTATTGTTGTGCATGCAACAGCATCCTTTATCCAGCCTGGTGTTTCAAACAAGCAGGTGCTTGAGATAAAGAACATATCGCCAAGGAGCGTTGTGCTGAAAGCAGGAACAAGGCTTTGCCAGCTTATACTGCTTGACATGCTTGGAAAGGGAAAGTATTCCGGCAGTTTTAAAATCCAGGAGGGGTTGTAATGTACACTGACAAGGTTATGAAGCGCTTTAAGAAGCCTAAAAATGTTGGCGTTATAAAGAATGCTGACGGTGTCGGAGAAGTTGGGAACATGAAGTGCCTTCCTGGAATGCAAAAAGTGCATATTAATAATAAAATTATTGATATGGCTGAACTTAAACCTAGAAACCGGATTGTAAGCCATGATGGAAAATATCATAATATCTCTAAGATTCATAAAAGGAGGCATTCAGGAAAATTAGTGGGTATCAAGAGCAAACTTGGCATTACATCCCTTACAGGGGATCATCTGATTTACGCAATAAAATTTCCCAAAAAAAGGCGTTATTTTGATACCAAGGTAAAGAAGATGCTTATTCCTGCATGGTACCATGCGGATACTTTAGAGAAGAGAGATATCCTACTATATCCTATATTTAACGAAATCTTAGATAAGAAATATATTAATACTGATTTATCAACAAAAAAATATGATTTTAGCAGCATTAAAATACCAAAACAGATAGCTCTTAATCGTGCTTTTTTACGCCTTTGCGGTTATTTTTTGGCTGAAGGGCATGCAAATGTCAAATCCTGCAGAAATAATGTTACTTTCGCCTTTAATATAAATGAACGCAAATATATACAAGACGTTAGAGATATAGTAAAATCTATATTTGGGCTAGAAACTTATGTTGGAAATAAGCCAGAAAGGAAAACAGCAGTCGTAATAATAAATAATGTCTTTGTTGCAAAGCTTTTTAAGGAATTATTTGGTTCAGGTGCAGCCAATAAGAAAATACCGGATTTTATGATGCTTTTGCCCCCGAAAAAACAGAAGCATCTCATCTGCGGCATGTGGCGGGGAGATGGGCATATTACTTTGAAAAGGGAATGGCCAAGGGCAAGCTATACAACAATTTCAGAACAATTAACCCATCAAATGAAGACCTTATTGTTAAGGCAAAGGATAGCGCCTTCCTTGTATTTTGAAAAAGCTTATAGCAAAGTAGGTGTACACCATAAAGCTGCTTACAGAATCCATATAGGCGATAGGAATTCAATGAGGAGTCTAATGGAGATTTTGGGCTTGCATTACTTTTACTGCAAGAAGCAAAAAGACTGCTCTTGGTTTGATGAAAACTATTTTTATACCCCCATATCTGGATATGAAATGGAAAATTATAGAGGGGATGTTTTTGATATTGAAGTGCCTGAAACGCATTCGTTTGCAACAAACTCACTTTTAGCTCATAATTGCGGGGATGTGATGAAGGTTTACATCAGGGTTGAGAAGAATAAGATAAAAGATATCAGGTTTGAGACCTTTGGGTGCGTTGCAGCCATTGCTTCATCAGACGCTTTATGTGATTTGGCAAAAGGGAAAACACTTGATAAGGCTTTGAAAATCACTGACAAGGACATTGCAAAAGAGCTTGGAGGCCTGCCTTGCATCAAGCTGCACTGCTCTGTATTGGGCTCTAATGCTTTGAAAAAGGCGATTGAGGATTACAAGAAAAAAATAAGTTTTACAATACTTTAGGCATTTCTTCTGATTCTATTGCACGGGCCTTGAAGAGTCTTGCTTCAAGCTTATTGCCTGCTTCTTCTGCAAGCTTTGCAGTTCTCCAATGCTCATCGCCTTTTGCTGATTCTTCAATAGCTCTTGCGTACAGCTGTTGCGCAGCTGCTTCGTTCCCGAGCTCCCTTTCAATCCTTGCAGCAGAAGCAAAGTCTCCCTTGTCCATACTCTCTTTTACAGCAGCCATATAGGCAGTATGAGCCCTGTTTCTGTCGCCAATTTGTGTTAAAACACGCGCAGCAGACACAAACTTTTTTGCTTCTATGTAATATCCCGCAGCCCTTCTCTGCATGTCGCCTGTTCCAAGCTTTTCAGCCAGCCTTGCTGCAGCGAAATGCCATCCGCGGCTCTCGCAATAATCCACTCCTTGTTCTCCTTCAAATTTAGACATTTTGTTTACCTCCTAATTTATCTATTTTTGGAGACAAAACTATTATATAAGCCTTTGCAATCTGTTTTTTGACGAGTTTCCATTAAGCTTTTATATTCTGCTTCCATTCTTTACTTTATGCTTGAAAAGCTGCTAGAGCTGGATGAAAAAGGGATTATTGCAAAGCCGCACTGGAATGAGGCAAGGTACCTTGATGAGGGAAATGCAATTCTTGAAGCTGCAAGAAAGCTGGTTGTTACTGATGAATACAGCAGGGGTTTCAGGGCAAAACACGGCGTGCTGATTAATAACAGGGGCGTTGTGCCATGGCAAATTGCAGAGATGCTGCAGAAGGATTTCAGGACAAATGTTGCATGGATGCCTGTGTTTTATTCTGACAACCTGTTTGGGGACAGCGGTTGGGCTGTTGACACTGACAATATCAATGGCATGAGAAGCGTGCCTGCTGTTGTGATTTTTGGCGGCGGCAGCAGCATGACAATACACCATGAGTGCATTCATCTGATGAGGAATTTTGTGAATTATGGCATGCACAAGGAGTTTGAGGAGACATTTGCAAACTATCTTAATGTGCATAACTATACTGCATTACTGCCTTTTGACAAATACTCAAATGAAAGGGCAATATGCAGGGCGCGTGACAGGCTTGATGAGGCTGTCGGGATGTGGGCTGGCTATGCGCTTGCAAGGCTTACTCCGCCTGAGGTGCGCAGGATTGGCTCTGCAAGGAATCCTTTTATGCATTTGAAAGGAATGAATGGATTACGGCACAGGATAATAAAGGAGAGAATTGGATTATGAAAAAAGCGTTATTCTTGCTTGATGAAAAAGGAATTATAGCGCCTGATACAGCTGCTGAAGAGGATTATGTAAATCTTGGCAATCTCATACTTGAAACAGCTGATAATTTCATGATGAACGATGGGTTTAATGAGCTTTTTCTTAATGAAGGAATCAAAGCAGATGCTGCATTCAGGATGCCGCCGCCTGTTGCCATGCTGCTAAAGCGTGTTTTCAGGACAGACCTGTCATGGGTTGTTGTTGTTCCAGGCGCTTACATGGACCCAGAACCCACTGCGCTTGCAACGCGCCTGCCGTGCATGAGCAAAGGCAGGGCGATGGAGCTGCCTATCATTTCTTATTTCCATGGCGGTGAGCATATACTTTTTCATGAAGGCATACACGTAACAAGGTCTTTTATTAATTCAGGGGATGCTGCTTTTGAAGAGGCATTTGCAAATTACATTGTTCCGCATCCTGTCCATAAGATGGTTGAAACTGAATTGCTTTATGATAATAAGCTTGTGATTGATGACGCAAAAAAGAAGCTTGAGGATGTGATTGGGGGCAATGCTGCTTATGCTCTTGTCAGGCTGTTAAAGGATGAGGTTTATGCCTTGAAGGATTCGTCTGATGCATTGGGGTATTTGAAAGGATTGAATTGCTTAAGGCACAGGATTGTTAAGGAGAGATTGGGGCTTTAAGCTTGAAACAGTTGGCTTAATCCTATGCGCCAAAATACCTGTCCCCAAAATCCCCTAATCCGGGAAGAATATAAGCTTTTGAGTCAAGCCCCTTGTCAATGGCGCCTGTTATGATTTTGGCTTGCGGGAATTTTTTTGTGAATGCATTTATTCCTTCTGGGCAGGATATTAGGTTTACAAAGATTATCTTTTCCTCCTTTACTCCCTTTTCTTTCAGTATTTCAACTGCCTTGCACGCAGAGCCGCCTGTGGCAAGCATTGGGTCAAGCAGCAATACAAACCTTTCTGCTATATCTTCAGGAAGCTTGCTGTAGAAGTGGATTGGCTTTGCGGTTTCCTCATTCCTTTGGATTAATATTTTTCCTATTCTTATCTTCTGGCATATGTCCCTTGCAGCCTTTTCCATTGCCTCTCCTGATCTTACTATTGAAACTGCGCAGATTTTGCCAATGAATTCCTTGCCATTGAAACTGCATCCTGTGTGTGTCTTGATTTGTTTTGTTTTTGTCGGAAGAAATTCCGTTGCCTTTTCAACAAGCATCCTGATAATCCTGTCTGCGCAGAAGATAAAATCATCTCTTTTTGTTGTTTCATCCCTGATGATTGTGTATAATGCTGTGAACTGGTCCGTCTGCTCAAGCTCGTAGATGTTCTTTTGCATACAATTGAAATGGAAGTGTTGTTTATTAAATTAACCCAAAAGGCCGGCTCTATCACTACGTGCTGAGGTCCACTTCTTTCCGCTCGCAGACCCTCCGGCGTGTTTTAATTCTGTTAACATAAATTTATAAACAAGCTAATGTGTTCAGGCATATGAATTCGCAGATATTATCCATTAAAATTGATGGCGGTAAAACAGCATACAATCCCACTGTCCCTTTTAGCCATAATGGCAGGGAATGCATTGGGCTAAGGGTTGAGTCTTTTTCCAGTGAGCTGGATTCAAGAATAATGTTTGCTTGCAGGAAAGAAGGCAGTTGGGTTATGGATGCTTTTCCTTGTTTTCAATTGCAGGATCCTGCTGTAATGCAGATTGGGGATAAAATTCTTCTTGCAGGCGTTCATGTTGAGAAAGCTGGTAAAAGGTTTAGGTGGAAAACTGACTTTTATCATGGCGCTTCTGTTGATAACATGGCAAAGATAGCTTCAGGCCCATGGGGCATGAAGGATATCAGGCTTGTTGATTTGGGGGGTAAGATTGGGGTTTTTACACGGCCGCAGAAAGGAAAATTTCTTAAAGGGAGAATAGGCTATCTTGAGATTGGCTCTTTGGATGAGCTTGCTTCTGCTGACTGGCATTCTGCTTCCATACTTAATGGGCTTTTTGACAAGAAGTCATGGGGCGGTGTTAACCAGGTTTTGAGGCTGTCTTCAACTAAGATAGGTGTTATAGGGCATACTGCGTATGCTGACAAGCGCGGGAAGCATTATTCTGCAATGAGCTTTGTGTTTGATGTCAATACCTTGGAGTATTCTGATTATAAGGTTATTGCTGCTCGCAAGGATTTTCCATTGTCTTTGTCTAAAAAGGCTTCTCTTGATGATGTTGTGTTTCCTGCTGGTGTTGTTGGTGTTAGTGGTGATTATGTTGATTTGTATGCAGGGCTGTCTGATTATTGTTGTGGTATGGTTAGGATAAGGAATCCGTTTGTGTAGGAGCGGCCTCCGGCGTGGATTCTTGCTATTCTATTTTTGGGTAACTCTTTTTTATCATTAGCTCTTTCACTTCATTTCTTTTTGAAATTTCTATCAGTGCGGAGCAGGTCTGCAATGAAGACTCTGCCTTGCTGAGGAAGAATTCTGCAAAGCCTTTTTCAGGCTTTGTTATAATGCCTTCCTGTATAAGCCCTGCTGCAATGCTTCTTGATTTTTTGATGTCTGCATCATTAATCATCTTGCAATCAGCCTGCAGTAATCCTCAAATCCTGCCAGAATTATGTGGCTGTTTTTTAGCTCGTTTACTATATTCAGGCCCTTTTTCTGCTTCATCTCATTGAAGCTTTCCTCTGACACTGCATTCAGGTGTATGTTGTAGGACAATGATTTTAGTATTGCATTTGCCCCTGTTTCTTCAGGCTTTTCTGAGACAATCAGTATGTCAATGTCGCTTTTTGCAGTTGCACTGCCTTTTGCATGGCTTCCAAACAGGACTGCTGTGCAGAATGATGTGCTTATTTTTTCAAGCTCTTTTGCAATAAGCTGTATCTTATTGCTGCTTTTGATGAAATCCTTTGTTCTCAGGCTTTCAATATATGCGTAAAGCGCTGTGTCTGCTCCCTGGTTTATGCTGCATATGCTGCTGTTCCCCTGCTTTTGTATTGTTATTATCCCTTCCTTATTCATTTTCATCGCCTCTTCGTGCGCCTGCCTGTAGTTTATCTTTGCTTTTTTTGACAGGGCCCTTATTGTATGGGATTCTTCCGGGCTTGCGAGCAGTGTCTTTAATATGCTTATCCCTGCTTTTGTTATTATCATTTGTAATAATGTTATTACTTTTAGTAATATTTAAGCCTTTCTGTTCTGTTTCTTTCATCTGCCTGATTATTTCCTTTCCGTGCCCGCCTGTAATCTCGCCTATAAATTCCTCAAATGTGATGGTTTCAGTATGCTTTTTTTCCATGAATATCACGCTCCTTTCCTATTCTTGTGTTTGGCTTGTTATATAAGCGCTGCGCGTATGTTTGGCGAGTGGCAAATGGACTTCATATTTCCGGGTATAGAGTTGAGATTTTCAATAAAAGTGTTCATTCTTCCGGAACCTTCCCTTGAGGGGATGGATTTATTCTTGATATAATCTCCGGAAGCCACTTGACAGAAAGGAGCTGCCTCCGGCGTTGGGGGTTTGCTTTCTTTATTTTGGCATTTCTTAAGGGCAGATTTGACGACGGGAAGCTGAAAACGGCTTTCAGCGTTCTTGGAAATTTTTTCTTTTTTGGATTGTTTTCCGCAAATCTTCCGGATGTTATGCCTGTATTTTTGGTTTTATTGAAAATTTTGCGGATTTTCAGCCGAAGGGTTTATGAATAAGTTATGCAAAGCAAGGATTATGGAAAAAGATACCGCAAATCTTATAAATAAGTTATATCTTACTTATAAGTCAGGAGGTGCTTTTCAAATGGCAGAAAAAATAGAACTGGCAACCATGAGCGCAAGAGGGCAGGTTTGCATACCAACCGGCATAAGGGAAGACATGGGGCTTGAAACAGGCACAAAAGTGCTGTTTTGCCTTTCCGACGACACCCTTATAATGAAAAAGGTTACTGCAGGCACTTTTGCAGCAATCACAAAGCCTTTGAAGGAAGAAGCCAAAAAAGCAGGGCTTAAGGAAGCGGATGTTGCCAGGATTGTACACAGGGCAAGAAAGTCATGAGAATAACAGCAGACACTAATGTGCTTGTATCTGCCACTTTCTGGGCAGGAGATTCTTTTAAGATAATTGAGATGGCTGAAAGAGGTGATATTGAGCTTATTCTTTCTAAAGACATTATAGGGGAGTTTACAAGGGTTCTTAACAGCAGGGAAATCCAGGACAAGATAAGAAACAAGCGGCTTGAAATGAGTCATACTGTCCAGCAGCTTATTGCAATGGCTTTTATTGTTGAGCCTAGGGAAAGGATTAAGGCTGTAAAGGATGATCCTGATGATGATAAGATTCTGGAGTGTGCTGTTGAAGGAAAGGTTAATTTCATTATAAGCAGGGACAATCATCTTCTTAAGCTTAAAATGTTCTGTGGAATTCCTATTGTAACGCCTGAGGAGTTTCTTAAGGTTATTTTTTGAGGAATCCGCTTGACGGCGAAGGAGCGGCTCTGCCACTCTGTTCCGAGGTCCACTTTACTAGCAGACCCTCCGGCGTGAATTAATTGGTTTTAATGTTTGGGCATTTTCTTCAGGATTTTTATCAGGTCTTTGAAGTGCATTGCCTTGTAATCAGCGTATACTGGCTTTCCTTGTTTTAGATAGCCGTATCTTGCGAAAACTGTTGTCATTCCTAAACTCTTGGCTCCCTTTATGTCCTTGTCTGGCCAGTCGCCTATGTACAATGCTTCATTTGGGGGCACTTTCAGGGCTTTCAGCGCTTTTTTGAAAGGGAGCCTTGAGGGCTTTGCTCTTTTGGTGTCTTCATAGCCTATGATTACGTCAAAATAATTTGTTATTTTCATGGCTTCCAGCCTTTGGTAGAGCTTTAGCTTAGGGGCGTCTGAGATTATGCCTAATTTGTATTTTTTTAGTTGTTTTAATGTTGGGATTACGTCCCTGTATGGCTTCAGGTGCTTTATCTTGCTGCTGTTGTATGCATTGATTCCTGCTGCCAGTATTCTTTCATTGCATTGGTTATGCTGTTTTAGGAAGATTGTGAATGGCTTTTGGCTTTCTATTCCTGCTTTCATGTATGTTTTTAGAAGTTCTTGTTTTGCTGTTTTTAATGATAGCTTTAATCCTGCCTTTACCATTGCTTTTGCTGCGTTGTTTGTTGCCAGTGTTTTCATTCTCATGAAGTCTATGAGAGTGTTGTCGCAGTCTGTGAGGATTGCTTTTATCATGTATTGTATAGTATGGTTATAGAGATATAAAAAGGTTGGTTATTGTGTATATATGGATAGAAGTGTTGGAAGGAAGGAGGCAGGGGCTGCGCCCCTGAACCCGCTGTTCACTCTTTTTCTTCAGTAATAAGCTCTATATTATAACTGCCATCAAACTTTATACAAACAACCTTGCCTTTTTGTTTTTCCACGTTCTCAATGAACTGCACTAAATCAAATGCCCTAAAAAATATCCCTCCTTTTGTATTCCCATTAAAGCTATCGAGCCAAAACTCGCCTGTCTTTTTGTTTTCTGCCATTTTTACCTCCATTTGAAATAAACATTAGCTATAACTCAGCAGCCAATCATTCCTGTTAATTTGCAATTGCCTTCAGCTTCCTGCCCTTGAGATGCTTTCTTTTTTCCTTCTCAGGCATGTCAAGGTAATTCTCTTTTGAAACAACTGGCTGCCTTGTCTTGCGCTCAATCTCCTTTCTTGTATTGCCTGCTATTTTCCCGCCTTCAATTGCGGATTTTTTGCATTCATCAAAGCCCTGCGAGTTTTTTGCTTCTGTGATGTCTGTAGCTGCCTTTTCTCCAACCATTGTGAGAATAAGCTCCCAGTCAGTCATATGGTCCCTGAGGTTTTCTCTCTTCAGTCTTTTGTATTCCTTGTATTCTTCCACTGTCTTTCCGAATGATGCCTTGCTTATCTCATTCGTGAGAATTGCAAACCCCTTTTCTTGCCCCACCTGCCTTTCTTTCCATTCCTCGGTAAGCTCCTGCCTGATTGCAATGCCCCTTATCCTCTTTTCAATCCATTCATCGGAATATCCCTTTGCCCTGTAAATCTCTTTTATCCTGTCTTGAGCGATTTCCGGGTTCTGGATTTCCTGTATTCTTTCATAGCCAACTTTTGCAAGCCAGAGCTTCATTGGCTCTGCCTTTGGGGATGGGATTGACTGGATTATACGAAAAATTCCTTCTGTATTAGCGCAGTCTGTTTGGTAACGCTTTCCATCAGACGCTAATAATTTCAGTTGTCGACAAAATGTCGATAACTCAATCCCAGCTGATTCTAATTCCCTTTTCTTAAGCCTGTACCAATAGTCTTTAGGGTCGATACTATCGGTTAAAGCTCCAACAATGTCAATAACTGAAAAATACCATTCGTCATTAAACCAATCTTTTCTTATCTCTTTTCCCTCAAAAACAGCTATTGTATTTTGCTTTTCCATGAATATCACGCTCCTTTCCTATTCATTTGTTTGGCTTGTTATATAAGCGCTGCGCGTGTGTTTGACGAGTGGTCGTATATTTTTCAGAATCTTTGGAAAGTTTTCAGAAGTTGTTTAATATTTTCAAGGCTTATGTTTATTTTTCCGGATTGTTTCCTCTGTGAATAAAAAATATTATTTATTGAAGCGCCTGGAGCCACTTGACAGGGCTTTGGCAAATGGTTGATTTGGCTTTCTATGCCCTGCGGGCTTTGCTCGTGGGGCTTGGAGCGTAAGCGACAATTCCTGTTTTCAGGTATGTTTTTAATAATTCCTTTTTTGCTGTTTTTAATGATAGCTTCAGCCCTGCCTTTACCATTGCTTTTGCAGCGTTGTTTGTTGCCAAGGTTTTCATTCTCATGAAATCTATTAGTGTGTTGTCGCAGTCGGTGAGGATTGCTTTTATCTTCCGAGCTTTAGCGAAGGAAGTGCTGGAAACTCGCAGAGTTTCGGCATGCCGAAAACGCGGGGCGTTTTCAAGCAGCCCCGAACGAAGTGAGGTTGTCATGTTGTTATATAGTGTTTGTGTGTATAAAAAGGTTGTTTATTGTGGGGAGTGTGTAGTGTTCAAAGGGAAGGGGCGGCCTCCGGCATTAATTCTTTGGTTTTTATGTTTTGGCAATCATATATTGCATTTAATACATGGGAACTGCTCTATTACTTCTTTCATAATTTCTTCAATATCTCTCCCGGAAGTATCTATCACTGGCCAATTGAATCTATTCGCAACAGCAATGTATCGTTCCCTGAACTCTCTTCTTAAAACTGTGTTTTCCAAAATAAGCCTGTCGCTACTGCTGTTCTTACCCTGATTCCTTTGGGTTAGTCGCCTTATTTGCTCTTCAGGCTCTACATCCAATACTATTGTTGTATCTGGCATAAGAATATGGTCTCTGTATGGAACAAATAATTGCAACATATCTTCTACGGTAAGCCTTTCACGAATGCTGTGAGGTATGAGGGTGGAAAATACATATCTATCGCAGATTGCATCATTATGCTTTAACATATCTTTTATTGCATGAGATGTATCTATATTTCCTGCCATATAATATAAAAATCTCGCCATCGGCTGTGCATTTTCGCTTACAAATCTTCGGATGGGCTTATAGCCTTGCGGGGGTGTAGCATAATAAGCAAATCCTAACTTTTCTTCCAGCATCTTCCCAATACTGGTTTTTCCTGCCCCATCAATGCCTTCCAATGCAATAAATATTTTCATTTTACCTGTTCCAATTTTGTCTTGCCTGTAGCTATATCGCATAACCATATATTACATTGATTCTTTTGCGGCACACCAAGCTTTTCAAGTAATGCAAGGCACCCTTTTTTAATTTTCCCCACCTCATGCTCTCTTCCTTGTCCTTCAATTTCAATGAAATTGCCAACATCCTTGACTTTATCTAAGGTAACTTCAAATTCATTCAAGATAAATTTTTTCCTATCCTTATCTATTGTCCCAAGAATTTCAAATCCAAATGCTTTAAGGATTTTTTTAAATTTTTCAACATCAGAGATTTCAATTTCAGTTTCATCATTGACTCCGTCTGCTAAATTTACATGATAAGCAAATGTTCCTTTGTTCTCCCCAAAACTATGCCTTAACCTAAGGTATTCATTTGTTTTTCTCAAATCTCTTACCGGCGCATTATAGTAATCGTCAATTTGCCTGCTTTCTTTTTTCAATTTTGCATTTAATTTGCTTAAGTTCTTCTCTACTAAGCCATAGTCTGAGCATCTTGCCTTGATTTCAATTTCCATTGTTTGTTTCCTCCCTCCACTCGTTCGATATAATCTTCTTGAATCGGCGGATTTAAGTGAGCTGTGCCTGTAATAGACGAAAGATAATTAAAATATGCAATCATCATTCTCAACCCTTGGCTGCCTAAGCTTCTCGGTACAGCTATAGGGAGCTTATGGGTATAGTAATTAAAGTCATGAGTGAGGATTTCAAGTTCAGGATTAGCAACTTGCTGTGACCCAGGGTGAGGTGTCATAAATGAGATATAAGGTATAACCCTCTCTTTTATTCCCACCTCCTCTATATACGCTGAATTTTCAAGTAGGGTATCTTGAGTTTCTCCACCCCATCCAAAGAGGAATACAGGATTGATATTGCAGTAAGCCCTTACCATCTCTACAGTTCTCTTTATATCTGTGCTTTTAATGCCTTTTCGCATGGAATTTAATGCTTTTTGAGAAATATTTTCGATGCCGAATTGCAAGGTATCCAGCCCACCATTACACATTACTCCAAGCAGTTCCTCATCTATAGTATCTATTCTGGATTTACCTTTAAACTGCAATCCATACTCTTGTAGTCTCTTAAACAGCTCAATCGCTCTTTTTCTGTCCACAGTTAAGATTTCATCCTTGAAATGTATTCTTTTAAATCCGTAATCACGCAATAATTCAATCTCAGCTACTACATTCTGGATAGAACGTGCTCTATATCTATACTTCCAATGCTCATTTAATGTGCAGAATTTACAGGATTTGGCACAGCCTCTTGCTGAATAAATGGGGCCTGTTGTAATTTGAGCATATGTTTTCATATCGACAAGATCATATGCTGGGATGGGGATACTGTCTATATCCTCAATCAGCTCTCTATCACTATTATGCAGAATTTGACCTTCCTTCATAAACGATAATCCTTCAATATCTCTTGTTTCAACTTCCTCCGAAATCTTTCTTACCAATTCTAAAAATGTGGCTTCACCTTCTCCTCTAATAACGTAATCAACAACTCCACTATTAAGCACAAACTCTGCATTTGTTGTAGGGAATATGCCTCCCATGACAGTTATTTTTCCCTTCTCTTTGGCTTTCCTTAGCATAAGTAATGCGTCTGGATATTCAGAAGTGCACGCGCCTGTAGCGATTACATCATAATTTGCAAAATCCCTTTCCATGTTTCTTTCTATCCCTTTATATTGATTTAGTCGATTAGTTTGTATGTTCACTTCTATTTTGGGGTTATGCTCTCTTACATAAGCTGCCAAATAAAGCAAACCGGCTGGAATGCCTACTTCTCCTGCCGCTCCTATTCTCTTTACAGGATGTTTTACTAAAGGAGTGGTAAGAAGAACTTTCATTTTTCACCACCAAATGGGGGAATACTATTAGCAAAGTTTATCTTAACAGCATCATATGCCCTTCTCACCTTTCCGCTGCTGTCAACTGTAATTAATCCGGCTTTCTTCAAATTGCTGATATACATGCTTGCATTTGCTATCTGCTTTTTGGAGAGTTTTGCAATCTGGGAGATAGTCTTTGTGCCATCAGCCAAGTGAAGCATTTCCACCAAAGGCTTGCTTTTAATCACAGCACCTACTTCAAGAAGTTGTTCCCTTGTTTTGATGTTCAAGAGCCTGCTAGGAGTATTTGTTTGGGTAAATCCGGCCTTGAAGCTATTCATATACTTATAGAGATTATAGCCCAAAGTAAACATCTTGTTTTCTATCGGGAGCTTATTGATTGCTCTTATTATTTGGCTTTGGTCTGTTTCAACCAGATTGCCTTTTGTGTCATAATAATAAAAAGTATCCATCGTGCCTTTCAGAAGAATCTCAAACAATTCAACTATCTCCTGCTCCTGAAGCTTGCATCCGTTAAAAATTCTTATAATCTCTTCCAATGACATATTCCATTCAGGAACAGACTCGTCCAGGATGATGTAAGGCACATGCTTTGTTATTAAAAAAACAGGCTTTTCCATGCCAATTATGCCTTCATCGTACATCAATTGCCTTGTTTTCTTGTATACTTCTTCCTTATTATTGCCAAGGAATGCGATATCCATTGGCCCTTCTGTATCTTCCGGGTAAAGCAAATGCAGGAAATTTGCAAAAAATATGTCTGCCGGCATTTGAATAAGGTGGGATGCTTTACGCGGCGATTTTAAATCAGCTATCTTCAGTGATGCCAGTACATGATAGAATTTAAGGAACAAATCATGGTTCTGTGCAGTTACCATCCTTTTCCATACATCAGATGACTTATAGATATGCAATTTTTCTGAACCCGCACCTAAAGAGGAGAATATTCTTTCTACTTCCCCTACTTTTTTGTCCATAAAAGAGGAAGGTGTTTCAGCGCCTAAGTTATGCACTATTTGGCGCTTAAAATATTTGTTTGTAATGCTGTTCATATCCCATATAACAAGAAACAGCTCATACCCTTCTTTTGCAAGTTTTGCCAGCTCATTTATGATGAACAGGTTTATGTAATTGGGAGTGATATATGTAAAAGAGCAAAATAGCCTTGCCGGCTCTTTTGACTTTAAGCGCGGCTTTATGAAGCTATTATACAGGCTTTCATCCTTCTCATCGCAGGTATAACTTATTGCCATTTTTGTTATATATTTTATATAACCTATGTTATAGTATGTACCCCCTCAGGGCAAAATTATAACCATATATATAAACCTTTCTGTTTTTTACAGGAATAACATGAAACGCAGCCTCATCCTCATGGGCGGAAAGACATTCGTTGTCTCTCTTCCTGCGAACTGGATAAAGAAGCACGGACTCAAAAAAGGCCAGGAGCTTGAAGTAAATGAGGATATAGGAACCATTACAATCTCAGCAGGCGCATTAAAAAGCGAGGAAAAAGCCATCTCCATTGAATACTCCTCAAGCTGCCATGAAAAGCTCATAAAGGTATATCAGCTTGGCTATGACACAATTAAAGTTACAGGCAAAATAAGCAATGAAAGGCTTCAGCAGGAAACCAATTTTCTCCCTGGCTTTGAAATCATATCAGCTGGGAAAGGCTATTCCCTGCTTAAGTGCGTTTCAGAGCCAAATAACAGGGATTTTGACGCTTTATTAAGCAGGGCTTTCCTTTTATTGCCAAACGACAGGAAATCAGCATTAAGATTAATAAGCATGTGCAAGAGGTGCATAAGCAAGAACGGCTTTAAGCGCTTTAATGAGAGCCTTGTAACTTATAATCTATTATGCGACATGGAAAAGGCTGCGTTAAGCCATAAGCCAATAAAGGCTGGTGAGCTTGCATTTAAATTCAAGGAGATGGGATTTGAAGATGCCGAGGGCATTTTTGAGCATCCTTTGCAGGAGATGGCCCTGGCGAGGATATGAAATGCAAACCTTTATATAGTAATTATACTATAAGCTTATAGTAATAATACTATGAAACAAATAACTTTCAGGATACTGGACGCAATGGCAAGAAGCCTCGGGGAACAGCTTTCAATAAGCGGGATAACAAGAGCCATATCAAAAATCCACAAAAGCGCTTTCTATAAAAACACCTATGATGAAATAAAAGAATTGCAGCAGAAAGGCATTATAAGGATTAATGAAGCCGGCAATTCCTCATTCCTCAGCCTGAACGCATCATTCAGCGGGATAACAGACATTATGGCTGAAACAGAAATTATAAGAAAAAGGAGCCTGCTTGAGCATTTCCCAAACAAGGCAATTATTCTTTCTGACATTGAATCAGAATTCAGGAAAAGCATGCATTTTATTTATTCAATCTCGTTAATAGAGCCGGAGAGGAATTTCAGGCTTAACAGGGCAGAGCTGCTTTTTATCATAAGAGCATCCGATAATGAAGGGGCTCCTGATGAAAATATCCTCATTAAGGCAATGGAGCTTGAAAAGAGGCACGGAATCAGGATAGACTGCCTTCTGCTTGATGAAAAAAAGCTCATAGAGATGCTAAGCGCTGATGAAGCCAACCCTGTGAAAGCAATGCTCATGGACAAAATTGCAATATGCTCCCCGCAGGAGTTCTGGGCTGTGTTAATGCAGGCGATGCAGGAAGGCAGGCGAATACTGCTGCAGGAATACATTAAGCCTAGGGAAAATGACTTAATGCATAACATGGCAAGATTTGGCTACAGGGAAATAGGCTGGAAGCCTGAAAAAGCTGCCAATTATTCCATTGAGCCGCTGATAGCTGAAATACTCGCCAAAGGCAGCGCGAGAATGAATGAGGCTGTGCCAATCCTTCTGGCAAAGAACAGGGCGGATTATTCACTCCTGATATTCCTTTGCAGGAGAGCCCGCCTGGCGGGAAAGCTGCTTGGCATTCTTTCTGCAATGAAAAAGGTAAAAAGCAGCAAAGAGCTGGAAATGGCAATAAGGATTATGTCCGGCATATATGGCGAGAAAGAAATAAAAGCTGATGAGAAAAGCATAAGGCAGAAAATGAAGATGTACAACGCATGGCAATAAACAAAACAGAGCTGCTTGAATTCCTGGAAGAAGTTGACAAGGTACTTGGCAAGCCCATTACTTTAACAGCAGTAGGCGGCACTGCAATGACACTGCTAAACCTTAAGGCTTCTACAATAGACATTGACTTTGACCTAAGCGCGGAAGATGTGGTTGTATTCAGAAAAGCAATAAAAAGCCTGCCTCCAGGGCACAGGGTAGACATATTCACTGAAGGCATGGTATTTTCCCAGCAGCTGCCTTCTGATTATCTTCAGAAATGCATTCCTGTCAGGAAGCTTGGAAAAATAAGGCTTCTTGCCCTTAATCCGCTGGATATTGTCGTGACAAAGATTGGAAGGCTGAATGAAAGGGATGTTGAGGATATTAAATCCTGCATTAAGAAGTTCAAGCTTGTGAAAAAAGATGTTGAAAAGAGGGCCCTGCAGGTTGTTTATATAGGGCATGAGGATAATTACAGGGCAAACCTGGATTATGCTTTGAGGGAAATGTTTTAAAAGAAGGAGGCAGGGGGTACCCCTGAGCCCCTCGTTAGATTCTCTTTATAGAACCAATATTTTCCACATCATATTCTTTTAATTCTGCTCCAATAAATCTTCTGTGGCATTTTGCATGGTCTGTTTCAGCACACATGATGGCGGAATTTGCTTTTTCCGCCTGCTCTTTCAATTTAGAAATTGCTTCTTTAAATGCTTCAGATTTCATATAGTTTTCAAACCCTTCTTTTCTCTTCCCGCCAAGCAAATCTCCCATGTAAATATATTCAATACCTTCTCTTTCCAGGTGTTTTTTCAGGTTTTCCCTGTTAAACTGGAATGCAAACCGGCTGTAGGGGACGCTTCTTATGTCTATCAGGGCATTTACATTCTTTCCTTTTAGCTGGCCTGTAAATCCCTGCAGTTTCTTGTTTCCGTGCCCTATGAGATAGACTTTTTTCATTTTTCAATAATTTTCCAGTAACCTCCTGTTTTTCTGCTCCCTCTCCTTGCAATAATCTTTTTTTCAATAAGCAGCTTCACTTGCCTTTCTATTGTCTTAATGGGCCTCCCAAGCAATGCAGAAGCCTGTTTGGCTTTTATTCCTGGGTTTTCAGTTATTAAGGCAAGGAGAGTTTTTAATCCCTCATTTTCATTGACATTTGCAGCGCCTTTCCCGCCTGTCTCATCCTTGAGTATTATCGCAAAATCCTCTTCCTTACAGCTTTATGTCCATCCTCATCATCTTAAGCAGTTCAAGCAGTTCCATGGCGTTGCCATTAAAAATAACCCCCAGCACTGCATGCACTTCGCCTTCTTCTTCAGGCAGCCTGATAAGCCTTATATTAAGGCTTTTTCCCTGCTTGTCAAGGGCAGTGGAGCTTAAAACTTCCTTGGTTTTCCCTTTTTTATCCCTGAAATAAAACTTGTAGAAATCCTTTCCATGGGTATCTTTCCTTTCAAGCTTCTCTTTTCTTATAAAAGAGAGATTGTTTCTTTTTGAGGCTTTCAGCAGAAGGAATTCCTTTTTGTCATCTTCATTCATTTTGGGGTAAAGCTTTCTTTCAACATAATCAACAAGCAGCTCGCCATTGCAGGAAATGTCAAACAGCGCCTGCTCAAGCACAATGTCAGGAAGCAGTTCAGTGTTGTCATATCTTGCAATTGTCTTTTTGCCGCAGATATGCTCTGCATATTCCATTGCATTGCCAAGAATTCCCTCTTTTTCCAGAAAGTCCCATATTGTGTCATAGACATCTATGAAAACCATTGGTATATGGTATAATCTTGTTATTTTTAAAGATAGCGGCTTATTGAAGATTTAGTGATAGAAGAGCTGAGGGGATGAGCGGCCTCCGGCTTGCTTCTATTATTTTAGTCTTGTGTGTATCTTAGTCAGGTAAACCTAGCTGAAGGGTCTCCGGCCATATCCAGAAATTCCAAGTCCCATGCCAGTGCAAACCGGATAAGCCCGACATCTCCATAATCATCTTTGCTGGTGCCGTATGATTTTATCAATTCCCTGTATTTATCTCTTGTTCTGCCAATTGATTCTTTCACTTCTTTGCCTTCTGCCAATGCATTTATTAAAACAGAGCATACTTTTTTGAAGGGCAGCGCATTAATGTCCTTGCTTGGGGAAGAAGTTCTCGTTAAATCACGGATAACCATAAATTTATCCCTATAGCCGATATAGGCTTTGGTTCCCTGTTTGGCTGCAATTTCTCCAAGGTAAGATAATGATTCACAAGCCAGGGCATATACAATCCTGCCCTTTGTTAATGCTATATTCTTGCAGTCTAAAATGGTCTCATCCTTATACCCGCCGACACTTTTGCCATCTCCATGCCCGTTTAAAAACACAAGCCCCGGGTTCTCATGGGGGATAACTTTTTCTAAATTGGCTCTTACGGCCTGGCTATCCCTCAGCTCAGTGATATGCACTGCTTTAGAGCCTCTCATTGATTTTATTAATCCTTCAGAGAAATCATAAAGGTATGCGGTTTGCATGTCATGCCTTGGCCTGGTTACTAATATCTTCCTTGGCATTTTAAGAGCCGCCAGCCAGCACCCTCAACATTCTTATTTGAACATGAACCGCCTTTCTGCCGAACTCGTCTTCCCTGATGATATGTCCTATTAAATCCCTGACTGTTAATTCTTTTCCGTCCCCAAGCATGATTTTAGCTTCCGGATTAAGGGTTTTGAACCTTTCCAAAACAAGATGCTTCTGCTCTTCAAATATGCCCTTTTCCATTATAATATCCCTATTGCTTCCATTTTTTTAAGCATTTTCTTCCCTAATTCCGTATTATCTGTTATTTCATCATAGGCCCTGTCCCATGAAAACGGCTTATTGTCTATAATCACAATAATCTGCTCCCTTTCAGGCACAGGCAGGTTGGCGTACGCCTTTAAAAATCTTTCTCTGCTGTTTGCTTCTTTTTTTGCCATAGAAACTTCCTTTATGCTCTTCTAATGAAGGATATAGGGATATAAAAAGTTATTGCCAATGATTCTTTAATCCTGCCTTTGCCATTGCTTTTGCTGCGTTGTTTGTTGCCAGTGTTTTCATTCTCATGAAGCCTATTAGAGTGTTGTCGCAGTCGGTTAGGATTGCTTTTATCATGTATTGTATAGTGGGGTTATAGAGATAAAAAGGTTGTTTATTGTGTGGATAGTGTGGGAAGGAGGCTGAGCACGATGTGCTCATATTATGGTGGCTTCGCAAATGCACTACAGGCTTTGCCTTTCGTGCTATTCCTATAAGAATATTTTTGTCAATAAATTATTTATATGGGCACATGTTAGGCGTATTAGAGGCAAAACAAATGGCAAAATATGACAAAATAAGGACAAAGTACGTAAGGAACAAGCTGAAGCAGGCAGGCTTGAAAGGCAAGAACTACATAGAAGCACTGATAAGGATAGAGGAATTTGCAGATGGCAAGGTTATTGGGCTGTACAGCGGGTATGAGAGGCTGGCTCTTAAGGGCAGGTTTCCTGAAGAATGGAAAGCCATTAACATGGATATAAGGCCAAAAGCGTATAAGGCA
>JAHJRD010000064.1 GCA_018830945.1 Nanobdellota archaeon | reverse complement strand
GGAAAAAATTATAGGTTGTTTACGAACAGAACAAGGACAGAAAACAACCGAGATAATGTTGAGCCTGTTTCAAACATGGAACTTAAGAAAGGCCAATCCCTATGAGCAACTTAAGGCTCTCCTCTGAAGCTTAATACATACACCAAAATCCTTATATATATGTTATAACATCCAATATAATATGCTTAAAGATATAACTATAATGGACCTGAATATGCTCGGCATGTACATAACAGATTATGCAGCAGCCTTCTCTATCAGGGAAATAACCATAAAGCTGAACATAAACTATTCGCATGCTTTCAAGAGGATAAAGCTCCTGATAAAACAGGAAATACTGACTGAAAAGAAAAGAGGGCAGGCAAACGAAATAACATTCAACATAAGCAATATGGATGCCATACAAATGCTTTGCTTTGTTGAGGAAAGCAGCCAATTGCAAAATTCAGCATTAAGGATTATAGCAAAAGAAGCAATGCAAATAGACCCCTTTGCCTGCATAGGTGTCTTCGGCAGCCGGGTTTCAGGAAAAGCTGTGAAAACATCAGACTGGGATGTTTTTATAATAGCCCAAAAAAGCAGAATAAGCCGAATGAATAAAATAATGAAGAAATTCCCGCATGTTAGGAATATCCAGATGCAGATATTTTCTATTGACGAGTTTGAGGAAAGCCTTTTGTCAGCAGAAGAAACAGTTGTAAAGCATATAATAAGAAACAAGCGAATAGTTTATAACCCTCATCCCTTTTATAGCCTCATTCAAAAATGGGAGAGGATAAAATATGCTCCAAGCCAAACAAATTGAGGAAAAATATAATAAGCTGCTTAATGCAAAAGGCAAGCCGGTAAGAGAGAACTCTATAATCCAAGTGCATCTTAAATGGCAGAAAGCGGTTAATGACTTGTTGCTTGCAGAAGGGCTGTTCAGGATTTCAACAGAGTCAAAGCTGAAGAAGGCATTAGGATTTCCTGAAGACGCAACATTCTTTGACTGGGTTGTTGTAAGCGCTTATTATTCCATATTCCATGCAACGCAGGCATTATTGGGGCTGAAAAAGGTAAAAATTGAGGGGAGGAGGCATTATGCGACAATGGTTGCCTTTGCAAGGCATTTTGTGATAAGCAATGAATTAGCTGAAGAGCTTTATCTTATCTATGAGGATTCCGAGGCAAAAGCAAGGGAATTGCTTGATATTTTTGAAGAGGAGAAAGGCAAGAGGGGCTTATTCCAGTATCACCGCCTTTCAAGGCACAATATGGAGCCTGCAAGGGAATCTCTGGATAATGCAAAGAAATTTTTGGAAGCTATACAGGAAGTGCTGAGCAGGAACAGGCTGATTTAAGATTTTTAAAAACAAGGCTGCTGCAGCAAAATCCACATTCTTAATGCCAATAGCAAAAACCCATTAAAAACCACGCCAGAGGCCCGCCTTTCCATTTTTCCAGAAATCCATAACATTTTACACTATCTTATAACAATTTTTCCAAAAATCCTGAAAACTTTCCAATACAAGCACTCCAGCACAGAAATCTTAATAAAGCAAAACAAGTTCCTGCTATTTAAGCTTATAACAAAAGAGGGTGAGGCAAATGGCAGCATTATCATATGAAAAAATAAGAGCAAGGATAAAAGACACGACACAGCTTTCTGAGCAGGCAATTGATGAAAAAGTAGACCAAAAGCTAAAACAGCTTTCTGATTTGGTTTCAAAGGAAGGCGCAGCGCATATAGTTGCAAATGACCTGGGTGTTAAAATATTCCAGCAAAAGCATGCAAGGGAAAAAATAAAGGAAATTGCGCCAATGCAGAGGAATGTTGAGTTAGTGGCAAGAATTGTAAAAAATTATGGCATAAGGCATTTCAAGACAGAAAAAAAGGAAGGAAGGAATGCAGCGTTCCTTGCAGGCGATGAGACGGGCGTTGTAAGGGTTACTGTGTGGGACGAGCCTATTATTGACAAACTTGCAACTCTAAAAGACAATGACATTGTATTAATAAAAGGGGCTTACATAAGGGAAAATAACGGCTATAATGAAGTGCACTTGGGATCAGGCTCATCAATTGAGCTAAATCCTGAGAATGAGGAAGTAGCGTTTGCAAAGCAGCAAGCATCAAACAAGGCAATCACTGAATTAAAAGAAAAAGACCTTGCGACAATAGCAGGCACTGTTGTGCAGGTGTTTGAGCCAAGGTTTTATGACGCATGCCCTGAATGCAACAAAAAAGTCCAGGAAGACGGCTCATGCCCGCAGCACGGTAAGGTGCAGAAAAGGATTGTGCCCATACTTAATATTATCCTGGATGACGGAACTGACAATATAAGAGTTGTATGCTTCAGGGACCTGGCTGAAACAGCGCTGGGCATGAAAGCAGAAGAATTAGTGGGCAAGAAAGGCGACCCTGCATTCTTTGAAGATGTAAAGAAAAGCATCCTTGGAAAGCAGATGCAGGTTACAGGCAGGGTAAACATGAATGAGATGTTTGCAAGGCTTGAGATGGTTGCGCAGAATGTGAAGGATGCGACTCCTGCTGAGGTTGTTGCTGTTGTAAAGCATGAAGACGTTGTTATGTAAAAAATGATGTTTAAAACGCATCTTGCACTGGGCGCCTTGGCAGGCATTTTACTCTTAAAATATTTCCAGCCAGGCCACGCTGTTCTTTTTTCATTGGTATTTCTTTTTGCAGCTGTCCTGCCTGACATTGACACTACAAAAAGCGTTATTGGAAGACAGCTATGGCCTTTTTCAGCAATACTCACATTGTTTGTGAAGCACAGGGGATTTTTGCATACAGTGTGGGTGCCTTTTATTGTATTTTTATCAGCTTATACAACAGACTATGCAATACTCGGCTCTGCATTTGCATTAGGCTATCTTACGCATATTGCCGCAGACTCAATGACAGCAGAGGGTGTTTCATTTTTCCAGCCAGTGTGGAAGCGCCATTTCAGGGGATTTATTAAAACAGGCGGCAAATTAGAATATGCTTTCTTGTTTATAGTGTGTGTTTCTTTGGGCATTACTACTGCGGCTATTTTTCACTGAGAATCATTAAGCACAAGCGTTGCAGCCACGGGCTTGTGGTCTGAAAGCTCAACATCAATAACATAATAGTCTTTTATCTCCACATCTTTTGTTGGAATGATGTAATCAGCTGTCCAATACAAATTTTCAGTGTCTGCTGTGAAATATTGGGTATCCAATGCATCAACCCCAGTCATATAGATATTAAAAAGCCCTGAATCAATAAGGTTCTGCATTGCGTTCATGTATTCATTACTGCACCACGAGCAGGTTTCCCTTGCAGCAGGCAATAATATATGCAATGTGCCTCCAAACACAAAAGGCATTTCGCTTTTTTCAGCTTCTTCAATCATCTTTAAGCTTTCTTTGAGTCCAGAGCCAAAATGTGTTGAAACAACCCTTACCATCTTGCCTTTAACATCAACCACAGCATCAACATACTTCTCCTCTCCTGAAATCCATTTTTTAAAGCCTTTCTCCCCAAAACCCTTGTTCTCAGCAGAAACAATTGGATACTTGCTTAAAACAGCATTGCCAATGTCAAAATACAGCCAATAAATCCAATCGCCATTTGATTTCTTCCGCATATAAGGCAAAACACTTAAATCATGCTTTGTGCCATAGCTATAATAGCCTAACCCTGATTTCTCAGCAAGGTAAGGCATGAAATCAATTCCAAAGCTCCACACAGCATCCTTGTCAACTTCCTGCAATAAAACAATATCAGCTTTCTCATTAACAATAAACTCTGCAAAGTCATCAAGGCACTTGTAAACCTGTTCAGGAGAATCTATTGTTAGGTCCATATCCAAATCATCCATGCCTGTTGTTTTCCCGTAAAAATCATAAGAGCCCCTGCAATGAGCCATATTATATGAAAGCACTTTTACCTCGGTAGATGACTCATAAGCATTGTCAGCAATCCCTGATACAGCTCCCACTTCAGCCTTTTTGCAGCTAAAAGCGGCATTAAGCAATGGAACAGCTGCAACAACCAAGCAAATAATAAAAGCGCTTATCCCAAGAATCCATTTATTCCTTTTGTTCATTCAGAACATCCACGGATACTTCTTCTTCACTTCCTCAACAAATGACTCAGGCTGGTACACTCCAAGCTCTGAAACAATTGCAGAAACAAGGTCAGGGTCTACTTTTTCAAACGCATAATTCTTCACAATAACATTCTTAGGGGCGTCCTTCCACACCTCTTTGCCGCTTCTCTCCTCAATAACCTCATCCTGCCCAAAGATGGAGCTTGGGTTGAATTTCCATGAAACAGAGCAGACATAAACAGGGGTGTCATACTTTCTTGCAAGCTCTGCAAATAATCCGGAGCCAATCTTGTTATAGATTCCCATCGGGGTTATTGCATCAGCGCCAATAAGCATTACATCCGCTTTTTTCAATGCAAGCTTTGCAGCAGAATCAATAAAATGAGTGACAGGGATTTTTGCCTTTGCAAGCTCTTTTGCAGTTATCCTTCCCTGGAACAGCGGCCTTGTTTCTGTGTTGTAAACCTCAAACTTTTTGGTTTTTGCAGCTTCCTTCAGGATTCCTGTTACAGTGCTTGAATGGCAGTGGGTATACACTATGCTTCCGTCTTCAATAAGCCCTGCGCCAATCCTCACAATTGCCTGCTTTGCAGCTGCTTTCATCATAAGGGATTCTTTTGCAGCCCTTTTTGCCTCTGCTTTTATGTCTTTTACATCATTTCCAGTCATAGCCCTTGCGTACATAAAATTAAGGAAATTCCTCATCATGGGCTCTGTAGGCCGTGTGGCAAGCAGCTTTTTCCTTGCAGAAGCAATATCCTCGAGCAGCTTCTTGCTGTTCTTTGCCTTTGATTTTAAAGCAGCAGAGGCTAAAGCTTCAACAGCTGCAACAGCAACATTTGTCGCGCCCTGAATCTTCAGCTCTTTTATTTTTCTGCATGTTGAATTGAAATCCATTGATATAATGTTCTGTGCGAAACTATATAAACTTTTTCTGGCTCTATAATCTCATGCTTACTGTGCAGAAGCTTGAGAATGGCAAAGTCCTTCAGGGAAAATTTGAAGACATTAAAAAGAGGGGCGTTGTCTGGGCTGATTTTCAAAAGCCTTCAAAAGAAGAAATAGAGAAGATAGCGGAATTTGTCGGCATTTCCGCAGTTGAGATAAGGGAGTTCCTGCATGCAAACAGCCGCCCCCTGATTGCCAACCTTGAGAAATATTCTATTATTGTGCTGCAGTCACCGCAGGAAAAGGGAGAGGATGTAACAATGCCTTTGCTTGCTTTTATCTCAAAAAAGAGCAATGACCTCATAACAATGCATATGCATGAGATGCCGTCCCTTAACCGCATGAAAGAATGGGAAGACAAGAGAAAGGCAAGAATCTTTGAAAAAGGCACAACATTCATACTTTACAACATAATTGACGAGATTGCGTCCACATACTCATTAATACTTTCTGCAATTGACGAGAGGATTGACAAGCTTGAGGAAGGAATATATCATTTGCCGCAAAGCCAGCGCCTTATGGGTGATTCCCTTAAAATCAAGAAAAGCCTTATTTATTTCTATAAGGCATTGATAGCAAACAGGGAGGTTGTTTCAGGCATTGAAAAGGAGTACGGCGAGTTCCTTGACAAGAAAGGGCTTTCAAAGTTCAGGCTTTTGTACTCTGACTTTACCCAGCTTGTGGAGCTTACAGTTACTTACAGGGATATACTTACTACAACAATTGAGGTGTATTTGTCAGTTGTTTCCAATAACCTTAATGTAACTGTCAAGAAGCTTACTGCGTGGGGCGCGATAATCCTTCTTCCGACTTTAATATCAGGAATATACGGCATGAACTTCAAGTATATGCCTGAAATCCCCTGGGTGCACGGCTACTGGTTTGCTTTATCATTAATGCTTGTTCTGGTAATACTTGCTTATGCCTATTTTAAGAGAAAGGATTGGATCTAAAAGGCGGCTACGCTTTATTTGCTTTAAGTTTTTTCAGCAGCTTTTCAGTTGCAGGACTTACAGAATCTATGTCAATATTTTTATAGCCTTTCTTAATCCTGATATTTAATTCCTGTTTTGCTTTTTTCACAATATCTGCCTTTATATCTTCTGATTCAGGCAAAGCCCTGCCAACGGGATTAATCATTTCCCTGTATTTCTTTGCTATAAGAAAGCTGTTATGAACCTCTTTTTCATAATATTTTCTTAGATTTTCCTCTTCTATTGCCTTTTCAAGAACTTTATGGACAACGGCATTTGCAGCATTTCCTATGAATATCCTAACCAGCTTGTTTCTGCTTGTCATTATTGCTAATGCCTGCCATTATGGCATTAAATACTTTTCTGTAAGCTTTTTTATATTTAGTTATGAAAGGATTTTTGCTTAATGTGTTTGCACTAAGCATTTTTACTGTGCCTTTTCCAAACCATGCATCTATTGCCTTGCTCACTTTCTCTTTTGTTGCTGTTTTTTCCTCAAGAAACAGCTTTATTGCAAACAAATTCCTTGTAAGTTTGTATTTATCTTTCCCTTCAAGATGCTCAAACTGCTCAGGCAGTGTTTTGCTTTTCAATAAGTGAATATCCAGCAGCTTGTGTTTTATTTCAGGCTGGATTTTGAATATTACCCTCTCTTTTGCAGCAAACCTGCTTAAAGCCATCTGAAACAAGGGGTCTGTATTTAATCCTGCCCTTAACGCATCCTGGCTCATTCTTATGACATGCGCTTTAAGCCCAAAATTGCCTTCTATAAATTCTTCAAGCCCTTCTGCCTTGCCATTGATAACAATGATGTCAATATCCTCAAAGCAAAACCCTTTTTCAAGGAAAGAGCCCGCTATAATCACGTTTTCTGCATCTATGTTCCTGAATATCTCCTGTACAATCTGCGCCTTTATCGGCTCTATCTGCCTTGTATGGTAATAATGCGGCTTAATCTCTTTCTGCTGTATTGCCGGAGAAACAACCACATATGAGCCAATGCTTAAAGCCATGGGCCTGTTCTTCGGCAGGTAAACCTGGTCCATCCTGCTTCCTATACTGATTCTCGCTATTATCTCATTTGCCATATTACGTAATATTACGTAATAATATATAAGGCTTTCGCTTGCTGATAAACTGTTATTCTTGTTGCAAAAGGCTGAAAACAGCAAGAATTCATGCAGGGGGCCGGCTTTATTTTTTCGTGGAACCTTATACTTTTTAAGAATAAACATTTAAAAAACAAAAGAAAAAAAAGAAAAATTCTTTACAAGTCGCACGGCTTTAATGTCTTTCTGCCGTTTTCCTTGGACCTCTTTGCAGCTTCCTTGATTAAAGCAACAACTTTCTCGCTCAATGCGTCTGCAAAGTCGCCTGCAACATTCATTCCTTCTGCAAAGTCTTTTACCTTGCTTCTTACAACAACAAGTTCTCCCATAGTAATTACCTCCTTTTTTTTAAGGCGTGAAACACAAGTTCCTGCCCCTTTAGCTAAATAAGCTTGTATTTTGATAGTATTGGGATTTTATAAAGATTTCTAATGTTCTCTTTTTGCAACAGAAACCTATTTATACTCTTTGAATATAATGATTTGCATGCCAAAACCTATCACAATTAAAGATGAGCTCAATAGATACCTGCAGAACCGCAGGGTGCATGACATTAATCTGGCTGTTCTTGCATATTTAGGCAGTAATGCTGGGATTTTTGCGCGCGCTCTTATGGATACTGTATTCTGCGCAGGCAGAGTGTCGATTGAGAGAAGGGAAGATCTTAATCCGCCAAAACAAAGGAGGAAGATATACCGCGGCGTGGAATATACAGTGAGACGATGCGGCCGCCATTTGCCTGAAGCTTCGCAGGAGGAGTTCTTTGGCCTTGTAAGGCTTTTGAAGGATGGAGAGCACGTAGCTCCTGAGAAAGCAGGGATTGTCAGGAATGTTCTAAGGCAGTATGTGGATGATTATAATGGTGCAGTTAGGGCATGGCAGCTTGGTTATATCCAATTATAGCTGATTCTGAACGCAAACATTTAAATACCCCCTTTAGGCACTAATATACGCATTAAGAGGACATTTTAAAATGGCAAAAACTCCAAAACAGGAAAAGAAACAGGCAAACACTGAACAAAAGGCTGCAAAAGAGCAGGAGCAGGCGCTTTTAGCTTCACTTCCTCCTGAAATGCAGGAAAAGATGAAGGCCCTGAAAGACAAAATGGACCTTTTTACAAAGAAAATTCTTGAAAAGTTTGACAAATACATAACAGGCGTTGCTTTATTGCCTCCTGAGAAGATGCTTCCAGCTGAAGTAAGGGATGAAAAGAAAGATGATCCTAACAAAATAAACGTTTTAGTCCTTGTTGATGATTCTGACAGCAAGAAAATGCCAAAGCAGGAGCTTGCAAACAAGCTTAACCAGATAACAAATACAATTGCAAAAGAGATTGACGAAAACATCTCTCCTGAAATCCTTTTAGCATCAGAGCTAAAGGAGTCATGCTTTGACGCAAAATACGAAGTCCTTAAGATGATTGCAATGGCAGCCCCTGTTTATGATCCTACTGACATGATTGCAGCTATCAAGATTTCAGAAGTGCACAAGTCAATGGTTTTAAAGAAATTTGAGAAATACATTGTAAGCTATGTTGCGGCAGGCTCTTTGTTCAGGGGAGAGAAATCAAATGACATTGACATTTACATTGTCATAGATGACACAGATGTCAAGAAAATGCCAAGGGCTGAATTAAAAGACAAGCTCAGGGCAATCATAGTTGGAATGGGCTTTGACGCTGCAAGGATTACAGGCGTAAGAAAACAGTTCCATGTGCAGACATACATTCTGACTGACTTCTGGGACTCTGTAAAGGATGCAAACCCGGTAATATACACATTCCTAAGAGATGGCGTTCCTTTGTACGACAGGGGAGTTTTCATGCCGTGGAAGCTTTTATTGCAGATGGGCAGGATAAGGCCGAGCCCTGAGGCAATTGACATGAGCATGGATATCGGAGAAAAATTAGTGCAGAGGGCAAAGCACAAGCTCCTGAGCATTCTGGGTGAGGACTTGTATTATTCAATATTAAATCCCACACAGGCAGCTTTAATGCTTTACGGGCTTCCGCCTCCAACACCTAAGGAAACAATCCAGCTTCTTGATGATATCTTTGTAAAAAAAGAGAAAATGCTGGAGAAAAAGTATATTGATATCCTTGAAAAGATAAGGACAGCTTACAAAAACATAGAGCACGGCAAGGTCACGTCTGTGACAGGCAAGGAAATAGATGATTTGCTTAACGATGCAGAGGATTACCTCAAGAGGATAAAGAAGCTTTTCAAGCAGATTGAGGAAAAGGCAGAGAAGGAAGGCATTCTTGATGTCTATGACAGCTGCATCGCAGTCACAAGGGACTTGCTTGCTGAGAAAGGCGTTAAGGCAGTCGAAGACAAGGATATTTATTCATTATTCAAGTCAAAGCTTGTTGCTGAAGATAAAGTGCCTGAAAAATTCCTAAGGGTATTGAAAGACGTTGAAAAAGCCAAGGATGATTTCCTCGCAGGCAAAATATCAAGGCAGGAAGCCCAGAAAGTCAAGAAAGACGGAAGGCTTTTCATAAAAACAATGGTGGAGCACATGCAGAGAAAGAAATCCATTGAGATTGAAAGAGTTAAGATAAGGTTCAAGTATGGAGACATTGTCGGGGAAATGATTATTCCTGATGATAAGGCATTCATAATAAAAGATTCTGAAAAGCGGGATGATATGCTTATTGCGGATGTTAACAAGGACGGGGGGCTTGAAAATATAAAGCCTGCTGCGCCTGAGGAATTAGAAAAGCATATAAGCAAGTTAGTATCCCCAAAGAGAATGTTCATCAGGGAGAGGCTGTTTGAGGACCTCAGAACACTGGTGGGCAAAGACATAGAAATCATGCTTTAGGAGACAAAAAAAATGGAAGGCGTTGTTTGCAATTTCAGGCAGGGGAAGCATACCCAGAAAAACAGGCATATGGTAATTGAGATAAAAGGAGTGTCTTCAAAGGAAAAAGCTTCAAAGCTTGCTGGAAAGAAAGTAGTATGGACATCTCCTGCAGGAAAAAAGCTTTACGGAGAGATAAGGGCTGCGCATGGCTGCAATGGCGCTGTAAGGGCAATATTCGAGCATGGCTTGCCAGGGCAGGCAGTCGGCACAAAGATAAAGGTTGAGGAGTAAAAACGGAGTGAGAATATGGCAGGATTAAGACCAGGAAGATGCTACAGGCAGATTGAAAGGGCCTATACAAGAAAATCCAAATACAAGAGAAAGGCATTCATAAAAGCAGTTCCTGCAATAAAGATTGCGCGTTTTGACCTTGGGGATTCTAAAAGGGATTATGACTTAAAACTCGACCTGGTTTCAATGGAAAATCTGCAGATAAGGCATAATTCTCTTGAATCAGCAAGGCAGGTGCTTTCAAGAAAGCTTGATGCAATGAACAGGCCTTATCATCTAAAGGTAAGGGTTTATCCGCATCATGCAATCAGGGAAAACAAGATGATTACAGGAGCAGGAGCAGACAGAATGCAGACAGGCATGCAGCGTTCCTTTGGAAGGATTATCGGAAGCGCAGCCCAGGTCAAGAAAGGCGCCCCTATATTTTCAGTATATGTTGCTGCTGCTGAAAAAAATGCTGTTACCACTGTTATGAAAGCTGCGACATACAAGCTGCCATGCAGGTGCCGTGTTGAAACCCACGTAATTAAAGGCTAAAACCGCGTATTCTGGCTTTATTTGGGCTTTTAAAGCTAAAATAACCACAATTCAATGATTACTATTTATATACTGCAATCCAATAATCTTTAAATACCTCTTCTGACATTAATATTGTATCGGATTACAGGGATGACAAGCAATCCCCAGCGCTGATTACGTCGATTCCAGAGTTCTACTGTTTTGCATTGAGAGTTATATGCATTACCAATGCAATGCGCAAAAAAACAGGAGGTGAACGGAACTGCGTTCCGAACCTCGTTGAAAGAATAGCAAAAACCAAAGGAGGTGAATTAAAAAAGGAAAAAAGTTTCCCTCAAAGCTTCCACACCCAGAGGAAAACAAAAAATCAAACGGATTTCCTGACAAAGTAAATGCTTTTGCATTAATAAATATTGTGGTTGGTCAGGAATTGTTTGGATTTCCAAAAACATATGGTCACGGTTCACAATTCCAGGCAGAGGAACTTGCATCGTTACGGGGGTATCGCCGCAAAATCCAGCCAGCTATATGCTTTCCGAGCAGAGGCGAAGGAAAGTTCGGGACGCAGTCCCAATGCTGGCAGAGGTTTTACATCCCTCCTGAACAGGGAGGCCAGAGACCTAAGTCTCTACCGCCTCCTGAACAGGGAGGCCAGAGACCTAAGTCTCTACCGCCTCCTTACGCTTATCCCGCCCTCAAGTCCAATGAGGGGGGAGGGGCTTTTTTTATACTTGGAGGATGAATATGGAGCCTGAGGCAGAGCTTAACACAAAAGAGAAGGCAGACATATTTGTTGAGATTGAAAACTGCATGAGAAACATTGAATTCTATAAAGAGCAGATAGACAAGCTGGAGGAGAAGCTGGAGGAGCTTGAAAGTATAAAGAAGGCGTATGAGTACTATTGAAGTGTTTCTGGGAGCTAAGCGGGAAAGGAGGATGGGCATGATATGCCCATGTGAGAGTGGCTTCGCCTATCCCTCAAAGCCGAGATTTGCGCCTGTTATAGCCATCTTTTATCACGTGTATTTTAGCTTACTCCTTTATAAGCTTTGCCCGAATCCAGCTTGGCGAGGGGAATAATTTTTGCCTTCCAACAAACCCGGAAATATGCCTAATCAAAGCCCCATTTTCCGGAAATTCTTCACAATCAACAACAGCTCTTCCAATTTCAATGAAAAAAAACACGTTTTTTCACAGAAAGCTTTATGAACAGGAAGCTATAAACGCCGGTTATGAAAAAAGAAGCGAATAATTACACAAAGATATTAGAATCCGTGGTAAAGCAGATAGAGCAGTCAAAGCTCAGGGCTTTCTCAGAAGTAAATAAGGCGCTATTGCAGGCGTATTGGAACATTGGAGAGGAGTTAAGCAAAACATCAGAATACGGCAAGGCTGTTGTTGAAAGGCTATCAAGGGACTTAAGGCAGAGATTTCCGGGGATTAAGGGGTATTCTGTGGCAAATCTATGGTATATGAAAAAATTCTATGAATCATATCCAATTCTACAGACACTGTCTGTAGAATTGCCCTTACCTCAAAAACTCCAACCAGTGGTTGGAGAATTGCCTTCAAGCAGAAAACTACAATCAGCGATTGTAGAATTGCCTTCTGGTAGAAAACTCCAGATGCCATCTAGAGAATTATCCCTAAAACTGCAGACAGCGTCTACAGAATTGCCTTTGCCTCAAAAACTACAACCGGTGGCTGTAGAATTGCTTACCTGTCAAAAACTTCAGACAGTGTCTGAAGAATTGCTTTTCTCCCTAAGCTGGAGTAATCATATTTTGATTATGGAACTAACGTAAATGCAAGAAGAAAAGAATTGGAAGAAGAATGAATTCAAAGGAGGAGTAAATGAAGGCAATGCAAGAAAAAAACTATAGTCTGCTGGTAACAGGCATAGGGCTGCTGCTGGAAAAAGGGAGAGGACAGGCATTTTCAATGCTTAATTCTATAATTATTGAAACCTATTGGAATATAGGCAAGAAGATAGTTGAATTCGAGCAGGGCGGAAAAAAGAGGGCAAAATATGGGCAAGCCCTGCTCAAGCGTATTTCTTTTGATTTAGGGCAGGATTATGGCCGTGGCGTCAGCAGGAGCAATCTGCAATATATGCGTTTGTTTTATTTGCGATATCCAATTTGCCAGACGTCTGGCAAATTGAGTTGGAGCCATTATGCTGAATTAATCAGCATAAGCAATAATGAAGAGAGGGGATTTTATGAAAAACAATGCGAAGAAGAAAACTGGGGCGTGAAAGAGCTAAAAAGGCAAATTGCGTCAAAGCTATTTTACAGGCTGCCGGCTGCAAAAAATAAATGCGGCTTCCTCCAATTGGCTTCAGAAGGGCATAAGGTGAAGAAAGCAGAGGATATTATAAAAGACCCGTATGTGCTTGAATTCCTCAAGCTGCCTGAGCCATATTCTGAGAAAGAGCTTGAAGAGAGAATAATCGAAAACCTTCAGATGTTCCTGCTGGAATTGGGAAAAGGGTTCAGCTTTGTGGCAAGGCAGTTCAAGATGAGCATCGGCAGAAAGCAGTTTTATGCTGATTTGGTATTTTATAACAAAATCCTGAGGTGCTATGTATTGATAGAACTAAAAGCAGGGGAGGCAAGCCATACAAATATAGGGCAGATGAACCTTTATCTCAATTACTTCAAGTCAAAAGTTAATTCAGAAGAGGATAATGAGCCAATAGGCATAATCTTATCCCGTAATAAGGAAAATGTTGAAGTTAAGTATGCTCTCGGAGGCGTAAGCAGCAGGATATTTGCATCAAGATACATGCTCAGCTTGCCGTCTCCTGATGAATTAAAGCTGTTAGTTGAGAAAGCAAAAATCTGCTGCAAGGCAATAGAAATTTCAAAAGAGGATTCAGATGAACCCAAAAGAGGTTGAGCAGGCATTAAAGCAGCTTGCAAATGAAACAGAGGAAGCAAAGAAGTCAGATTTCTTCAAAGAATACCTTGATGTAATGTCAAGGTTCTGGGACTATTCGCCTTATAACCAATTGCTAATCTATCTCCAGATGCCGAATGCAACAAGGGTGGCGGGATTCCATAAATGGAAGCGATTGGAAAGGAATGTCATTAAAGGAAGCAAGGCGATAAAGATTCTTGCGCCTGCAAAAAGCAAAAAGATTAAAGATGGCAAGGAAGAGGCAATAATTTATTTCAGGCCGGTAAGCGTTTTTGACATATCGCAGACAGACGGCAAGCCTCTGCCTGACATTGACATTGAAGCAGAAGGTGAAACAGAAGGGTTGCTGCAAAAGCTATTGGATTTCTGCCAGCAACAGGGGTTTAACGTGAGCTTTGGGGGTTTAAGGGATGATTTGCACGGCTATGCAGCAAACACCAATATCACAATTAATAGCAGCAAAAGCAATAACACGCAGATTAACACTTTGTTGCACGAAATAGCGCATGCCTTGCTGCATAAGAATTCAACACTTTCAAAAGAGCAAAAAGAGATACAGGCAGAGGCTGTTGCTTATGTGGCAGCAAGGCAGTTCAACATAGAAACAAAGAGTTTCAATTATCTGGCATTGTATGATGCAAACTATGAAAAGATTAGGGATAATTTGAAAGTCATAGCTGATTGCGCAAAGCTAATCATAAAAGCCATTCCACTCTGAAAACACACCAGGGTTTTCAGGGCAAGCAAAGCCAGGGGCTTTGCCACTAAAGTATGGCTGCAATGCAGCCATTGGCTTTCCGGCAGAAACCTTTATATAAAGATAATCATTATTAAACATGAGAGGTGAGATTATGGCCAATAATATTCCTGAACACAACATTCTTCAGCTGCTGAACAAGATGGAAATCCTTGAGAAAAAGATGGGGGATACTGCAGAGTACCTCAGCCTTTACAGCGAGCTTAAGGACATGGAGACAAAATTCCTGGAAGCTGTTGATAATGTGGAAACACGCAATTATGAGCTTTCAGAGTCAGTGAAGAAAAGAATCAAGCTTAGAAAAGACAAAATCCTGAAACAAAGGTAATGAAACTATCGTTTCAAGCCTCGTTTTAGGAAAAGAAGGTAAAAATATGGAAAAACTTACACTGAAGTTCAAGCGCATAGAAGTTACAAGAGTTGATACAAGGGACAATGTCCTTGAAATGCTGTTCTATTATGATGAGAACGGCGCTGAGAAATCATACAGGAAAAATCATTCTATTGATGATGATGTTGACACCTTTGTCAGCAGGATGATGCATGAGGTAAAAACAAAAGCCTATGAAGGCAATGCAGTGATGGTGGATGATGATGATTTCCTGAGCTATCATCTAAATGTTTTAATAGAAGAAAAAGAGCCTGGCGTTACAAAGGACAAAATTGCAAACGCAATAAGGCGCTTTAAGGACAAGGTAAGGAGCTTCCGCTCAATGAAAAGCTCTGAAGGCTACATGACTCATTATCATGAGCTTATCGGGCTTAAGGCAAATATTGATTAAGGCATAAGTTTTTATTCTATTCTTTCTTATTTATCTTCATGAAAAGTTTTTGGAAAATAGTGAATGATGTAATAAGCATCTCAGACATACTGCTTGAGGTGCTTGATGCAAGATTTGTTGATGAAACAAGAAACATAGAGCTTGAGGACAAGATAAGGCAAAGCAACAAAAAGCTTATTTTTGTGCTGAACAAATGCGATCTTGTTGAAAAACAGGCTATTGAAAAGCAGAAAAAGAAGCTTAAGCCGGCTGTGTTTGTTTCTGCAACAAAAAGATATGGCATTACAATGCTGCTTCATGAAATACAGAAAAATTCTCCTAACAAGGAAAAAGTGGTTGTCGGTATTGTCGGCTATCCAAACACAGGGAAAAGCTCTGTGATAAACGCATTAAAAGGCAGGGCAAGCGCGCCTGTCTCGTCCCAAAGCGGATTTACAAAGGCAATGCAGCTCATCAAGGTCACCGGCAAAATATATCTTCTTGACACGCCTGGTGTTTTTTCTTACATGGAAAAAGGCATTGGAAAGCATGCTTTAAGGGCTTCGGTTGACTTTACAAAAATAAAAGACCCTGAAGCAGCTGCTGTTTTCATTATTGAAGGCAACAAGGATGCAGTGTCTGCGCATTATCTTGTAAAGAAAAAAGCAGATACAGAGGAAATGCTTGCAGAGATAGCTTTTAAGTTAAACAGGCTGAAAAAAGGCGGCGTGCCTGACATAAAGGCGGCTGCGCAGGCATTGCTGAAGGACTGGCAGCGCGGAAAGATAAAAACATAAAAAAAAGAAAAAAAAGGGATCCCTTTCTTCTGTGGCTTTACTGCCCTCCGCATAAAACCTTGTCAAGGTATGACATTGGCTTTATGTCGACAATCGTGGTCCTGTGCAGAATCCACTTGCCGTCCTTGCTTTTGCTTACTGCAGTCTTGATAATCGGCTGCTTGTTAAGCTCGTCAAGCTTTTTTTCGCTTAATTGTCTTGCCATAAACTCACCTCCTGCCATGACTTATGTCTGGTTGCAGAGGTTATATAAAAAGTTTTGTCCGGAAAAGTGTTCAATTTTCCGTCGTCAAGTTAATTTTTTCAGCCGGACATCTTGCATATTCCCTGAAAAGTTTCCGGAATGAAAAGAGCTACTTGCTGAACAGGCCCTTGAATGCTGCCAGCCCTGATTTTGCCTTTTCCTTTACTGAGAATCCATGCCCGGATCCCTGCTTGTTTCCCCATTTGTCAAAATAGCAGAAATTGACAAATTCATTCCTCACATGGCTGTGCTTTTCCTCGTCAGGATACCCTATTGTGATGATTGCCTCAACACTGACATCATCATCAATATTCAAAAGCCTGTGGACCTTTTCATGCTCAAAGGCGCCGACCCAGCATGTTCCTAATCCATTTTCAACTGCAAGAAGCTGTATATAGGATGCGATTATGGCGCAGTTTTGGGTTGAGAACATCTTGCCTGATTCCTTGTAAAGCGTTGTTAGCTTTTTGCTTGCATTGCACATGACAATGAAAGCAGGCGCATCTGTCATCCAGTGCTGGCTGTGGCAAAACTCTGAAATTTCGCTCTTTTTCTTCTTGTCTGTAACTATGACAAGCCGCCAGTTCTGCGCATTCCCTGCTGAAGGCGCAAACCTTGCTGTTTCAAGAATCTCCGCTATTGCCTGCAGAGGAACATCCTTCTGCTGGTATTTCCGTATGCTTCTCCTGTTTATTACTGCTTCTTTTAGTTCCATTTTCGCTCCTTTTTAGCTTTGTTTCAAAAGCCTTAACATAACCCTTAAAAAGAAGCTTGCTTTTATATTTTTCTATGGATTACCTTGTCTTGGCAAAATCTTACGAGCAGCTTGAAAATACTTCAAAGCGGCTTGAAAAGACTGCAATCATAGCAAAGCTTCTCAAGGAGGCATCAAAAGACGAGCTTGCCGATGTCATATGCCTCTTGCAGGGCTCTGTTTTTTCTCCTGCTGAAAAGGAAAAGCATATTGGAGTAAGCTCAAAGCTTGCTGCCAAGGCAGTGGCAAATTGCGCAGGCGTTTCACAGGACAAGGTGGAAGATCTTCTTGGGAAAGAAGGCGATCTTGGGATTGTTGCTGAAAAGCTGTTTGCGAAAAAAAAGCAGATGCCTCTGTTCTCGCAAAAACTGACTGTAAAAAAAGTAGTATTAACAATAAGGAAACTTCCTGACATTGGAGGGCATGGCTCTGTGGACACAAAGGTGGGTTTTGTTGCGCAGCTTTTGAATTCTGCCTCAGGCATTGAAGCAAGGTATATTGTAAGGTTAGTGCTTGAAAACCTCAGGACTGGAGTTGGGGACGGCACAATAAGGGATGCAGTTGTTTTAGCTTTTTCAGGATTCAGCCCGGAGAATAAAGAGAAATATAATGAGGCATTGCAGGCAGTGCAGTCTGCGTATGACCTTTCAAATGATTTGGGCAAAGTTGCAATGACTCTTAAAGAGAAAGGGATTTCAGGATTAAATGCAATTGAAATTGCGCCTGGAAATCCTGTTAAAGTAATGCTTTACGTGAAAGCGCAGGATTTTGCAGACGCGTTTGACATTGTTGGAAAGCCTGCATTGGCTGAAAGAAAGTTTGACGGGTTCAGGATGCAGATACATGGGGACGGCAAGTTAATCAAGCTTTACACAAGGCGGCTTGATGATGTGACAAAACAGTTTCCTGATGTTGTGGAGTTTGTGAAAAATGCAGTAAAAGCAAAGTCATTTATTATAGATGCCGAGGTTGTGGGTATTGACACTAAGACAAAAAAGTTCAGGCCTTTCCAGGATATTTCCCAAAGAATACAAAGGAAGTACGGCATTGAGGGAATGGTAAAAGAGCTGCCTGTCATTGTTGAGATATTTGATGTAATGGGGCTTCATGGCAAGAGCATGCTTTCTATCCCTTTTGATGAGAGAAGAAAATCCCTGAAAGGAATTGTGAAGGAGATTCCCGGCAGGATAGTGCTTGTTGAGCAGAAGCTTGTGAAAACCGAGGCAGAGCTCAGAAAGTTTTATCAATCTGTTTTAAAAGAAGGTGTTGAAGGCGTGATGCTGAAAAACATTTCAGGCATTTACAAGCCAGGCTCAAGAGTGGGGTATGGGGTAAAGATAAAGCCAACAATGGAAACTCTTGATTTGGTAATTACAAAAGCAGAATGGGGCGAGGGAAAAAGGGCAAAATGGCTTAGCAGCTTTACTCTGGCGTGCAAAGGCGACGAAGGAGAAATGCTTGAGATAGGAAAAGTCGGCACTGGCGTCAAGGAAAAAACAGGCGGGGATGTTTCATTTGAGCAGCTTACTGAGTTGCTAAAACCTTTAATTATATCCCAGAAAGGAAAGCAGGCGATTGTGAAGCCAAAGATTGTTGTTGAAGTCTTGTATCAGGAAATCCAGAAAAGCCCTTCTTATTCTTCCGGCTATGCATTAAGGTTCCCAAGGGTTGTAAGGATGCGCGATGAAAAAGGCGCTGATGACTCTAATTCAATTTCTGATGTTGAGCGGCTTTATTACCAGCAGCTGTCAAGAAAGCACTCGAGAAAGCCGTAATTTTTGCCTCCTTTTTATATTAAGGAATAAAATATTCTTATTGGAATAAGTTAATACGCAATGCTTAAAAAGCAAATTTCAATTTTTCTTCTTAAATGTTTTTAAAAAAATCGAGGAGGAACCGAAACTAGTGTTTCGGACCTCCTTAGTAAAACAAAGGAGGATTTAAAATGGCAAAAAAATATGTTTTGAGCTCGGAGTCCGTAGGAAAAGGGCATCCGGACAAGGTTTGCGATGTTGTTTCAGACAGCATACTTGACGCGTGCCTGCAGCAGGACCCTGATTCAAGGGTTGCTTGCGAGACACTTGCAAAAGGAAACTTTCTTGTTGTCGCAGGCGAGATAACAACAAAGGCAAAAGTTGATTATGAGCAGGTTGCAAGAAAAGCAGTCTGCGGCATAGGATACACAGACGAAAAATGGGGCATTAACGGCAATAACTGCGAGGTTCTTGTGAAGCTTACAACGCAAAGCCCTGACATTGCGCAGGGCGTTGACTCGTCTGAGCAAAAAGAGCAGGGCGCAGGAGACCAGGGAATCATGTGGGGCTATGCAACAAATGAGACAAAGGAATTAATGCCATTGTCAATAGTGCTTGCGCATAAGCTTGTTGAAAAGCTTGACAACTGCAGGACAGGGAGCTTAAAATATCTAAGGCCTGACTGCAAGAGCCAGGTTGCTGTTGAATATGAAAACAACAAGCCTTCCTGCATAAAAAATGTTGTTGTTGCAGCTTCGCACAACCCTGATGTGGAGATGGAAACACTTAGGGCAGATATTAAAGACAGTGTTATAAAGCCTGTTTGCGGAGAGTGGCTTTCTTCTGAAACAGAGTATTTCATCAACGGCACAGGAAGGTTTGAGCTTTGCGGGCCTTTTGCAGATGCAGGGCTGACAGGCAGGAAGATTATTGTTGACACATATGGCGGAATAGGGAGGCACGGCGGAGGCGCTTTCTCAGGAAAAGACCCAAGCAAGGTTGACAGGAGCGCTGCATACCTGGCAAGGTACGTTGCAAAAAATATAGTTGCAGCAGGGCTTGCATCGCAGTGTGAAGTCCAGCTTGGCTATTGTATAGGAATTGCAGAGCCGACTTCTGTAAGGGTGGTTGCGCCGGATTTGACTGAAGAGCAGGAGCAGAAGCTTGAAGCAGCTGTAAGAAAAGTGTTTCCCTTGAAGCCAGCTGAAATCATAAAGCACTTGGACTTGAAGCATCCCAAGGGATGGAGTTATGCTGAAACAGCAGCCTTTGGCCATTTTGGCAGGGCAAATTTTCCATGGGAAAAGACAGACAAGGCAGAAGAGCTTAAGAAGGCTGCTGCCTGATTTTTTCTTTTTTATAATTCTTTTTGGTGCTGAAAGCCTCCGAGGGGAATTGAACCCCCGACCTTCGCTTTACGAGAGCGACGCTATACCGCTAAGCTACGGAGGCATTACTTAACCATTTCCTTGACTTTATCGCCGTGCTGCTTTTGGCAGTTGTTGCACACTGCTTTTTTCTTTTTGCCTACATAAGTGCCGAATATCTTTTCAAGGAAATTGCTTTCAATCTTGTTTCCGCATATTGCACATTTTAAACCCATGCAAATCCTTACTGTGTTTTTCTTTATAAGCCTTTCTTGCTGTATTGGGATAGAAAATCCGCAAGATTTATAAAGTAATATAAAGTATGAACTCTACATAACTAACGGAGCGTGATAATAATGTGTGAATATTGCAACCTGGGGGATATTAATATGGCGGCTGCGCTTACTGCGCTGCAGAACTATAAGGCAATGGATGAGGATCTTCAAAGGGTAGACGTATTACGGGAATTCCAAGCTATTTATAACAATGATACAAAAGCGGCTGAACTTGCAGTAAATAGGATTGCGCGCAATGAATCAAGGGATGCCCTTCCTGCCACAAGGGTTGTCAGGGAGCTTGAGTTTTTGCTTACATGCCGTGGCGAAGGCAAAACACTGCTTGACGGCTAATATTTCTTTTTTTGACTGTTTTCTCATAGGAAAAGGTTAATATACTCTTAGAACCATTATATTATAGTAAAATGGAGGTTGATTAAATGGGACTATTCGACTGGTTTAAAAAGAAGGAATGCGGATGCGGCGACGAATCTTGCATGGAAAAGCCTGCAAAGAAAAAGCCGGCTAAAAAGAAAGCTGCAAAAAAGAAAAGGCGCTAACCATAAAGCTTAATAAGCAGGCATCTAGCCCTGCTTGGCATGGAACATAAAGATATTACTATTCTTGTTCTTAACTTAATAGAAGCTTCGCAACCAGGAAAGCCTTGATATTATTCTTGGCAATATGCATTCTTATTATAAACCCTAAGAGAAAGAGTAATAAAGCTGTCTCCCTGCATATATCTAATGGCAAAAGAGAGGTATGCAAGGGATTTGCTCTTAAGAATAATAGCTGCTTTTGCAGTTGGCCTTGTCTACAATTTATTGTACGCAATAATCGCCCCGCTTACACTTCACTGGAGCTATTTCTTTTTCAGCATCTTTGTGCCTTCAGCCTTGATAGGCAATTCAATACAGACACTTACAAACAACTTTAACTTTATTCCCGCATGTGTTGCAACATCAGCGTATGTTTTGCTTGCAATGCTCATACTGTTAACAAAAGATATTAATTGGAATGAAAGGCTGCAGATGTTTGTTTTCGGAAGCCTTGCAATACTTGCCTTTAACATAATAAGGATAGAGCTTCTTTTGCTTACTTATTTCAGGCTTGAATCTGCTTATGACTCTGTGCATTTGTTTGTATGGAAATTCATGTCAACTGCATTTGTTGTAATATTATGGCTTGTATTGGCCAGAACATACAAGGTAAAGGCAATACCTGTTTATTCTGATATTAAATATATTATCGGGATGATAAGGAAGAGAAGATAAACTCAAAAACAAAGGCGGCTTGAATAAAAGCAATTAAAGCGTGCATAGATAAAGAATTGCATTAAGTATTGCCGGCAGGCTGGCTTTCTTATGTGTTCGCCCTGGCATTGCGAAAAGGTTATAAGCTTGGGTTACATTCCACTAACAAGAGCAATTTCAGGGGCAATAAAATGAGCGATCTTGGGCAAACGATAAAGGAAGCCTTTTCTGGCAATGAGGAATGGATTCCTGTATACGGGGCAATTAAGTCTATTAACGATGCTTTTCACAGAAGGCCTTCCCTGTTTGATAATGAGATAGGACTGTACATGACATTGAATGCACTTTACCAGGGGTGTGCTGTTGGAGTAACGATTTTAATAGCTAACCATGCTGCCCGTTCATTGATTGAAATGTTCTCGCAGTAATTCTTCAAGCGTATAAGCTTTTCCAAAGGCAGGTTGAGTGAAAGCAATTAAAGCGTGCATAATTAAGGCATTGCATTAAGTATTGCCGGCCGGCAGGCTTTTTTCCCCACTTTTAACAATCTTTATATAGCTATAATCATTCTACTTTCTTATGGCAGACGGGCTTTTCGGGCTTTTTAAGAAGAAGTCAAAGGAAGAGATAGAAAAGGATAAAAAGAAGAAGGCGGCTGAAGAGCTGGAAAAAGCAAAGAAAGACAATCCTTTGATACAAGCCAAGCCCAATGTTAAGGCGAAATACACAAAAGGCCAGTATGAGCTTGTTGTTGAAAGCATGGGCGCTGGCATGGAAAAATATTATTTCTGGATTCTCAAGTTCATGAGGGAGCCGTTTCCTTCAGGCATTGGCTTTGACCAGATTGAAAAAATCAAGGACTTGTTTGACGCATCTGTCACAAGCAGCTTTCACGGGCATGTCGGCACAAAGATGTCTGCATTGCAGCAGCAGGCGCAGCAGTACCTTGCCTTAATCGGCCAGCTTGTCAAGACAATTTTCCCGATTGTAAGGGAAATCAGGATAATGGATGAAAGGCTTCAGTATTATGAGGACAGCTTAAAAGGCAATGAAAGTGCTGAGATTGCATTAAAATCAATATGGGTTGAGGTTGTTGAGAAAGGCATGGAAAGCCCAAACTCAGTTTACGGGCTTGCGACAAAAGTAGGATTCTTGTCCCTTCCTGACCTGTTCTTCAGCATTAATCCCAAGGACGGGCTGAAAGGAGTTGACTCTGCAATCAAGTCAGCAAAAAACAACGGGACAAATGAGAAAGTCGCAAATGTGCTTGCAAAAAAGCTATATGCATACTATGACTGGAAGGAAAAGACTTATCAGGAGATGCAGCACACAAGAAAATTCAGGATAACATACTTGAGGCAGCACTATAATTCAGTAAAGCTTTACATGAACTGGGTAAGGCCTTACCTGCGCAACATAAGGCAGCTACAGATGAAGGGCAGCTACACAGACGCTGACTTGGTTAATGCGTTTGAGACAAGCAAGATATTTGTTGAGCTTTTGGCTGCAAAAAAAGAAGGGTTCAAGAGATACCATCCTGTCATACTTGCAAAAATGACATATGTGACAAGGCCTGAGCTTTCTTACACTCCCCAGGGGCAGAAGCAGCCGTCGCATGTCGGTAAAATTAAAATTGAGCTTGCGCCGTATGTTGTGACAGCAGCGCAGATTGAGGCTTACAAGGGCGAGCAGGAAGTCGAGGATGTTGAATTATTGTCAACAATAGACGCCACAATGATGTCAATAAAGGATGATTTGAAAAAATACCTTACAGAGGCAGGGGAAAAGTTTGCTGAAGACGAGAACAAAGAAGAAAAAAAGCACGACAATGCATTTACTCCTTTCCTTGCAATATTTTCCGCTTTTAAGGATATATTCGGCGCTTTCAAGCCAGCAGGAAAGCCAGGCAGCGGGTTATTCAGCTCAAAGAGCGTGAAAGAAGCAAGGGCAGAGGAAGAGGAAAAGGCAAAGGCAGACGCATTGGCGCAGAACCTTTGCTGGATCATGTATGATGTTTTCAAGAAAGTGAACGGGATGTACAGCACGATATAAAATGGAAGCAAGGACATTTCCTCAAAAGAAGGTAAAAGCGTTTCTTGATGCGCTTGTGCAGGAAGAGCATATCACTGTTTCTGATATTGAAACCACAGGCAGCGGAGACCACAGGCTTATGGTTCTTGGCAAGCCTGTTATAATCGCAATAAAACACCACGGGGAGAAAGGCATAAAAGAGCCGTATATACGGCAGATAATAGATGTGGCTGCTGAAAAATACGGCCCTGTTGGTTCACCTGCGTATGATACAGGAAGGAAGGTGCTGAAAAAGCTTGCAAGGAAGAAAATCGGCTACTGAGTCTTTTCCGAAACTAATATAAGTGATTAGTTCCTATTTATTCTTATAAACAATGAGGTGTATTTCAATGAAAAATTTGCTTATCCTGCTGACGCTTTTAATCGCTATTCTTCCTTCTGCTTTTGCAGCAGACCAGGTAACTGACAAGGTTTTTGCCATAACCCATTATGCAGAGCAGTATGAGATGGGGCAGATTTCTTATGCAGAGCTCAGGGTATATTCAGGAGCAATAAGGGAAGATGTTAGGGAGCTGATGAGCAAACAGGTATTTGGGGATGAAATTGGGGAGCATTACGAAGGTGTTTCAGAGGAAGCTGCAAAAAAATTCTTTGGCGAGCCTACTGAGTACACAAGTTGGGTATGGTCATCGAAAGAGGAAAAGGATGTAAAGATAGAAAATAAAATGCCGCGCTGGGAAAAGATTGTTTATGACGGCAAGAAAATACAGGTAACATTCAATGCATGGCCTAATGTTTACAAGGGAGATGCGGGGGACAAATATTACTATTGGGTTGACTTTAATGTGCGCTTTAAGAATGAATTCAATTTTGATATAACTGCAATGCAGTCAGAGATTGCAGGGCTTGGAAGGGCTTTCCTTGAAAAAAGAGGGGAGCTGAAAGAATTTGCAGGAAAGCTTGTTGAATATTCCACCACCATGCAGCATTATATTCAGCAGAACAAGGAAAACTGCAGGGATATGCTGCAGAAATTCTTTTCCTCAGATGACAGGTCAATGGAGCAGGAGTTCATAAGCTGGGAAGCAGAAATATACAGCGGGGACAGGCTGACAATAATTGCCTCGACAAAACTATGCGACAGCTGTGAATGGGTTTGGGCCGACACATGGTTTGAGCCAAGGTATGAGGGGCCCTGGTTTGAGAAATTTGAGGTAAGAAGGGGAGCAGGAGCCGGAAATTACAAGCTTGATGACTTAAGGCAGAAAACAATGGAGGAGCTGCTCGGACTTTTAAGGGACCAATTTGATAAGGCAAAAAAAGCAGCTGATTCCGCCGAGAAAGAAGGCGGCTTCCATATTGAAGACATAGAAGCCAACATTCGCCTGCTTAATAGGGCAATATCAGAAGTTGCAAACCAGAATCCTTCTTTGAAGGAGCAGAAAAAGGAGGAATATATCGTTGCCATTGACAGCATAATGAGCCATTACAAGACAGAAAAGTTAATGCAGAAAGAGCTCAGGTATGAAAGAAGGCTTGTTGAGGATTTTATAGACAAAACAAACAAGCAGTGCAGGCAGGTGCAGGAAGAGGAGTGCGCGATTGATGAGGGCTGCATAGATGGAGAGTGCAGGATTGCGATTGGCGGTGATGAAGACTGCAGGAACAATGCTGATGATGACGGCGACACATTAATTGATTGCAGGGATCCTGACTGTGCCAAGTCATGCGGTAAGTTCTGCAAAAGCGTATGCGAAGATGAATGCTGGCCGTGCATGCAGCAGTGTAATTCTGTTTGCAAGGAATGTGATGATTGCAGAAATAATGGGGGAGATGGAGAGCAGTGCAATGAAATTTGTTCAAATGAGTGTGATTCCTGCAGGAACGAAAAATGCAGGGATACACCTGTATGCAGTGAATGCAAAGCCTGTGAAGATGCAAACAGGGAAGTTAAGGAAGGGGAATGCGATATGGATTGCGGTCCGTGCAATGAGTGCATTGCATCAAAGGAGTCTGCGGGAGAGCCAAAAAGCGATGTCAGCTGCGGTGAAATATGCGCTCCCTGCGCAATATGCAAGTCTCCCACAATGAACCCTGAATGTTTGGATAAGTGCAAAAAAATAACCAAGGGCTTTCAGGGAATGCTTACTGTATGCGAGGACATGTGCAACAAGGGTGTCATATTCTATTGTTCCGGAGCAAAGCAGTATTCTCCATGCGATGATACAACTTACATTTGCAATGGCAATATGCAGCCCATACCTTGCGAATTGTTTACCTGTATAAATGAGGATGGAACTAAGAGAATACAAACAGTAGGCTGTGACATGCAGGCATTCTGCGGCGAAAACCAGGTTGCCGATAAAGAGAAATGCAAATGCAGGGCAGGATTCTATGACTGTGACAAGGATGGCTTAAGCTGCGAGTCAGAAGTGCCGTGCGGTTTGGAGCGCGAAGTCTGTGATGACGAGACAGACAATGACAATGACTATCTTGTTGACTGCGATGACAGGATGGACTGCAAGACAGGCATGCCATGCGGCTTGGGCAAGGTATGCTTTGACGGCTCCTGCGTATTGAAAGAAGAGGCGAATGTGACTGCTAAATGCCCTGAAGGCATGGAATATATGAATGGCAAGTGCAAGTGCAAGCCCAACCATGCAAAATGGGAGGATAAGTGCGTGCCTGTGGCTGTTAATATAAGCTGTAAAGAGGGCTTTGTCCTTGCAGACGGCAAATGCATGCCTGCTGTATCAGTTCCTGAGGAATGCCCTGAAGGGTTTGAGCTTGCTGAAGAAGGATGCATAAGAAAAGAGATTGCCCCTGCTGAAAATATCACGGAGTGTGAAGAAGGCTATGAAATGAAAGAGGGGAAATGCCTTGCAGTAATTGCTGAATGCCCGGCAGGATATGAGCTGAAAGAAGGCGAATGCATTCCTGCAGAAGCTCAGGCATGCCCCGAGGGCTATGAGCTGAAAGAGAATGAGTGTGTTTTTGTCGGCGAGAAAATAGAATGCGCTGAAAACGAGGTTTTGGAGGCAGGCAAGTGCATAAGCAAGGATGTCTTTGAAGGCAATGAAATAAGGCCAATAGAGACAGGCAGGACATGCATGCTTGCCGAGGACTGCGGCAGTGAAAGGGAGGTATGCTCAAACGGATTCTGCAAGGAAATTCCTGAAGAGATTTACGAAAGGGAATATGGGGAGAAGGTTATTGAAGAGGCTGTATCCCCTGAAATTGTCGAAGAGGAGATAATCATCCCTCCTGGAGAAGAGCAGGAAGGCGGCATGATAGGGCTGCCTGAGCCTGAAGAAAAAGAAAAGCAGGAAGAAAAGGAAGAAAGGAAAGAGGAGCAGCAGCAAGATAAATCTGAAAAAGAAGAGCCAGCTCCAGAACCGCAGGAACAGCCAGAGCCTGCGCAGCAGGAAGGAATTACAGGCGCTTTCTTCAGATTGATTACAGGATTTGCATCAAAAGAAGAGAAATGCTCAGCAGACGAGGAATGCAATTCTAACCAGCAATGCGATAAATTTATGGGAAGGTGCCATTGTAAGGAAAGGTGGTTTGACTGCAATGGCAGAGGAGACGGCCAGGACAGCGACGGCTGCGAGTCAGAAGATGTAACATGCGGCGGGCAAAGGGAAATATGCCAGGGCGGCTGCAATGACAATCAGTACTGCAATGAGGAAAAAGGCTGGTGCGAATGCAACGAAGGGTTCAATGACTGCGACGGCAACTGGATGAATGGCTGTGAGTCAGAAACAATGTGCGGGCAGTGCGCTGCAGACGAAGAGTGCTCGCAGCCAGTGTGCGCGCCGTGGGATAATGTTGTTCTCAAATTTGGCTGTGCTGAAGGGGAGACATGGAAAGAGGAAAATGGTGTTGTAGTATTTTCAGGCACCTGTAGGTTTAGGCCCGCAGGTAGGGTGGATCCTGATCTTAACTTTGATGCGTGGGGCGAAGCATTCCAGGATGTGGATACAATGAGGAGAAGCCTGCAGACAGAGCAGTTTGGCGGCTGGTGCAAATTTGAGCGAGAGGGCCTGCTGAAACAGAGGAAAGAAATTGAAAAAGGGCTTAATCCTGAATTTTTGGCATGGTTCTTTGACGAATACCTTGTTGCAGAGCCTGACAAATGGGAGAATAGGATTAGCGGGATATATGACACATACTGGAGCATTGTTGACAATGCAAGGGAAACTGCAAGGACATCCGCCTGCCTTGGCGAAAAATTCCCTGAGTATGCGCCGATTGATATTGAATATGAGTCTGACTTTGGAAAAGTGCATATCTGGGAGGAATGGAAGAATGTCAAGGAATTTGAAAACATCAATGTGCTTACGCCTTATATGGAAATATGGATTTTCCCTTCAAAAGAAATATTTAAGCATCAGTTTCTGAAGGCAAAGGAAGGCGGGTACATGCCCGGCCCGCCTGAGCAAAGGCTGCAGGAAGTCGGGCCCAGCCTGCAGGAGAAGGAAGAAATAAGAAAGGATACAAAAGCATTGAAAGAGATAGAGGATATTGCAAACAAATTTGGCGGCTCAGCAGAAGGGCTTTTGACAATAAAGGATGGCGAGGAGGATGTGTTTTATATTAAGGCGACAGTGAATCCGGATGTAATATTCAAGGCGCAGCCTGTAAAGGCGGTTGATTTTGAGCCTGACGTTAATGTGGTTGTGCAGCTTGACTTTATCTATGACATGGCAAGGCGGGAAGACCAGCACGGCGAAATACAGAGCCCACCATGGGACAGCGGCAGAAGGGTAAGGCATATTATGAAGAATGCTGTTGACAACGGGGTTAAATTTGCAAAAGTCACTGCAGCGTTTGCAACAGGCGACATTAAGGTAGAGCCTCTGTCAGCAGTGCCGACACTGATGAAGCTGTTCAAGATAGCTGGCGAAGGCGGCCCCCCTGCGGCTGAAGAGAAGTAACCGCTTTGCTTATAAAGAATTATATCCAGCTAATATGCTATGGATGAAATCCCATTTGATATTAATGAAGATGAAATCTTGTCAAAGCCAATTGAGGAGGAAAAGCCTTCTAAGCTAAAAAAGGCGGCTTTGGTTATTATGGCTTTCATGCTATTCTTTTTGATTATCAGCTATTCAGTTGCTTTTCTTGGAATGGATTCAATTCCAGGGCTGGTTAAAAGCAGGCAGATGGATTCTTCTGGAATTGAATTAAATGATATTATTCTTATGTTTTCTTCTGGCATTTATGATGAGATTGTTTCTTATGCAGCTGAGAATGAGGGTGTTGAGACAAAGTTCTGCTTGCTTGGAGAAAAGCAGGGAAATAATATTTTGATTACATCTGTATTCAAGCCATTGATAATTGCGCAGGACTTCAAGTCAGTGACTTCTAAATCATGCCCTTCAGGAACAATGGTTTCAGTGCACACTCATCCTTTACTGCACTGTGTTCCTTCATTGCAGGATTACAAGGCGCTGCATTCTTCAGGAGATGCTGAATTTACAGCAGTCATGTGCGAGAAAGGCAGGTTTTATTTTTACTGAATTTCCAGCGCTTTCTTGGCTTCTGAAAGCATTTTGTCTGCCTTTTCAAAAAGCCATTCCTTTCCAGGCTGGAACCTGAAATAAAGGTCATCCATTCCCAACTCATTCTGGATTACAACCATCTCGGAAATACCGTCGCACCCATTATCTGTTATGCTAATGTTTATTTCCGGATTTTTAATTCTTGCATAATCATAGTTTCCCGGCTTGTTGTGGCGGAATTCAATGGATGGCTCTTCGCTGACTAATGTATAGCTGCCGTCAAAATAGTCTGTTCTTGTAACGCCCGGGGCTATCTTGTATTCAAACGGCCTTGGCTTTATTTCAGGCGCTGCGCATGATGAGATGATGGCTGCCAGCCCTGCTATTGCGATTTTTGTTATTGTTTTCATTGTATTATCTCCTGCAAGAAACCTTCTTGCCCCTTCAGGCAGTGAAATGTGGCGCGGGTATTTATAGGTTTCGGAGTTTTGTTCGGAAATCCAGAAGGATTTCCGGACATCCGAAAATCTCGGATTTTCGAATATGCTCAGAATTCAGCGCTTCTTCCCGTTCTTCATTCCCTTGTGCCAGCCAATGTGCTCTGAAAGCTTGCTGCTGATGTGAAAAGAATATCCTATATTCATAACAAGCAGCGCAATTACAGCCCCTTCAAAGCTAATGCTTCCGCCAAAGATTTTTCTTATCAATTCAAAAATGAGGTATATAGCAAATAACAGAAATAGCCAGTATAATATTTTCTTAAGCCAATCTCGCTTCATTTTGTTCCCCATATCATCAATTTTATGAACCATATTATTAAAAGCACAAGGATTATTGCCATCACTACAGATATTGCATCAAAGTTTCTTGGAAATTTCATAAAATAGATTATTGCTCTTATTCTTTAAATGCCTTTTGGTTGAATTTTTGAAAGATTTTCAATAATGTTGAAAAATTCGCTGGTTATGCCGAAAAATAGGCCTTATTTTTGGTATTTTTTGGAAAATTTTTCAGCAGCCTGTTTTGGTGCAGGGTTGTTTCCCTTCACCAACAGTTTGGAAACAAGAAATAGATGCCGGAGGCTGGCTTTCCCTGACGATAACTATAAATATACTGCAATATTCTCTTCTTCCATGCTTAAGCTGTATAATACACTATCAAGAAAGAAAGAGGATTTCAAGCCAATAAATCCAGGGCATGCGGGAATGTACTGCTGCGGCCCCACTGTTTACAATTATGCGCATATTGGGAATCTTCGCGCTTACATCTTTGAGGATATTCTGAGAAGAGTCTTGGATTTTAATGCATTTGATGTAAAGCAGGTAATGAACATCACTGATGTGGGGCATTTGGCTTCTGATGCTGATGAAGGAGAGGATAAGCTGATGAAAGCCCTTGCAAGGGAAGGAAAAAAGCCTTCTGTTGAGGCAATGAAAGAGCTTGCAAGGATGTACGAGGGTGCTTTTAAGAAGGATATTAAGCAATTGAACATTCTTGATCCTTTAATCTGGTGCAGGGCCACAGAGCATATCAAGGAAATGATTGAATTAATTAAAAAGATTGACAAGAATGGCTATGCATACAAAACATCATCTGGATTAATGTTTGACACTTCAAAATTCAAATACTATGCTGAATTAGGGAAATTAAAGCTTAAAGACTTGAAAGCAGGCGCAAGAATCAAGCTTGACAAGGAGAAGAAAAACCCTTCTGATTTTGCATTGTGGATTACAAACCAGCCAAACCATTTAATGCAGTGGGAGTCTGAATTTGGGAAAGGATTTCCAGGCTGGCACATTGAATGCTCTGCAATGTCTATAAAATATCTTGGCGAGCAGTTTGACATACACTGCGGCGGCATTGACCATATTCCTGTGCATCATACAAACGAGATAGCACAGTCAGAGGCTGCAACTGGCAAGCACCCTTGGGTTAACTACTGGCTGCACGGCGAGTTCCTTATTTTTGGAAAAGAGAAGATGGCAAAGTCAGGAGATGGATTTATTACATTAAAGACATTGATTGACAAAGGTTACGGACCTTTAGTTTACAGGTACTTTTGTTTAGGCGCACATTACAGGCAGCAGTTGACATTTTCATTTGAAGCATTGGATGCTGCTAAAAACGCTTATGAAAAATTAACATCAAAAGTAATTGAATTGAAAGAAAAAGGCGAGAAAGCCGGCTCTGATGATATGGGCTATCTGTCAAGGTTTGCGGAAGCAATTAATGATGACTTGAACACCCCTCAAGCTTTGGCTCTTATGTGGGACATGCTAAAAGATGAGGATGTTGGAAACAAGTTATCTCTTTTATTGGAGTTTGACAGGATTCTTGGATTAGGTGTGAAGGATATGAAAAAAGAGGATTTTAAGGTCCCCAAGGATGTTCTTGAATTATTAAAGAAAAGGGATGAGGCAAGAAAGAAAAAGGACTGGAAGCTTTCAGATGAGATAAGGGATGGGATAAAAGCAAGCGGCTTTTCTGTTTTAGATACAAAAGAAGGGCAGAAAGTGGAGAAGGTGTGAGGCAAAAATAGCAATAATAATATCTGCGCCAACATACATTGATAAAGTTAAAGGGCCAATAATATTCCTTGCAGGGCCGATACAAGGAGTTCATCCATGGCAGAAAGAGGCAATAAACTTAATTAAATCTCTGGATCCAACGATAATCATTGCAAATCCAAGAAGGGAGATTGAGAAAAAGGGCGAATTCACAACAGATATGTACAATGAGCAGGTTGACTGGGAGACATTCCATTTGAGAAAGGCAGGTGAAAACGGCTGTATCTTGTTTTGGCTTGCAAAAGAAACAGTCCATGACTGTTCAAGGGCTTATGCGCAGACTTCAAGGTTTGAGCTTGCAGAATGGAAGATGAGGCACGAGCTTTTGAAAGCAAACCTAGTTGTTGGGATTGAAGAAGGCTTTACAGGCGCACGATATATAAAAAGAAGGCTTATGCAGGACTGTCCTGATATTCTTGTTTGTGATTCCTTGAAAGCAGCCTGCGAGTTGGCTGTGAAGCTGGCATATGTTAAGCACTAACTCTTTCTGTGCGAAATCTTTATATAAACAGCGCCTGTTTATACTATTAAAATGGTGCATTCTTACCGTGATTATTCTGGACGGCAGGCTTTGCTTGAGGAGATTATGATTGAAATTCCTTTCAGCGGGGATACGCATATTGATTTAATAAGGCGCATGAATGGAGAAAAAGACAGGCAGACTTCGCCATTTTATATGCTTTCTGTGGATTCATTTGATGAAATTATTTACGCAACGCTTCCAAAAAACAAGGAGCTTGAAAATATAAGGATTGGATTTCAGAGAAGAAAGGTTTTTGCGGATGTTAGTTATTTTGTCCCGAATTCTAAAGGCCATCTTGATGAGACTGAATTTGACGAAAGTACGCTATACATCCCTGTTATTCCCACGGGCCATTTGGTAAGGAAAGGAAGGGCTTCATCTCCTGTTCTCGGCATACCAGGATTTAACGGAATATTCCCTCTTTTGCTTGCATCAAAAACAGAAGATGGCATGTTCTATAAAGGGCTCTGCCAGGGCAAAAGAGGCATGGACTCATTTGAATGCAGGCAGTTTTCAGGGCCGTCATCCCCTGAAGCTGTTGTCTCCCGCTTTCTTCGCAATTCAGGCAGTTTAAACAGAAGAATTGTCGAAGCTGTAGCCTGCAAGCCTGATAATAGTGATGAAGAGATAGACTGGAATGAGCCGAAAAGTATTGTCCATTACCTTGATGAATACGTAATTGGCCAGCACTATGCAAAGAAGGTTGTCGCAGTTTCCTTTTCCAATTATATGGCAAGGATGAATTCAGGAAGGGATGATCTGCCCGTGGAGCATCTTTTGTTGCTCGGCTCAACAGGTGTTGGCAAGACCCTTATCGCTTCTTTGCTGGCAAAAAAAGCAAAGCTCCCGTTTGCCAATACTACTGCCTCAGCCAGGTCAGGAGAGGGATTTAAAGGGGACTCTTTATCTACTGTTTTCAGAAGCATATGGGAACAGACAAAAACTAATACTCCTTACGGCGCTGTGTTAATTGATGAAATCGATAAAATTGTCTCGGCAGGCGGCGAAGATAATTCATTCGGTCCGATGCATAATGATGAGCTTATAGCATGGCTTGGAGGCACTTTGGTGCATATAGAAAGAGGTCTTCAGGAAGGTGATGCTGTAATTGATACAAGCAACCTTCTCTTTATTTGCGCAGGCGCATTCCATGATAATGGGAAAAAGCAGTCTCTTGCTGATTTTGTTGAGAAAAGGCTTGGCAGGACTGAGAATGTTGTCGGATTTGGCGCAGAGAGCAGGCGCAAGCCGAAAGAGGCTGATTACTCTGTCCTTCACAAGGTAAGGCCCGAAGATTTGATTAGTTACGGCCTGAAATCAGAACTTGTCGGAAGGCTGACGACGATGGCTGTATTTAATACCCTTACTCTGGAAGACAAAATCCAAATTCTTACAAGCGCAAAAGGCTCGGCTCTTGAAAGATACAGGAACCTTCTTGAGATTAAAGGCTATAAGGCAGATGTTGACATGGAAGCCATAGAGCTGATAGCGCAGAGATGCCCTGTAAAAACAGGCGCAAGGTCCCTTAATGCAATCTGCAGCGATTTGTTCCTTGAGATTCTTTTTGACCCTGCGCAATTTGCCGATAGTTCAAAGACAATACACATTACAAAAGAACTTGCAGAGCAGTTGATAAGGCTGTACAAGTGATTCTAAGGAATAAGCTTATAAACTACCTTAATATACACTGATATATTATTAAAGGGGGTATCGAAACTTCGTTTCGGACCATCCTTCAAAAGAAGGAGGCTAAAAATGGGAATTGAAAAGGTTGTAAACAAATACAGAAGAACAGGCGCAGACCCGGCTGAAGTATGGGCAAACACTGAACTGGACGCATTAAGAAGGAAGGAATGCCTTTGCATAAACTGCGAAAGAAAAGACGAACCAAAGCCTTATGAGTCATGCCCTGTGGCTGCAAAGATTTACAAAGTTTGCGTTGAGCACAATATGGCAATGGCTATAACAAAATGCGGCACTGTTGACGAGAACGGAGAATTACTTTATAAGCCGCCTGAATAATCCATACTTTTTATTATTTAGATACCTGCCTAATCCGGGCTCTTTCACAAGCAGCTCTGGGAGGGATTCAACTATAATAGTTTCAAGCCCCCTTTCTTCAGGCGTTTGCCTGCTTTCAATTTCCTCGCTGCTCCCTTCCGGCTGGAATACAACCTCATTATCATCGCCTGCAAAAAGCTCTTCCATCTTATATAGCCATTACTCAGGCTCAGGACCCTGCACTCCTGCCGGAAAGAATTCAAGAATATATTCCATGCCTTCACATACTTCCTGGTCTTTGCCGCAAAGATATCCAATTATCCTTTCTCCTGTAAGCGGGTCAATGCTGTTGTTCAGCAGCGTGTTAAAAACCTCTTTTGGAAGCCTGTACATGATATCTTATATGGCGTGAATGTTTAAAAGCCTGCTTATTCATGCATTTTTACATAAGCTTTATAAGCACACAGCTTTTTTCAGCCATTATCAGGCTTTAAACAAAAATGAAAAAGATAATCGCACTGGCATTGGCTTTTTTGGTATTATGCTCTTTTTCCGCGTTTGCATTAAAATTGCCTGTAATAAATCCTTTAACCCAGAAAAATATAATGCTTAAGGCTAATATTTACCCTGCTGCCAAGTTCCAGCCAAGGATAAGGATTCCAACATGCATTAAGGAGCTGACGCCTGAAAACTACTGGAACACCATAAGAACCAGCGAAAAGCCGGTAATAGTAAAGTTCTATTCTCAGCTGTGCGAGCCATGCAAGAGAATGGCACCTTATTATGAGCAAGCCTGCTGGGAATACAAGGACAGGGCTGATTTCTATGCATTGGATATTTTTCAGGATTTGGATTTTTATTACACATTCGGCCTGCACCATGTTCCTGCATTGCTCTTTTACAATGAGGGCAGGGAGATTGAGAGGGTGGCTAATATAACCCCTGACATTGAATTTTTAAGGGATGAAATTGATGATTTTCTTGCAGGCATCTGAGATATGCGCAAGCTTTATATAGGTTTAGAGAATAACAGCTTTGCCTTAACAAAGGCTAAACATGGGGGTTTAAACCAAAATGAGAAAGACAATAGCTATAGTATTATTGGCGGTTTTGATATGCTCTATCTCTGTTTCAGCATTGAGCTTCACAAGAACGCCAAAAGCAGACGCGGCGTCACTCGGGCTTCCAGGATTAAAGCCTGTGACACTTGATATCGGAAAAAAACTTTTTGCAGACAGGTTTAGGGATTTAAGGGCTCCAAGAGTGAGAATCCCTGTCGAGCATTGCGTGAAAGCGGCAACTCCTGAGACATTCAACAGCCTTGTGCTTGAAAGCTCTTTGCCTGTTGTTGTTGACTTCTGGGCTCCGTGGTGCGGCTGGTGCACAAGGTTCAAGCCGGCGTTTGACCAGGCTTGCGGAGAATACAAGGACAGGGTAAACTTTGTCACATACAATACAGACCTTGATGAAGGCGTCTGGGAAAGGTATGCCATAAGAGGGATCCCAATTCAGATAATGTTTAACGATGGGGCTGAAGTAGCCAGGCACGAAGGGTATTTCGCAATAGATCTATTCAGGGGCTGGCTTAATGGCGTTTTAAGAAGCCTCTAAGGGTTATTTTTTATTTTTTTTTCTGCTTTAATACTCGAGTTTAGCAATTAATCTGAGCACCTAAATAGGGTAGATGGGATTTCTCGTCGTCAAAACCGCTTTGTTAAGCATTCGTTTAAACGAAAAGTAGATACCAATATTAGCAAAATTCTTCAAGCCCAAGCACTT
>JAHJRD010000063.1 GCA_018830945.1 Nanobdellota archaeon | reverse complement strand
CCTTACTGATTATAATTTCATATATGACATACAATATCCAGTGCTTGCCACAATGTCTGACGAGAACGGATTCCTTTTCCAGTTCGCCACGATGGTGATTATTGACAACAACCAGCCAAGGGAAAACCTGGAAGGCACAATAGATGTTGCAGAGCCTGATGCAAGAATTTGCGGAAACAAGGCTGCAAATGCAAGGATTTATGCATTAACACCTGATGAGAATGGAATACTTACTCCTGTTGAAGGCGCTGAAATAAAGCTGAAATGCATTAACACTGTCTGCCCGCTTGGCGCGACAAAGTTTAGCAGGGCAAGAGGCGAGGCGGCGCTTGAAGCTGACATCCCGCAGTGTGTGAATGCATTGCTCACTGCTGAAAAAGAAGGGTATCTTGAAGGAAGGGAGTTTGCAACAACTATTGAAGGAGGGGATTATTCAGTGCTTCTTGAGCCGTACATGGAGATTGATTATGAAGTAAAGATAATTGACCAGGGCTTTGAAAGGGGCATGGAATCAGGGGAAACAGTAATAATAAATATTGAGAACAGCGAGAAGGGATTCAGCACTGCCCTGGTGCAGCCAAGAGGAAAAGTAAGGCTTGTTGCAGGAAACATGGACTTTAGGACAACGCTTATCACAAAAGGTTTTGAGATAAATATAAAAGGGAAGGAAATAACACACTGCATGAGGGTGCCTACAAGGAATATCCTCGGGCTGCTTGGGTTTGATGAAGAGCGGTGCACGTCTGCAACAACTCCTGACATGACGCTTGACCAGGTGATAAGCGGCGGCTCAACAACAGTGTGGAATATTAACAGGGAAGAGCTTTACAGCGGCAAGAAGGTAATATTTTACGTGCCTGCTGAAGGCATCCCTTTAACAATAGATGAAATGGAAGAGGCGTACAGCTCTGCTGATAATCCGGCAAACGCCATACTGCCAATGATAGAATGAAACGCACAAACAAGATAAGAAAAGTAAATGCGCTGGTTGCATTATTCCTTGTAATGATTACTGTGACAATGCCTTGTTCATCTGCATTATTTGACTGGAGCGAAGAGGCAAGAGAGGAGGACACCGGAGAATCAATTCTTGTTGAAGTGGCAGGATACGAGCCTGAGATACTTCCTTCTTCCTTGATTGAAGACGGAGATGTTCCTGTTTATGTATATCTTACAGGGCTAACGCCTGGCAGGATTCTTGGGACTGATGCAAACGCAGAGCCTATTTACGGCAATGTGAAGATAAAGAACCTTTTTACAAGGCCGCTTGACCAGGAAACACTCGACTATGTGCGCGGCTCACCAAAATATATTGAGCCAAGGCAGTATTCGCTTGAGAATCTTGGATATATTGTTGTCACATTAAAGCAGATTGACAGGGAAGCTGATGTTCCTGAAGAGATTAGCCTGAACATGAAGGCTGAAATCACGTTTGAGAATGCAGACAGATTATACAGCATGATTGAGCAGGATTTGGTTGTGCCTGAAAGCCCTGATGAATCAGCATGGAGGCAGAACCCGGAATTTAATGAATACAGGTTTTTTGGAGGGCGCGGCGCAATAAGAGCAAGCTCAATCAGCGATAACAGCGCAGAACTCACTGTTTACGGAGGCCAGGATTTGCAGTGGCCTTTTACAGGAACCCCAAGGCCATTGCAAGATGTTTCTTTAGATAAAGGCGAGACATCAGGCGTCATAAGAATGAGCGCTGCCTCTGACTTTATGACAAATGCATTCAGGGTAAAGCTTACTGACATTACTGACCCTTCACAAAAAAGGGCAAAGATAAGGGTTAACATTAACGGCGAGGAAAGGGAATATATTGTCACAGAAGGCTCAAGGCTTTATCCGGGTTCATCACTCATTGTCAAGGAAATAAATGTTGTAAGGAGAGGGCCTAACGGTCAGCTTGTCACTTATGAAATTGTTGTTAAAGGACCAAGGGATCAGAGCACTGCGTCAAAAAGTTTTGTCGCAAGAGCAGGAGAGGCTATTGCAGGGCTTGTTGGATATGTAAGCGATGATGCTGCTGAAGCAATAACAGAAGCAACAAGGGATGAGTATCAGGCAGGTGTTTCATCTGCGACAACAGCATTGCCTGGAACAGGTGAAAGCGGATCTTTCGCAGGCGCTTCTTCCTCAGTGTCAGGGACATTGGGCGCTTCTTCTTCCTCAGTGTCAGGGACATCGTCTTCAACAACAAGTAGTGCAAAAGCAAATTTTATCGTGATGAGTGACATGCATACAACTCCTGACGGAGGAAAGCCTTACAGAGAAGCAGCTGTTGCTGCTGTAAAGAGGATTAAGCCGGAGTTTGTTGTGATGACAGGGGATATAGTAAACGGAGATGCAGGAACGACAGCAGCTGATGCAAAAAAGATGTGGGACTTGTTTGAATCAGAAACAAGAGCGCAGCTTTCAGCTGCAGGGATAACAGTCATACCAGTTGCAGGCAACCATGACATGAATAACCTTGCATTAAGAACAGCATACAAAACATATTGGAATACACATAAGCCTGCTGTAAGCATTAATGCGAATGGCAACTATCCCCTCTATTATTCATTTGACAAGGGAACAAACCATTTTGTTGTGCTTGAGGGATGGTATGCGCAAATAAATGAAGAACAGAGAAACTGGATGAGGACAGATTTAAGCCAGGCAAATGCAGCAGGAAAGACCATTATCGTATTTTCCCATCTGCCTGTTGAGGCAATTGAAAAAAGGTCAGTGGGGCAAGCAAGCGGCTCGCCTTCATCAGAGCTGCAGCCGAACAGCGAGATAAAATCAATATTAACAGAAAATGGAGTTGACGCATTTATTCACGGCGATGTCCACGGGTTCTATGAAGGAACCACATCAGGCATAAATGTTATCTCAGCAGGGCCGCTGGGCGGAGCAAACAGATATGTTCCTGGCTCAACAACAGCAACGCCACGGATGATTGTGCCTGTTGAAGTTGAAGGAAGCAAGGTTGTTTCATACGGGCTTGTTTATCCTGGCTTTACAACAAGGTTTGATGAAAGCGTTTTTACAAGGGCAAATGTCAGAGGATACAGTGTCTGGAACCAGGGTGAGCCAAGCGCATCTGTGCCTGTTGCTTCTGTTTCTCAGGAAAGTGCTGCAACAACCGGAGATGAGAAATGCACATCTGAAGGAGGAGTATGCATTGATACGCGCAAGGATATGTGCTTTGAAGAAGCGCAATTGCTGACAAGCACATATGTAATTTCAAACAAGTGCCTTTCAAAGACAACAGCAGAGCAGCAATGGTACAAGTGCTGCGAAACAGGATTTGTCAAAACAGGCGAAAGCGCACGCTTTGAAGAGTTTGATTGCACTTCCGCAGGAGGAAAATGCGAGGATAGCAGCAAGTTCAAGTGCCTTAATGCACAAGGCACGGCAACTGCCAGCTGGGTTTCAGGAAAGTGCAGCACACTGGATGACAGGAACAGGAAATGCTGCCCTACAGGTAATGTGAATGTTGACTTATATCCCTGCGCTGTTGACGGGCACTGCAAAGAAAGATGCGACAGGCAAGGGGAATATACTCTTGCGAGAGGAGAAACAACATGTGACATCATAAAGCCTGGTACAATGTGCTGCATGGGCACTGATGATGAATGCACAAACGCAGGAGGGGTTTGCGAGGACAGCAGAAAATTCGACTGCCTTAACACAGAAGGCACTGCAGAAGCAGGATGGGTTTCAGGGCTTTGCATTTCAAGGCCTGACTCCTGGTATAAGTGCTGCGCAGCAGGGGAAGATGCAATAGTGGCAATGGCAGCAGAGGCAATTGAGATTGAAGGGCTGCCCGCAGTCCAGGCAAACACAGACCTTGCATGCACATCCGCAGGGGGGGTTTGCAAAGACAAGAGAGAGAACAACTGTTATGCAGATGCATCACAAGAGCTGAGGGCTGGCTGGACTACCGGCAAATGCATGTTAAAGCCTGATGACTTAAACTATGCGTGCTGTGCAAGCGGAGTGACAGGGCCAAAGGCAGAGACAACTGCGGCAGGCGAGGGAATCTGCGCAGGCAAGGTCATTTTGCTAAGGGAAAGCGATACAGCAGAGCAATGGAATGAGACAATAAGCAAGGCAACGCAGGAGCAGATATACTGCACTGCTGCTGAAGAATTCAAAAGGATTGCAGGGCTTTATCCAGGACTAAAAGATGAGGAGGGCGCGTTCTATGAGGATAAGGCATATTACATGCTTGGCGAAATCTATTACTGGCTCGGGGATTCTGCAACAGGATTGAAATATTATAAAATGGCTGTGAGGAATAGTATTGGAAGATTCATACCATTGGCTCAGGCAAGGATTGACGAGCTTGAGGAAGAGGCAAGACTTCATACAACATACAGCATGAGCGAGTTTGAGGAAAATGGCATACTGATAAGAGTAAAATTGCTTGACGTGCTTTGGCAGGAAGAGACAGACAGGCCGAAAGCAACAATTGAAGTTGAGGAAGAAACAGGCACACGGACAAAAAAGCTCGAAATTGACAATGATGTGTTTGGCGCTGACTTTACTTATACAGGCAGCGACAGGATTGCAAGGAAATACAACTGGAAGATTGTGCAGATAAACTCAGAATCAGTTGTCATTGAAAAGCACTTCAGAGAAGGCCTGCCGCCAGATTACAGGGCTGAAAGAAGGTACCTGCCTATAAGGGAAACAGCAAGGGTTGAAGACAGGGGCCTGAGGCTGAAGTCAGTTGACTTGAAGAAATTTGCAATTGTCACAATCATTCCAGGCACAGGCGCGCCGCTGAAAAGCGAGACAAACTTTACAGTGCATATTCCAATTGAAAAGAGGGCGATAAGCTTAACGCCGGACGAGATAAGCAGCCAGATAAACAGCACGCAGGAGATAATAGAAGACCTTAACGAAGTTATAGACACGCTTAATGATGTTGTTGTCACGTGGAAAAAAGTCTGCTTAGGCACATTCCTTTTCCTTACATTAAAGAACTCATTCTTCACAGGCATGGCAAGGACCCAGGCAAGAAGGCTTTCAATGCATGGCATTGACGGCAAAAGCGGATGGGACCAGTACTGCAGATCCAATAGCGGCGACGGAAGGCTGTATGATGATTATGAAGAATGCATTATCGAAAATACTGATAATATTGAAGCTACAACAGACGCTGCGCAGGATGCAGTGGAAACAGTCAATGAAGAGATGGAAGATTACAGAAACCAGGGATGGTACAGGGAGATTGCTTCTGATTATCCCGAGATAGGCAAGTATGGAGAATATGTGGATGATGAATTGTTTAATCCCCAGCAGCTTAGGGATTACAGGTATTGGCAGCTTATGAGGGAGTCATCTGCTTATGGGCAACTTTCAGGGGAAAGGCAGGAAAGCGGATATGAATATAATCTCAGAAAGGAAGTTGATGAAAACCTGGCCTCCTTTAATCTTGGAAACGAAGATAAGACAAAGGCATATGCTGACGCTGTCGGAGACATTAATGCAAATTATGCTAACTTTGATAGCCTGAGCGACCAGGACAGGGAAATCCTGTTCAATGATTTATACGGCGCGCACCTTGCAACGCCTGACACGCGCTCAAACGACTTTCCTTATGTTGAATCGCTGGGCGTAACACCTTTGGCAACAATAAGAAGGGAAGGAAGGGAACTTTATTCAAACACTCCAAACGGAAGAGTGACATTAAGGGAAGCGAGCATACAGGATTATGATAAAAGGCTTACTGATGGCATAAGCGGGTTTACAGAAGGAAGCGCGGAAAGGGCAACAATACAAAACGAGATGGCGCGCATTGAGGACTTGATGGAAGGCAATGCATTCATGCCATTGCGCACTAATCAAGGACAGGTTTATGCTGACGATACAGGAAGGTTCTATGTTGCAATGACAGCTGCATACGCAACAGAAAGAACAAGGAATGATTATGACCCTGCTGCTTCTGCAGAATTCTATCCTGACGGCAAACCTTATTGTGTGCCTACAGGGCAGGGAAACTTTGTCAAGGTGCTTGACTTTTACCGCGAAGGAAGCCCAAGCATTGTGCAGGAATGGAATGTGGGAGATGATGGGTTCTTATGCACTGATGATGACGTAATGATAAGGCACCAGAGCATGCTTGAAAGGCCTGAGCAGGAATCCTCACACAGAAGCCTTGTTGAAACAGCGACAAGGGTAGGAGCAAGGCGTGAGGGAGAAGTAATAAGCGCTGCAGGCAGGCAGTTTGCTGTCAGCACTTCAAGGTCCTCTGCTGATAATTCAAGATCTCAGCCAAACTGCTATGACACAATGGACCCTGATGACTGCAGGTTATTGTTTGGAGTTTGCGATCCTGTAATGTGCCCGCCTTCAAGGTTTAATCTTGGTGGAACATGGCAGGTTAATGATGTTGTGCAGACAGGGCTGATTGGCTCTGTTGTCCTGGGTTTGCCAAACTTTGATATTCCTTATGAGCCTGTTCCGATTTGTTTAACAGGGGTCTTGGCAGGGCTGCAGAACATCAAATCTGTTTTGCGCGGTTATGTTGAATGCCTGAAAACAGCAGAGATTAACGGACACTCAGTAGGGATATGCGACAAGATAAGGTCTGTGTTTATCTGCGAATTATTATGGAAAGAGGCAATAGCGATATTGAACATAAAGGGCGGGCTCTTCAAGTGGATTTCACAGACATTTATGGGGCAGGAACAAGGGGGAGGGGAATATCTCACATTTGAATCCAGCCTGCAAAATGTCGAGGATTCTTTTTCATTCTTTACCACGCAGTATGCGACAACAGCATTTGCATCATACCAGTCAAGGTCAATGGAAGAGCTGGGGACAAGCATCTGCAAGCAGGCAATATTTGGTAAATTGCCGGCTCTTGGAGAGTTCTTTGACCAGCTTGCGCAGCCTGAATCACCGCCACAGTATACTGCATTGGTGACAGAGTTTGAATATTCAGAAACAATGCAGCAGTCAAGGTATGAGACATTCTACCACATATACGCAGGAGAGGATAATGACGCAACATACTCTGTGTTTTTGAAGAATTCAATAACAGGAGACACTTTTTATGTTACTGAAAGATGCTATGGAAGGCAGGGCTCAATCACGAGCGGAGGCATTGCATCATTTAATATTGACTGCCCTGAAACAAAAGGCTATGATCAGGTGTGCATTACATTGAACGGCAATACGCAATGCGGGTTCGGCAAGGTAAGCACTTCATTTGCTTTGAATTACCTCACTGACATGATTGTTGCTGATGAAGCAATGAGGCAGATTGATTCTGAAGAGGAATGCTATCCATCATCGCCTGTGACAAGCCCGTCTCTGGGTAGTTTACCATTGCCTGGCAATATTGAAGTATTGTCTTCAGGCATACAAAGAGTATGCTCAATGCAGAACCCGGGCTCTGGAACAAATCCGCTTGACTGGAAAGAAGTTGGTACGTGCGGCAAGGATTCAACAGGAAGATTGCTTGGCTCATGCTGGCTTGACATGAGAACAGTCAGCATACATGACACAGAAAGAATGGGGCGCGTTACAAGCGCTTTGGAAGAAGCAGGGCTTCGTGAGAGGAAAGAGGAGCTTGGCATTAGTGATTTGCTTGAAGAAGAAGACAGCGTTAAGGAACTTGAAAGGATTAAAGGGCTTGAAAAAGAAACCTGCATGCAAAAAACAGAGGCAATGAAGCTTTACCGCGAGCTTGAGATACGGACTATTGTGCCTCGTGTTGGCGCTGAGGCAGGATCCATGTACAGCCAGCTGATGTATGAAGCTGCAGGGAAGTGCGCAAGGTATGATTTGAAAAGAGAGGTTGAGAAACTTGCTTCAAGGTTTGAGTATGATGTTGCAGGTATACACGCTGAATACTCAATGCGGATGCAGGACGAGGTTATTGGAAGGTACAGGGGGACGGAGCTTACCAGCAGAAAGGCCGCGCTTACGCAGGAATTCCAGGTAAAGGTGCAGGAAGCTTACATGAAGGCGCAGGAAAAGTTGACAGGGCTGACTGGAATGGATTATCCTGAGAATATTGCAAAATATGGCGCTGCGCTTGACGAGACATATTCAATGTATTACAACTTGAGGGTTCCGTTTATTGTTGAAGATGAAAGGGAAGAGTCTGCATCAGACGCAAGAGCAATGGAATTAAGATGCAATTCATGCGGAGGGACATTGTATGATACAAACAGGTGTGATCCTGAAGAGTGCTACAGCCTTGGGACATGCTATTTCAAGGAAGGCAGTTTAACAAATGTATTTTCTTCTGAATCAATGACTAATGAGTGCCATGCGTGCGGAATGGCTCAAACCTGTGATGTGTTTAATGTTGACAAGAAAAAGTGTGTTAACGAGCAGTGCATGAGCGCTGCTGGATTAACCTGCGGGATTCAATATGACAGGTGCGTTGCTGTGGAAAGGGCTGCTGAAAGCGAAAGCATTGGCATGGCTGCAGGAGGCAGTGTTCTATTTACAACAGCAGCAGCTCCAACAAGCAATAATATTGTTGATTTTGGGGAGTATGTAACATTAAATTCAAGAAGTGCGGCAGACAGGGCAACAATGCAAGGCATTATTGCAATGCCAAGGCCTTCTTCTGTTCCGGCAGGGCCGCCGACATACAGCAAGATAGCTGCAAGCAGGTATTATACTGCCGACTGTGCTGAATATAATGATGGTGCGAACTGGTATAGCGGCTGGTATAACAATGCAGAGCAAATATTAGCTGAAAACCCCAAGGAATGCACAACACTGACAACAAGGGCAGGTATAGTTAGCCCTGAATGCATAGATGTGCCTGGCGACAAAAGGGCTTGCAGGACAATTGGGGACAAGAAAGTGTGCTGGTGGGGCGCATGCCAGATTCCTTTTGATCATAGAGGATTTTATGAAGATACACTATGTGAAGGCAGCGGAGTATGCGGGAATCTAGTGTATGCTGCTGATAGCATTGGCAAGACCCCTGGCGTAGGCGGTGTGACAAAGACAAGTGCAAATGAGCATGGATATACAAAAATGGGAGTGAAACCTGAAGTAAAAAGGACAATTGCAGTAACCTCAGATGCAGGCACATCCTGCTACATACCTTATGGTTCTCTTATGTACATAAAATTCAGCGAAGGAAACCCGCTTAATGGATGGTATTATGCTGAGGACACAGGCGGGGGATTCAAGCAAGGAAGGTGCTTAATTGACATGTATGCAGGCATGGGGCACAGTGGGCTTCAAGTATTTGACAGAATGAATAGTGCCAGCGGCACTGACAAGTGGCGTGCTGATATATGGGTCTATCCGCCGAGGGCTGTTGAAGGGGTTTCGGAGACGCCCGGGCAGGGCGAAACCCCTGACACAGACGACCAGTTTTGCAGGACCTGCGGAGATGGCTTGTTAGAGAATTGCGATACAAATGAATGCCATGGAAAAGGGCCCTGCTATTTCAAGCCAAGCGTTGCGAGCGTGCCATCAGGTGTTCCTCTTATAGGGGGAGTAGGCATAAGGAACCCATTTACCAGCACAGACTGTTATGGCTGCGCAAAAGCAACAAGCTGCGCTGATTTTAGCAGGGATTCAGCAATGTGCAATGCAGCAGGATGCACAGGAAGGGCTGGATTGCTTTGCGAATGGAAAGATAATGCATGCAAGGAAAAAAGCATTGAAGCAGGGGCTGCAGCAAGCGCAGAGGAAACAACTGCCGCTGCTGCAAGGTGCGCAAGCTGCGGGGACGGCGTGTTTGATAATCTCTGCGATGCTGAAGAATGCCGTGGGCTGGCTCTTGGCAGCTGCTATTTTGTCAAAGGCCGCAGCAGCCTTCCGCTTATAGGCAGCATAAGCACCGGTATCAATGATTGCTATGCCTGCGCAAACGCCGGAAGCTGCTCTGATTTCAATGATGATTCAGCAATGTGCAATTTAGGCGCATGCACAAGCAAAGCAGGGTTGAGCTGCGAATGGAAAGACAACTCATGCAAAGAAAAACAATCAGCAGTAATTGAAAGCCCGCAAGGCATGTGCACTTCAAACTCAAGATGCGCAAGCTGCAGGGGTGTAGGATATAACAGCCCTAAGAAAGTCGGAGTGATAGGCGACTCATTGACAAACGGCACAAACAGCTATGTCTGCTATCTTAACAAGCAGTGCGACAGCAGCTATGACTTTTATAATTACGGCGTTAACGGGGATACAACTTACAAAATGAGTGCTAGGTTCTCGGGAGATATCCTCAATCATGGCTTTGATGAAGTTATAATCATGGGTGGGATAAACAACGGCAACAGCGCAACTGCAATAGAAAATGACCTGCAGGATATGTATACGCAGGCAAAGCAGGCAGGAATGAGGGTTATTGCCCTTACAATAACTCCATATAAAGGGCATGGCGGCACTTATCCATGGGATGCAATAAAACAGGCAAGAAATGATGAGGTAAACAGGTGGATAATGAATGAAGCAGTTGATGTGGATGTAAGAGTAAATACTTACAGCGCTCTTGAAGGCGCGCCTGACATGCTAAAGGCAGAATATGCAGCCTCTGACAAGCTTCACCTTACCCCGACAGGACAGAATGCACTGGGTGCGGCGGTATTTGCAGCGGCATACAGCAGATGCACAGGATAATGCAATGAAAAAAACAATATTTTCTGAAGCAAACACCATTTATAGGAAACATTGGTGGAAATCCCTTATACTTGACACGCTTTTCCTTGCAGTCACTTTTCTCTTTTTCATATATGCGCGCGCAAAAATCAAGGCTTATTTTGCATTGATAAGCACACATGCTGCGCAGGTGTCTGCTGTTGAAGCTGCAATAGCGCAAAACAGCGCTTCTGGAATGGGGCAGATGCAGGAATTACTTTCAATCCTAAGCCCTATTGCAAAGCAATTGTCTTTTTTCACGTTTTTTATTGTGCCGTTAGTGATATTTGCCTTATGGTGCCTTTTCCAGGCTCCTAATTATACTCTTATTGCAAAGAACAAGCTTTTGTCTTTTACCCATTATATTCGCTTTATTGTGTTTACAGCTCCGTTTTACATTGCAGGGCTGTTTTTGCTTAATGAGATATTTGACATTGTATACCAGGCAATGTTCAGTGCGCTTACAGACTGGAGATTTTATGTTTGGACTTTTCTTTTATTGCTTTCCTGCTATCTTCTGCAGGCATGCTATGCATTTACCCTTAACCAAAAATATAAGGATATTGTGAAAAGCGCATTGTGTGTATTGAAAAAGCCGCACAAAATGGCCCCTGCTTTTGCCCTTTACGCATTTTTATGGTTTCTTGTGATGGTCAGCATGATAAACTTTTACCTTAATTGGGTTGGAAGCGGTGTTTCTTCAACTATTATTGCAGCGCTGCCTTTGCTTGGAATTCTTGCGCTTATGTCATGGGCAAGGGTTGTGTTTACTTTAAAGGCAATGAAATGCGAATAAAAATGCAGGGGTGAGAGTTTAGAGCGGCTGTTTAATTAACTTATTTAGCAGTTATAATTCTTTTGCAGTTTTTACTTCCACAATTGCATTTCATTGTTTCGCCTGGTTCTAAGTCGCTTGAATAGTCAGATGTTATCTCTTCCCCTTTTTTAATATCTCTAATTGCGACATCACAAAAGTTTTTAACCTGAGTATTCGGATTGCATGCATGGTTCACATATTTTGCAGGCGGCTGTTGAACAATAATTTTGCCATTTGTATACGCCAAGTGTTTTTTCTCTTTTTCAGGAATTGCTGCTGCCTCTTCTGAAGATAATTGGTATGAGATGTCCCACTTAATCACAATTTCTCCTTTCTTGAAATCCCGGGCTGCAAAAACACCTTCCCCTTCAATTTTGGATTTTTTAATAATAACATCCATGCTACCAAGCTCCCATGATTTAAGGAAATCCTTATGCAGGGGACAGGATTCGAACCTGCGAAGGCACTAAGCCAATGGGTCCTAAGCCCATCCCATTTGACCGCTTTGGTACCCCTGCAAATGATAAGGAGAGTGTGGCTTAAGTCGTATAAAAAGCTTTGTAAAGCAAAATAAATATAAAAAAACAAGGCGGCTTACTTTCCGCCTCTATTATTAGGGCGCTTCTCAAACTTCTGCCATGTATACTTTCTCAGCTTTGCAGTTTTTCCATAGCCGCAGGATGAGCAGATTCCGTCTATTTTATGGTAAGAAGCCCTTCCGCACCTTCTGCATCTTATGTGAACGTCCTTGCCGGACTTCTTTCCCATTGAGCTTGAGCCTTTAGTCATTTCGTTTCACTCCATTCCTAACTTCCCTTTGCTTATTCTCGGAAAGTTTAGTCACTTTAGTTCACTCCTTAAGCAGGCGATATCAAAACTATCATGTCGCCGCGTATGAACACAGTTCCGAGCTTTCTTTTCAAGCCGCCTGATTCATCATGCTCTTCAGCATCATTCAATACAGTGTTTATGTGTATGTCAAATGCTTTTAGCTTTCCCACAATCTGAAGCTTGTTCTTTAGCTCAACAAGAACCCTCTGGTTCCTTGCTGCGTTTAACGCGTCTAACGGTCTGTCTGTTTCCATTTTAAATCCTCCTAATATTCGAAAGCTTACGGCTTTCGGATATCCGAGAATGCCTGCATTCTCGAATATAACAAAATAAACTTCTTTTTGTAGGTATCGGCTCCTTTTTAAAGGTTTCTAACAGGCGGCACTGGAATGTGTTGATAAACTAAACGCTACAACTTAAAAAATTAGCGCCAAGGACGCTAATATGCCGTTCAAGACCATTTATCTTTTGACTTTCCCCTTGACACTTTTCTTTTTCTCTTAATTTTTTAAGTTTTCTTACTGTTT
>JAHJRD010000062.1 GCA_018830945.1 Nanobdellota archaeon | reverse complement strand
AAGTGCTTGGGCTTGAAGAATTTTGCTAATATTGGTATCTACTTTTCGTTTAAACGAATGCTTAACAAAGCGGTTTTGACGACGAGAAATCCCATCTACCCTATTTAGGTGCTCAGATTAATTGCTAAACTCGAGTATTAACTCTAATTGTTTATGCCTATACTCCTACGAGATGTCCTGTCTGCGGGCATAAATTTCCTTCAGACATTTGGCAAAAAATAAGAAGAATATATAAAACAGAACAAAAAGAAAAAGCCTTCAAATCAACCCATAAGTGGGATTGGATATTTGTTGCTATCTTTGCAGTAATAAGTAGTTTGATGACATTAGGGGTTGTATTAGGTACAATTGTCTCTATCGCAATGAATGAATCAAATTTTACTATTGTGATTACATCCTTATTTATGATAGGGGTATCTTTTCTTTTGATACGTTGGGCATATAAATTACACAAAAAACTAAAAACAAAATCTCGGGGCAAATGAAGAATAAAATGATAAGAAAAAAAGCTAAACGCAAATTCAAATGCCTCCGCTGCGGGATATCAATTACTTTGGACAAGGGATCTCCTGACGAGAATATGGGCGGAAAGTGCCTTGGGCATAATAAAGGAAAGCACTGGTGGACGGGCGCGTGAAAGGTAGAGAATGGCTATGAAGAAAGTGGAAAGTGGTGAAAAAGAGGGAGAAATGGCTTTACGGGAAATAGAATTAAAAGAGAGAAGAGGGCAATGCTCTTATTGCAAGAAAGGGAATTTTAATAGGATGGAATTCATAAATCATTACCTTCAATATCACAAAAAGGAATATGAAGAATTAAAAGGTAAATTAATAAAAAAAGCAGAGGAACATAGATCTATTAAGAATAAAGATAGGGATACACAAAAATCAATGGTAATTGGTGAAATTATTGATTGTGTAGGTCCTGTAAAGCATAATTCATTTGATAAACCGGGTTTTGAATTTATGTATGTAATACAAAAAATAAAAAGTAGTGAAGAAGCCAGAAAAAATGAAGGAACGGAATTTTTATATCGTTTTACCTATATTACAATATTTACAAGCTTAAAATCAAACGGTTGGCAGAGGTATGCACAAAATGCAGGGCAAACCACTCTGACTGTCGACGAGTATGCATTTAAGGTATTGATGGATAAGTTAAATGCTAAAAATTGGTAGAACCAAGAAACCTTAAAGAACAAAATTCATTAAATAAAGAAGGGTGATATTAAAACGAAGAAAAGGAGGTAAAAATTATGGCAGAAAAGAAATGGTGTTGTCGTCATTGTGGTAAAATAATAATCATTAAAGACGATTCAAAACCTGATAAAAGAGAAGGTAAACCATGCCCAAATACCATGGGAGATCATTTATGGTATGAGATGTAATCTTTTCATAATCAGACAAAAAGGAGGTGAAATACATGAGTAAATACACATGTGCTGCATGCGGCAGGACAACGGATAGAGCTTATATCTGCACTAAATGTGATAAAATCCTCTGCAGTAGCTGTAAACCCTCTGGCTCTTGCCAAAGCAGCCCAAAAGGAGAAGCAGGTTGTAGCGGGTCTTATAGGGAACTTAAGTAATAATCGGAATATCTTCAAGATTATTCAAAAAGGAGAATCCAAGATAGCGTAAGCAAAAAATGAAACACCTTCCCAGAATACAAGCAGAGGTAATATCGCATAAAATCTAGTGCTATGGCATTTTGGGCGACTATTACAAGGAAGGAAAAGCGTGGAAGTTTAAAATCTCCAAGATGAATAAGGCAGATTATGAATTCCTTACGCTTATGCATGAGCTGGTTGAATGGTATTTGGCGCAAAAACGCGGCATTAAAGAGAAGAACATAACAAAGTTTGATGTTTCACACAGCGACTTGGAAGAGCCGGGCAATAGCAGAAACGTCCCTTGCCATAAGGAGCATATGGCATCTATGACAGTTGAAATACTATTGGCAAAAGAGCTGAAAGTGGGCATGAAAGAGTATTAAAGGTGATGAAAAATGAAAGAACAAAAACAAGAATCATTAGACAAAGACTATTGGTATTTAGCCGATACTAAACAGAAGATATACTACAGAAGAGGATATATGGATTTTGATGCAGCTATAAGGGCTGGTATCATAATACAGAGTTATCTTGGTATTGAGTCTATAACTCCGATGAAAGGCAGGGATATAGCAAAAAAAGGATTTAAACAAGGGGACATAAAAATGGAGTAAATTTTAATTATTTATTCTGCTAACTTTATCAGCATCTTGTACATATACCCTCCTCATGGCTCGGTAAGCTCTTTTCTTCTCTTTGTCCTTAGGTGATCATTTTAAACGCCTTTTATTAGCAACCCTTATAACCCTCAACTGCTTTCTCACACATGGAACGCTTATGCCAAAACAAATTGAAGAAGGAAAGCTTGCTCATCAATACCGCGATGCTTTCGATGCAAGGCGAGAGCTTTACAAGCTGATGAAGAGAGTTGCTCTTGCCACCGGCCTTGGGGAAGAGGAAGATGACTATACAGAAACACTTTGCCTTGATATTGGCGGCGGGACCCTGTCTTATGACCCCTACTATGACAAGCTATCCTTTGAAAAAGAAGATTCTGAATATGAAATTGAGCAAGATGATTTGAAAACAGCCCAAAAGTTAATTAAGGAGATAACTGCGCGTTTTGAGGTTTTCAAGGAAACAGCAGGTGCTTCTCAAATAGCGGGCAAAATCTTTGGAAAACCGTTAAGGCTTGAATAGCTGCATTTTACCTGTTTTTTGGTATTTTGCTTATTCTTTTCGAGGTGAGGTTCTATTTTTTAGGTATTTTTTATACCTACTTTCAATACCCTGCCCTGCACTATTATCTGCCAATAGCTCATGCTTTCAGCTTCTTCCCCCAATCTCTTTCCATTCCTCTAGCTCTTTCAATTCCAGTGTTTCCATTCTTTTTCTTGCTATTATCTTCTTGCTGTCATCATTTTCAATTCTATATTGCACTTCCATATTGAAATTGCACTGGATATATCCTTTCTTTTTTGTTAAAAACCACAAAACTTGCTCATAATATTCCGGCAGGCACTCTACACTATAGCCCTTCCCCAGATAATCTCCCCTCTCTGCCTCTTTTCCGGTAAGGCTTATTGCAAAATTAATTGCTTCTGCCATATCGCTTTCAAACTCTTTTTCCGTAACTTCCTTGCCCAAAAGCGTTTCTTCATGGTCGTCTTCGTACCAATCATAGTATATCCTAAAAATTCTCATACTTTCCATTTTACCCCTCCCTTGCTTCCCAATGCCCGCCCTTGTCAGGGCCTACTCTTTTCAGAATTCCCTCTTGTTTTAGCTTTGATATTTGCCATTCTATACCCTTTATTGTTAAAGAACATATCTTAGCAAGCTTTTCTGTAGTAATAATCGGATCCTCTCTGATGGCAGATATAATCTTCTCCCTAGTTTTCTCCCTGGTTTTTTTGATGGCATTCTCCGGCTTGTAAAACACTACCGTAAAGAAGCTTTCCGTGTCAAATCCCGGCTCTTTCAGTCCTGCATCTCTCATCGCCTCCTTCATACGCCTTAAGCCCGCCTGTAAGCTTCTCGCCAATTATTGCCTTGTCATCCCTCACGCCAAGAAGTAATGTTCCGCCCCTTGAATTTGAGAACGCAACAATATCTTCATCTATTTTTGGGCTATACCTCTCTTTGAATTCAACGGCAAGACCTTCTCCCTCTGCTATGAGCAAATTAAGTTCTGTCTGATTCATCTGCTTACTCCGAGCAGCATCTCACAAATCTTTAATTGCCCCTCTCCAAACTCAGTAATCTCTTTTCTTTTTTTCAACAAAAGGCAGTCCAAATAAATTTCGCTTATCAATTTACTTTCTTTTTTGTTCATACACACTTTCACAGCCATTTCAGCCTTAAAAGCCTGCCCTGCGCATGTATTTGTCAAGTGGTTGTATACATTTCCGGCATTACAATTCGCTTTTTCAGTGTTCAATAAAAGTTTCCGCTTTCCCCTCTGCGGCATACCTCATTAAATGCAAGCTATAAGATTAACCACTTGACACAGTTGCCAATCTTTAAAATTATCCGAAAACTATATATATCAGCACAGTACTATTCAATTACGATGGTAATGGATACAATTCAGCTAAGGATGAGCCATGGGCTTATTGAAATGGTAGATAATCTTGTTGATGCAGGCGCTTATGCAAACCGCTCTGATGTGATAAGGGACGCTGTAAGGCGCTTTGTCTGGGCAAAGGAAGTAGGGACAATAAAGCTTAAAGGGGGCAGTTCTGTCAGCATCATAAGAAAAGCCAGGAGAGAGCTGTCAAAGCAGAAGATAGACTTAGATGAGATAAATAATTTATAATGCCTCTTCAGGCAGTTTAGCATTAACAAAGTATCTTGCAGCTATCTTAATCAGCTTCCTGTCTCTTGTAATGAGTATTGCATTTGCTTGCTTTGCCAGAAGCATATGAATAATATCATAAAAGCTTATCTCGTAATTAATTTCTGATTCTATCTTTCTTGCATTTGCCATTTCACTGTTTGAAAGAAAAAGCCGCCTGAAATTTAGCCGCGCAATAATTGCCAGCCTGCATTTCTTGAATTCATCTGCTTTTAGAACAAACTGAAGCTCTTTAAGTATAAATCCGGAATAGTAAATCCTGTCCTGCTCATGCCTGCTAAAAAATTGCTCTGCTATTTCCCAAAGCCTCTTTTTGTCTTTCCCTTCTTCTTTACGCCATAAATTAATATAAATACACGAATCAACATAAAACCCTTTGTTATCCAATTCTTCCATCGTCAAACTTCCATATTTCGGCCCTTTAAAAGGATTCCCCGAAAAAAAGGCGCGTTTTTTCAGGAAGAGCGGAAGATTTTCAGAAACCGCATTAAATGCTTATAAACCTCTGGAAATCCTCCAAACTATCCGAAAAGTTTAATAGCAACCATTTTATTCTTACACACGAAGAGAGGATGACAATAACAATACTGCCGGAAGACGTAATCAACAAGATAGCTGCTGGAGAAGTTGTTGAAAAGCCTGCTTCTGTCGTGAAAGAGCTTCTTGAGAATGCAATAGACGCAAAATCTGACTTTATTGAGATTGAATTAAAAAATTACGGGAAAGACCTTATCCGCGTGAGTGATAACGGCATTGGAATGAAAAAAGAGGATGCAATGCTATCAATCCAAAGGCACGCGACAAGCAAGATAAATAATGCAGATGACTTGTTTTCAATTGCAACCCTGGGTTTCAGGGGCGAGGCATTGGCGTCAATCGCAGCTGTCTCAAGGACAGCGATAATAACAAGGGTTCCTGATTCTGACGAGGGTTTTTTGCTTGAGGTTGAAGGCGGCATGAAAATCAAAGAGCAGGCAGCAGGAGCTGCAAAAGGCACGACAGTTGAAGTTCACAATCTTTTCTTCAATACGCCTGCACGATTAAAGTTTCTTAAGCAGGATTCTGCTGAATTAAAAGCAATAGCTGATATTGTCACAAGGTATGCCCTGCTTTACAGCAATATTGCATTCCGGCTTTCGCATAACGGGCACATGCTTCTGAGCACTGCAAAAACAGATGCCAAGCTGAATACAATTGTCTCTGTTTACGGCAAGGATTCTGCAAAGCAGATGATGGAGATAAATTTCAAGGATGCTTTTGCTGAAATCTCAGGATATGTCTCAAAGCCGTCATTATTGAAAAGCGAGAGAAGCTACCAGAGCTTTTATGTCAATGGGAGATATGTGAAGGACGAGACAATAACCCAGGCATTGTATGATGCTTATCATTCATTATTATTTGTCAACAAGCATCCTGTTGCATTATTGAGCATTAACCTGAATCCCTCTCTTGTTGATGTTAATGTGCATCCTTCAAAAGACAGGATAAAGTTCAGCCATCCGATTAAGGTGTATGAGGCTGTGTTTAATGCAGTAAGGGATGTTTTGCGTGATAATTCACTGATAACTGATTTTAGCGTTAAGGAAGAGAATATGCCTATGTCAAGGTTTGCGCCTAAAGTGGACTCAGTGCAAAAGGCCCCTGCAATTCAATCGCTTCAATCTTTTTCAAATATTTCAAGCAATGAATCGCAGGACACTTTAATGAATGCAAATGAAAAGAATGAAACTCTTGCATTAACAAAGCTGCCTGCAATGAAACTCTTAGGGCAGATTGCAAAAACATATTTCTTGGCAGAAGCAGATGATGGGTTCATATTAATTGACCAGCATGTTGTGCAGGAAAGAGCCTATTATGAGAAGTTTATGCTGCAGATGCTGCAGGGAAATGTTGCAAAGCAATCTTTATTAAAGCCGGAATTGATTGAATTAGCGCCTGCGCAGGTAAGCGTTCTTAACCCAAACAAGGCAATGCTTGCGCAATTGGGGTTTGAGGTTGAGGAGTTTGGGCTTGGCACATACACATTGCGCGCAGTGCCTTCTGTTTTCGGCAATGTGCAGCCCAAAGAGCTTTTCTTTGAGGTTCTTGAGCAGGCATCTGAAGGCAAGCTGCATGCTGTTGACAGGCTTAAAGAATCCATAATAACAAGGATGGCTTGCAGGGCTTCAATCAAAGGAGGGGACAGGTGCTCAATACCAGAGTTCATTGCAATGCTGAAAGAATTGGACAAATGCGTTTTGCCGTGGACATGCCCTCACGGCAGGCCTATATTTATCCAGTTCTCAAAAGACGAGATAGAGAAGATGTTCAGGAGAAAGGGATAAGATTTATATACTTCCAATCTATTCTTCCTGCAGAGCGTTAATGCTTTTTTAAAAACAAAGGAGCTGATAAAAATGAACAAGACACTGGCAGTAATTGTTGCGGCGGCAGGCATGGCAGGATGCGCAAAATCATATCACTATCAGAGCGAAATAGTGGATTTGGGTATAGAACGGCATGAGGTGGTAAAGTATGTTGAAAGCACCAGGGATATGCTTAAGCTTGGCTATGAAAAGCTGCCTAACTTATTTCATGGGAGGGATGAAATTGAATGGAAAAGGCTTGATGTGAATGATTCATGCAATCTCGAGAATGTGCAAAGGGAATATCATCGCTATTCTTTTTCCCTCACTGACGATGGCTGTAACGGCACTGTTGACAGGGCGGAAGTTTGGTGTCCCCAATTCGGTTATCGTTACGTTGAAAGAAATGACCTGACTGAAGATAATGCTTTTGCGCTTGACATTATCTTTGCGTATGAGAGGAATGTCATTGACAGGGATTTTGACATTGACACACAGATAGAGGAGTGGCAAGCAAGGCATTAATACGCCTTAAAAAAGGAGGAGATAAAATGAACAAAACATTGGCAGTGATTGTTGCGGCGGCAGGCATGGCAGGATGCGCAAGAAGCGCACCTTATTATGAGCAGAATGAGGCAGCAGAGGTAGGACACCAGGTATTAAACCCTGCTACATTGATACCCTCGTTAATCATTCCTGAACAGAGCGAGACAGCAGAGGCAGAACAGCAGGAATACGTAAAATATGTCATAAGCGACAGCAGGGATAGGCTTACCTTAGGCTATGCAAAGATGCACGTTACTTCTATCTATGATGAGGACACAATGGAATGGCTGAGGGTTGAGGAAGATAAGGTATGCCAGCTTGAAAGGGTATATGATCTGATTGGCCTGAAATGGGTTTTTGTCTATGATGATGGGTGCGACGGCACTTTTGATAGGATTTTCACTAATGTTATCAATGGCAGCCCTAACTACTATGTTAGAAGCGCCTTAAGGAGCGCTTTTGGCGAGGAATATATTTTAAGGATAGATGAGGCATTTGCAGACACTAGGAATTTTTTTGATGCGGAATTTGACATTGACACACAGATAGAGGAGTGGCAAGCAAGGCACTAAAAAAGGCTGACTTTAAATATAAGCACGCCATAACCCTACCAGCATGAAAATAACACTTCTGGCAATAATCGCTGCATCTGCAATTGGATGCGGAGAAGAAAAAGAGGCTCCTTTTATTCCTATGGAGCCAGACCCTAACTTTGGCAAGGTAGTTGATGTGCAGATACCTGCTGAATGTATTAATCTGGAAAAAGTAATGTATGAGAATAATATAGAGACAATTTACTGCAGGGATGATAATGGTGTTCTTACTGTTTACACAAGGCTTATGACCCAAGATGTATGGACAGGAAGAAGATATCTGCCAAGTGATTCTAGCCATCAACAGTAAACAATCTGGAATCTTTAACATCCCACAAGCCCAGACGGGCGCCAGCATCTAACCAACCATGAGCATAATTCAATGCTGCAAACGCATTGACATAATCTTTCTTGCTTTCAAAATGCGAAGCGTCTGATATATAGCGTGAAATCATGTCCAAGAAATCATCGCGGGCGTCTTGAAAACCAGCGGCCTTCTTAGCAATGCCTGTTTTTTTAGCTTTTTCAAACGCTTCCTTACTAATCTTAAAGTATTTATCCAGCTTTTCCTTTGTTATTGTATCTTCCATGTCTATTTTTGAGAACATAAATCTATATAAATTTAATCAATTTAACAACCATGATGAGAGGCATAATAATAACAATAACAGGCTCTGACGGCTCTGGAAAAGCCACTCAAACCAAGCTTTTGGTGGAAAAAGCGATTAAGGAGAATTACAAGGTAAAAACGCTGGCATTCCCCCAATATGATAAGTTCTGGGGCAAAGTAATCAAAGCTTACCTCAAGGGAGAGTTTGGGAGCTTAAATGAGATAGACCCAAAAGATGCCTCAATGCTTTATGCTTTAGACAGGGTTGAGGCAAAAGAGCAGTTATTAAAATGGCTAAGAGAGGGAAATAATATTATTTTAGACCGCTATGTTGAGTCAAACTATGCGCACCAGGCTGGAAAATATAAGGGGGAGCAAAGGGAAAGAATGCTGCAATGGCTTTATGATTTGGAAATAGAAAAAAATGAAATACCTGAGTCAGACATGGTATTATACCTGGATCTCCCTGTTGAATGGACCTTAAAGGCAATTGACGGCAGGAACAAGGGCGAGAAGAAAAAGGATTTGCATGAGAATGATAGCCAGCATTTGCTGGACACACAGGAAACATACAGGATGATTGCGGCAAGAAACAAGAGATGGAAGATTATCCCTTGCCTGAAAGACGATAATACAAGATATACTGAAGAGGAATTAGCTAAAATTATATGGGATTCTGTTTCACCGCACCTCATAAAATAAATATTATTCTAAAGAAGTAATTTTTATTTTTTCGTGCGATAATTATATATACGGGGATTCTATTACATATGCGGGCTGCCATCAAACACAGAATCTCACCCGCAGCAACTTTTTGGACAACCGGCGGCTTAAAAAGGAGGGATGTTGATGATAAGTGCTTTGTCTATTGGAGTTGTTTCTTTGGCTGCTGCTTTGAATGCCGCGCCTGCTAATGATGATTATTCTTCTCAGTTTGATTCTATAAAAATTACAGTGGCTGATGAAAGGCCGCATTACCTGCAGTCACTGCCTTCTCAAAGAGAGCTTGCAAGGATGACGCCTCTGGAAAGGCTGGTTGAGTCAGGAAGGCAGAGCCTTCAAAGCCACCTTAATGATGAGGCTGATTTGCCGCCGATGGTTATAAACGGCTGCGCAACAGCTGTGGTTGACGTGAACGGCGCAAATCTTACTGTGCTTTTTCCTCTTTATACTGATTTAGGCAATGGAAGATGGCGGTATTTACCTGATGGGGCAATTGTGAACGGCAGGCTGATGATACAGGATATGCAGAATGTGCTTGATGAAGGAGTTGGACTTGCGTCTGATTTATACGAGCCATTCCCAGACAGGGTAAATGCATTGATAACAGAATGGGCGCCTGATTCTGAGGCACTGCAAAATAACCAGATTGAAGAAAGGAATCTTATATTCAATGACATTTACGGCAGGATTGATGATATATCCCCTGTTTTCCTTCGCGACGGCGCAAGAGTTTTTATGGCGCCTGCTGAGAGTGGAGCGCTTGCAATAACGCAGCTTGAGAGCAATACAATCCTTTATACACCATTAGCCAGAAAACACGATGCAATATGGGGAGCTCCATATATAATGGCGCACGAGCTTGTGCATAATAATATAATCCTGCAGGGCATACCTTCTGTTATTGCAATTGACCCTGAGCTTCAGGCATTTACAATGAGCATTGAAAACAGGAATGACCCTTTGCTTTTTTTGGCGCACGGTTATGGCAGGGATATGAGAGAAAAAGCAAGGCTTTACTTTGGGTTTGATTCAAATGTAACACTAAATGATCTTATAGAGGCGCGCTTTGACAGTTACATATATCTGAATGAGCAGGCTCTTGCTGAGATGGCTCCAAAAGTCGCGGAAATTGCAGGGAAGATGCAGAACTTGCTGATGGACTCTGTTTATCCTGAGTACCAGAGTTTCAGGCACTGGTGGCTTCTTACTGATTTTTATTTCCAGAATGACATACTGCCTTTGGAAGTGATTCTTGCGAGGGATTATGAGCCTTCAATATTGTCAGAAAGCGCGCAAACTGCTCTTATGCAAAAACAAGCAGTAATTAACAGCATAATATTGCAGACAGTGCGCTCATATGACCCTTTCCCTTCGCCGCCTGCTAACTGCCCCTCTTGCGAGCTTGATCCTGATTCTTTTAAGAAGGAGATATTTGACGCGGCAAGGGCAGGAGGATTCAATCGCAATGAATCTGAAGTAATATACCATATGGCGCTAAGAAAAATTTTCATTACGCCTGATGAAAAAATCAATTATGGCGCTATGGGGATTCCCCAGATGCTGATGTCTGTTGAAGTCATGATGTATATAATGGATGACCTTATGCAGACAACAGACAGCTTCAGGATGTGGACAATTGCGCAGCAGGAGAATGTGAAAAAGAACTATGAAATATATGATTGGCTGAGGGAAAGGCTGGTTAAAACATCTGAATGTGTGCAGCTGGCAAGAAGGCTTGGGAAGCGCCCGTCGCTTGCATTCACGCCTGACATATTTGACCCTGCTGTTGAAAACCCCGGGGCGTGCGCGCTTATCCCTGATTTGTCGCAATTCACAGACAGGTTTAATATCCTGCGGATTGAGGTTGAATAAACTAGAAATTATTGCAATTTTTTCATAAGCTCAAGATTGTCTTTTCTCATTTTTTCCATTTTTTCTTTTAAAATCCTGTTCTCGTGCCTGACGGTAGTTCGTCAGACTTCACTGTGCAGCATGCGCCATTGCTTAGCTGCACAAAGCACTTCATAAAATTATCTCAGAATCTCACATCAATTATTGCAATTTTTTCATAAGCTCAAGATTGTCTTTTCTCATTTTTTCCATTTTTTCTTTTAAAATCCTGTTCTCTGCATTAAAATTCTTAACGAGCATGTCATAGCGGTGAAGCTTTGCAAGAATGTCATTAAACATGTCTGACAGCACTGCCATGTCCATTTCAGCTCCTGCAGGTTCAAGAATTTCAACAGATGAAGGCATGTATTCAAAGCAGATGTCTGATAGTTTCTGCAATTCATTTGTTTCAAACTCTATCTCTGAGAATGTTGAAAACAGCCCGTTTTCAAGCTCCTTGCAGTCAAATGTCTTGTTTTTCAGTACTTTAATGCCTGGCTCGTTTCCAAACTTCTCAACAACCATTTTCATGGTTTCCTCTATATGTGTCTTTGGAGCGCCCATTATCTCAACAATCATTCGCACTTCAATTCTCAGCTGTTTCATGGGTTTTAGGAACAAGAAGGGGTTTTTAAGGCTTTCTAAACAACTGTCTTTTCTTCATCCGGCTTTTTGTGCAGTTTTAAAATTGTTGCGCGAAGAATAAGGGCCAGTACAATAAAAGGCACTGCTGCTGCAAGAGCATATAAGATATAAGGGTTTGTGGAAAGCTTTATCCAGTCAAGAATTATACTTGCGATGAGATTCAGCAGTATTGGTGGCGCATCTTCAACCATCATCTGCGGAACAGCAGATTCCAGAGAGCCCATTGTGTCAATAACCATGCTGCTGCTTACAAGGCTAAAAACAAAAAGCATTAACGCGACTGACGCAAGCCTTATGCCTGTCTTGATGCATACCTTGTACAGCCCTTTCTTCCACATAAATCCAACGCCTGCAAATGAAAATAATACTCCTATAAGGTAAATGCCTATCGCGCTGCCAAGAACAACAAATTTTGAATCTGTAATTTCAGCTCCTTGCTCCGCAACAGTGGCTTTTAGTTCATCTGTCTGGGGAAGGTTGAGTATTGATTCTATGCTGCTGTCCAGCATTGCGTCTATGAACTTGGCCTTTGCTTCCTCTTCTGTTGCTGATTCAATTCCAGAGCAGGTTTCTGAAAGCGTACCCCTAAGGGCAGCCCACTGCTCGCCAGCTTCATCAAGCATTTCAGGGTTGGTGCACAGCATAACAATCTGCTCTTTGTTCATCACCATGCCTTTGGTTTCCATTTCATTGAGCACATAAGCCCTCATCTCTTCCCGATTTTCATTGACAAATTTTTTCATTGAAGCTGCTGCGCTGTCATCCAGTTTATCTATATTATCAACCATGCTGCCTGTTATGAGCACAAGGAACAACATAATTATCGCAAGAAGCATTAGCACAGAGCCGAAAAATCCGGCTGCCGCCTCCATTATCTTAAATCCTCCATTCATGACATATTTTAACAGGCTGCCATGTTAATAAATATTTCCCTAGGGTTAAAGTTATAAGCATAAAGGTTTTGTATTATAATATGGAACTGCTCAAAGCATGCAGCCTTTGCGGCTTGAAGATTGGAAGGTTTACATGCATGAAGTGCGGTGCGCTTGCGTGCGAGGACTGCTTTGTGAAAGAGAAGAACCTGTGCAGGGTTTGCTCAGCAAAGGCATAGCGCTTTTAATAGCACTGAAAAAACCATTTTATCTTTCCTGTATTCCTTCAATAATTGGATGATTATCTCTTTTTCAAACAAAATGCCTTTTTTCTTTAATAAAAGATAAACTCTTCCTGACATAAGAAACTGGCAAAACTGAGTGACGTTCTGCGGCTTTTCAGTTTTCCTGCACCTTTCAAAATCAATCATTCTTGGTTTCCCTTTTGAAATTATTATATGCTTGACAGGCTTGTGCATTTCCTCTTTGGTAATATGCATATTATCCATTTCCCTGCATTGCGAGAGCACATCAAGCAGGATTTTCTTTGTATCTTTCTTCTCTGCTGAAGAAAGCCATTCAAGAATTATCTTGCCTTTAATGAATTCGCACACCATATAGCCCGTTCCTGCTGAATACAACTTTGGCCCGATGCCTTTCCTGTTTAATACCTTCAGCCATTTTGCCTCATTCTCAATCCTGTTGACAGCCTGGCTTGCCTTGCTTTGCACTTTTGCAATGCATTTTTTTCCTTTGAACCTGCATATATATACAATTGATCTTTTGCCTTTTGCATAATATTCAGGCTTGTGTTTTCCAAGCAACCTTTCAAGAGAAGCAAATGCCTTTTCTTCCGGCTCCATAAGCATTTAACCTGCAAAGAAAGCTTTAAAAGGTTATCGCCAAGAAATCCCGGCTTATTCAAAAATCTCTCGGATTTTTGGATACGGGAAAATCAATAGATTTTCCGTGCCAAAACGCCTCTGGCGTTTTCGGTATCCGAAAACCTGCGGTTTTCGAATAGTTCACAGTTAGGGCATTGGCCTTGGGCTTGCTAACTTCTATGCCACCAGCGAGGGGGATACAATTGAGCATCCCTGTTATCTGAGAAAAGCAGGGCAAAAGCTTGCTTTCTTCCAAAGAAAACACTCCCGGAAAAAGCCGAGGAGCAGCAACAGGAAAAAATCCAGGTTAAAGATTGCAAAGCTTCATGAAAAAATTTGCCAGCAGCGCTTGGATTT
>JAHJRD010000008.1 GCA_018830945.1 Nanobdellota archaeon | reverse complement strand
TCCAACAAATAATATCAGTGAACGAGAGTTGAGGGCATTGGTAATCATACGGAAAATAAGCAATGGCTCACGAAGCAGGAAAGGAGCGAATATAACTGCCACACTTCTTTCGGTTATTCAAACATTAAGGAGAAGACAAGAAAATGTATTAACTGGTTTGGAGAGTATCCTTAAAAACCCTTCAGGATACTGAAGTATTACTATACATCACAAGCTATATAAACAGATAAAGCTTTCTTTGTTATAGAAGGGTAGATATGGACAATTTGCTCATCGATCTAAGGAACCTCCTTGAGAGGCTTGTTGAAGCTTCAAATTCTGAAGAATTTACAAACATTGCAGAGCTGGTTGAGCCTGAAAATCCGTCTTCAGTTGGCTCTTTTTTTATCTGCATAAGCGCAATGGATGAAGAATTGTATGCTGCTGTTAAAAAGCAAATCAGGACTTATGTTTTTCGGGAAAGCTTTGTTAATAACCGCAGATTAGGGTTTATTATCGAAACAATGGGAGATGCAAGGGAAATATACAATGACTGCTTCCCTGGCACTCTTGAAGACGGATATATTGATTTCTATGCGAAGAATTAAGGAAAACTATTTAAACTTTAACTTATTCCATCACTTCTAATGAGCAGCCAAAGATTTTATGAGCTTGTAAATGGGTTGGATGCGATTGTTGGCAAGCAAAGCACACGATTAACAAGATATTCTGTTTTTCATGCTTCATGGCGCGAGAGGCGTCACAGGGTGGACACGCCGCATCGCGAGGAGTATGATAGTGTTGATTTTATCGGCTGCTTATACGTGTTTCTTCCTGGTGAAACAGAAAGGCAGGAGACAGTAAAGCAGCGGATTCCTGCGTATGTTGCATTGGAAGCAAAAGCAGGCAGGGATGTTATGTTCATTGTTGCTTCAGGCAAGTGCTGCGGCTCGCAGGGCTGCTCAGGCCATTATGAAGAGCCTTTATCATCAGAGCTTGAGACAGATTTGCTTTTGCATGACAGATTTCCGGAGGACATAAGCGGCACATATGTTTATTTCATTGAAAGGGAAAAGTTTAAGGGCTTCTTTGAAAAGGATTGGCAATAGCTTTTTATAGTTTCTTTCATTAGGAATTATTATGAAAAAGAGCATGATATTCGCAATCGCTATAATAGCGCTTTTAGCCGCGCCTTTTGTCCATGCAGAAACATATTCCGGGATTGAAAGGTTTTCAGACAATGCAAAGCTTGTTTTCTCAGGTGGGGACTCCAAGGTTAACTTGGCTCTTGATATAAGGGAAAAGGAAATTGATTCAGCCATTGAAAACCTGGGCAATGAGGAAAAGGCATTGAAAAACATTGAAAACGCTGAAAAAAAGCTTGTGATTGTGCAGGAAAAGGTGTCTCTTGCAACAGCAGGGGAAATAAAGTCAAGCTCAGAAGAAATTATGGATAAGATTGAAGCATCTGATTCTGAAATTTTCGATGATTACCTGCTTGAAGAGGAAAAAACAATGCTGACGGCAGTGCTTATTGAAAAGACATTGGAGTATTGCAAAGAGCTTGCAAATGAGGATTTTGTTTTAATGCTAAATGAAGAGGAATGCAATCCTGATACTGCCATTCCTGGGCTTGAAGAAGAATTAAAAGAATTAAAAGATATTCAAATAAAATTATTTGTCAAATTAATGCTGGAAATCAGGAGCTGCATAGATGACCCTGGAACATGCAATTGCGAAGCTAATACTGATGCTGCACAAAAGGCAAAATGCGAGGAAATGGTTGCTCTTGCCCTTAAATGCGAGTACAAGGCAGATGAATCATCCTGCAGTGAATTAAAAGCCATGGAGCCCAGGCAAGGGGACAGTTTTGCAGAAAGCTTTGTCCCTTCCTTTTTAATGAATCTGTTCAAGGACAAATCTTACATGGTGGAATATGATATCGAGCCTTCAGATGGGGTTCCTGAGGAGTGCTGGGATGAGAATACTAAGCCTGAATGCAGGCAGTACGATCATTTAAAAGAGACAAATGCGGATTGGGATGAATATGGGCATTATATCGGCAGAAGGCCTGAAAACAAGGAGCCGACAATGCAGGAATCAATCCCCCAGTGTTTTGATGAAGATAATAATTTCTTAGAGGAAAAATGCGGTAAAATTACAGTTGTCAGGAATGAAGAAGGTTTGGTGAATTACCTTGCTGAAAAAGATATAGATGGCATTTTAGGGCAATTTGAAAATCAATCCATGCAGAATACGATTGATGAAGGCGAATGGACAATTGACGAAGGTGAGTGGACAATTGACGAAGGTGAGTGGACAATTGACGGGGATGGTTTGAAAGTAGATGATGGGCAAATGCAGGTACAAGGCAAAGCCAGGGAAATAAAAAAAGTAATGAATCAAATTAGCAATAGAATTAAAAATATAAATATGAAGCCCAGCAGCGGGGAAATTTGTTGCAAGAAAAGAATAAATGGGGGAATAAAATATAAATGGGACCCTGAAGAAGTTTGCGTGTCTCCGGATGATATAGCGGGCGAAGTTGTGGATAATGATTTCTGCCTTGCATTGGGTTCGGCAATAGACATAGAGGATGATATAATAACTGAGGGCGTTCCCGAGGAATGCGCAAGCCAGGGTGTGTATGACAAGGAATCCTGCGGCCTGATTATGTCACAAATTAATGCTCAAAGAAGGCAAGATGTTGCAGGCGGAGCTGGCGGTTCTGGCGGCTTATCACCTGAAGTAAGAACAGGTGTTGCAGGCGGAGATGGCGGCTTAAAGCCGGAAGTAAAAACAGGCGGCGTCCGCACTGAAGAGCCTCTTCCTGTGCCTGACTTGACTAGGATTAACCCTGACTTGGTGGTTCCTCCACAAGTGATTACGAATGTAATTGACAATCCAGGTGTAGAAGTCGCTCCTGACCCTGGCTCGCCAGGGACAAATGATGTTGCGCCTGCTGTTGATGTTGTTGCACCCTAAGTTATTAGCACCTTAAAAAAAGTAAATAAGAAGCATTATAAATATAAGCCGTGTACTAAAACCTATGATAAGGCTCATAATAAACGGCGATGATTTTAGGTTAAGCAGGCTGTTTAATGAAAAGATACTGGACCTTCTTGATAAAGGCTTCATAAAGTCCACCAGTGTAATGGTTAATAGAATAACAAAAGAGCAGGATGCGCAGCTCGAGCATTTGATTAAGTTAAACAGCAGAGGGATTAGCGTGGGCCTGCATCTTGACATTGACATTGAAAAGCCGTTAAGGCCGCAGATGGAGTCCCAATACCGGTCTTTTGTCTCAATCTTCGGGTTTCAGCCCAGCCATATTGACGTTCATAAGCTTGTGCATTCAAAAGAGGTTGTTGAAGAGGCAAATAGCCTTGCAGAGAAATATAATCTGCCTGTGAGGAATCATGGAATTAAGGCAAATACAAAGCAGACGGATTATCCTGCCTTCTCTTTTTCAGGATGGGTGTTTAAATTAGAAGAGGCAGTTAATTTTTTGCGCTCTGTAAAAGACGGCAGCAGCTGTGAGCTGATAACGCATCCCGGCCAATATGATCCTGATTCCCCTTCGAGAATAAATAAAGAGAGAGAAGAGGATTATAACGGCATAATAAAATTGCAGGATTTTCTTAAAGCAAATAATATAGAAAATATAAGTTACAAGGAATTATAAAAATAAAAAAGCCGTCTGTGGGCACGAACGAAGTGAGGTGCCCGCACTGATGCTCAAGCTGTCTGCAGCTTGCGTTAATACCCAGGCGGCATTCCGCCCATTCCAGGCATGCCAGGAGGCATTCCGCCGCCTTTTGAGCCGCCTGCAATGACATCGTCTATCCTTAGTATTAACTCGGCAACTTCTGAGGCAGACTTCACAGCCTGTGTCTTGATTTTCAAAGGCTCTATAACGCCTGCTTTCCACGCATCCATTACCTTTCCTTTAAAGACATCCAGGCCAGCCCACTTGTTGCCCTTGTCATGCTCTGCTTTTAATTCAGTAAGCATGTCAATCGGATCAAGCCCTGCATTCTCAGCCAGGGTGCGCGGCACAATCTCCATTGCATCTGCAAATGCCTGCACAGCAAGCTGCTCCCTGCCTGATAATGTTGTTGCATACTTCCTTAATTCCTTTGCAACTTCCATCTCAGGCGAGCCTGCGCCTGCCACAACCTTGCCAACTGATAATGAAGCTATTAAATCTCCGACAGCATCCTTCACAGCCCGTTCAACCTCGTCAACAACATGCTGTGTTCCGCCTCTTATCAATAATGTGACTGCCTTAGGGTTCTTGCATTCACGGATAAATGTCAGGTCTTCATCTCCGTACTTTACTTCCTCAACAAGCCCTGCAAATCCAAGCTCCTTGTTTATAAGTTCTGTCAGCTTTGTGACGATTGAAGCGCCTGTTGCCCTTGCAAGCATTTCCATGTCTGATTTCTTAACCCTTCTTGCGGCATAAACTCCTGCCTTTGAAAGATAGTACTGCGCAACATCATCAATGCCTTTTTGGCAGAAAACAACATTCGCGCCTGACTTCACTATCTTGTCAGCCATGTCTTTCAGGATTTTCTCTTCCTGCTCAACAAACCCTGCCAATTGCGAAGGGTCTGTGATTTGGATTTTTGCGTCAATCTCAGTGTTTTTCACTTCAATTGCAGAATCCAATAAAAGGATTTTTGCATTTCTTACCTGGTTCGGCATTGCAGAGTGCACTTTTTCCTTGTCAAGAACCAATCCCTGTATTAGCTCAGAGTCAATTATGCCTCCGCCCACTTTCTTTTCTATCTTGATGTCGCTGGCGTCAACAGTGTTTCCTTCTGCCACATCTGTGACTGCTTTCACAATAAGCTCTGCAAGCTTTTCCTTTGAGGACTCTGCTCCCTTGCCTGTCATTGCTGTTATTACAATATTTTTAAGGAGCTCAGTGTCTTTCTTTGTCAATGGCTCTGCAATCGCATTTAGTGTTTTCTGCGCTTCCTCAGCAGCCTGCCTGTATCCTTTTACAATCATTGTAGGATGAATTTCCTGGTCCAATAGCCTTTCAGCGTTTTTCAATAATTCGCCTGCTATGATAACTGCTGTTGTTGTGCCGTCGCCTACTTGTTCCTCTTGTGTTTTTGCGACTTCCACTAACATCCTTGCAGTGGGATGCTCTATCTGCATTTCATTAAGGATTGTAACGCCGTCGTTTGTGACTGTTATGTCTCCCAAGCTGTCGACAATCATCTTGTCCATTCCTTTTGGCCCTAATGTTGTCCTTACTGTTTCTGCAACTAATTTTGCAGCCATTATGTTGTTTCTCTGCGCGTCCCTGCCTAATGTCCTTGTTGTTGATTCAGGCAGGATATATATTGGTTGATTTTGGTTTCCCATTTTTAAATTCCTCCGTTAGTATTGAATACCCTTAAAACTCTCTACTCTATTGTAAAAAAGGGGTTTATAAAGCTTGCGGCTCTTTCTTCGGTACCTTCTGTAATGAGGTATTTTAGAAGCAAATAGCTTTCGTATCAAATATTGCTACATCTCTAATTCTTTCTAAGCAGAATGTTCTTTTTTGTTTTCTGAGATAGCAATATGCTTCTATTTTTGTTGTATTATCGTA
>JAHJRD010000007.1 GCA_018830945.1 Nanobdellota archaeon | reverse complement strand
TACGATAATACAACAAAAATAGAAGCATATTGCTATCTCAGAAAACAAAAAAGAACATTCTGCTTAGAAAGAATTAGAGATGTAGCAATATTTGATACGAAAGCTATTTGCTTCTAAAATACCTCATTACAGAAGGTACCGCGAAGGGTGTGAAGTGTACATGCCAAAATATGAGCTGAGGCAGCCGCCCATAAGCCGCATTAGGAAACAGCTAACATCATTAAGGAGATTCTTTGGTTAGCGAGCGGGCAGTGGCTAATAGCTACAGGCTAATACCTACTCCTCAAAATCCTCTTCCTTGATTGTAACCCGGCCCATGCACATTGCGTTGCTCGCGGCTTTTTTCATAAGCAGCCTTGCCTGCTCCTCAAGCAAAGAGGAAGCTTTTTCAAGAGCTTCTCCGCCAATCCTTTTCCCTTCTGCCTTTGCCATCTGCTTAAGCGCTTTTAATGAAGCCACTTTGATTGTTTTTGCCATTGTTAATCTATTAACAGAAGAATATTAAATAGTTATCCTTTGTTAATGCATTAACACGACAGCAAGATATGCAGGGATTTCAGAACTGCTTTGCAACGTGTTGTGCAGAAAGAGCCAAATATTATTACTGCACAATCTATTCCTAAAAATGCCGTCGGATAATCGTTAACTGCAAATCAATGACCAATAACTACAAACTGCCAACCAAAAAACATGAGAAATCTTTATATACCTATATATAATACATATTGATGTTATGAGCAATAATAAAAGAGGGCAGGTTACTATGTTTGTCATACTGGGCATCATAGTTGTCGCTCTTATCGTTCTATTGTTTGCTTTCAAGGACCAGGTAATACCAAAAACAGCAAGCGTGGAGAACCTTGACGCAACAATGCAGAATATTAACAAGCATGTGAGGGACTGCCTTGCAGAAGCATCTGACGAGCCGATTAAAAGAATCGGATTGCAGGGCGGGTATCTTGTAACGCCTGAAAACAGCTACAGGAGATGGGATGATTATCCGATAAGCTATCTCTGCTATAACCAGGCTGAAAAAGAAACATGCACAAACAGGTTTTTGACAAAAGAAAAAATGCAGGAGCAGCTTTCAGAGGCAATCAAGGAAGCGCTTGGAACATGCCTTGACATTGAAGGAGCTGCTGAGATGGGATTGATAAAAACATTTACCTTGCAGAGAGGCGATACAATGGATGTTAATGTTGAAATCCTGCCTGAGCAGGTTAATATTGAATTAAAGCACGACGTGCAGTTAAAATCAAAGAAAGGCGATGTCACAAAAAAACAAGGTGTGTTTGAAACAACAGTCAGAAGCCCGCTCGGGGAATTATACGAGGTTGCGCTTGACATACTTGACGCTGAAACAACCATGGGAAGGTTTGACCAGCTGACATACATGCTCTCAAAGATGAGCAGGTATACAATATATTTGAATAAGCCATACCCTGACAAGATATACGTGCTTAAGTTAAGGGAAAAGGATTATGTTTTCCAGTTCGCTGTTGAAGGCGAGCCGAGCTAGCCATGATATGCAGGCTAAAGGAAAGACAACATGAGAAAAGCAATAACACTATTAATAGCAATTCTTATTTGCGCTAGCTATGCTTATGCCATGAATGGCTGCGCTGAAAAAACAAGAACAGGCGAATGGTGTGTTTATACTTCTGAAGAGAATGTTGAGGAAGGCAAGAAATTCACGCCAACTGCATGCGAGCAGACAAGCTATTGCAAAATAGGGTGCTGCTACAGCTCTGACGAGGGAAGGTGCTTCAGAAATACCCCAAGGGCTGCGTGCACTGCAGAAGGCGCAACATGGAATGCTGATGCAATGTGCTCAATTGACCAGTGCGCAAAAGGCTGCTGCATGCTTGGAGACCAGGCTTTTTTCGTAACAGAAGTCAAGTGCAAGCAGACAGCCTCATTATACCCGGAAGTTGCCATGGTTTTCAACAAGGATGTTAATACAGAAAGGGAATGCGTTGCATCTGCAAAAAGCCAGGAGCAGGGATGCTGTGTCCAGGCAGACGGGTGCGGTTTCACAACAAGGGCAAACTGCGAGGTTGCTGAAGATACAATATCAGGCAATGCAACATCTGCAAGAAGGGCTGCTTCAGGATTCTACAAGGACATGCTGTGCAGCAATGACCAGCTTAACTGCGGCTGCGGAAAGCAGCAGACAACAGGATGCGTTGGCGAGGATATTTACTGGTTTGATACATGCGGAAACCGCGAGAATATTTACAGTTCTGACAGGAGAGTTTCTTACAATAACGGATATGTGATGAAAGAGTCAGAAAGCTGCACAGGCTCTGCTGATGATGTTAACTGCGGCAACTGCGATTATACCTCAGGCAATGTCTGCGGCGAGGACAAGGAGAAAAAGATGGAGGTTGGAAATTCAATCTGCATTGGGCTTGGCTGCAAGACAACTTATGATGATGAGGTTTCCCCAAACGCAGACGGCAAGTCAAAGATGAACGGCGAATCATGGTGTGTTTATGATTCAATGCCAGGGCTTGCGCGTGATTTGGTTGGCTCAAGGCACTACAGGCATCTTTGCATGAACGGCGAGGAAATGGTTGAGGGATGCAAGGATTTCAGGGAGGAAATCTGCGTGCAGGGCGTCATGGGCGAGGAAGTTTTAAGAAACGTTGAAGCGCTGCAGGGGCTTTTTGGTGATGAAGATTATATAGAAGCAGCATGCAGGGACAACAGGGATGAGAACTGCTTTGCGTGCAACCAGTATTTGAGCGATGAGGAAGAAAAAACAGGATTGACTCCGACTATTATTGAAAAAAGAAAGAAATGCTGTGAGAATGAAGTTACAAAGGACTGCTACTGGCTTCCATCTGTGATTCAAGGCGGTGAAAGAGGAGTTGACGGCACATGCGTTCCCCAGGTTCCTCCGGGATTAAAGTTCTGGGGCGACAAGCCAAAGTCAGATGACAGCGAAGATTCTTCAACGCCAACAACGCCTGCTGAGCAAAAGTGCGTCCAGGCAAGCAGCGAATGCAATGTAAAGTGGTCATTGCCTGGATTGGCAAGGCTTGGAGGATTTGGCCATGCAATCAGATGGATATTTTTAATTGATCCAAGCAGCGGAGGCGCAGAAAGAGGATGGACAGCTGTTGTTAACCCGCAGTGCACTAAAAAAGATTGGGTTGTTGCAGGAAACAATATCTGCAAGGCAGTCGGAGACTGCGGTGCCTATTATAATATCCGCGGAACACTGACAAAAGACGGATACATGAATTCGCTTGTTGATGAAAGGGACTTTAGCATTGACGGCAGAAGGATGAAATTAAGCAATAATGATATTGAGGATTGGGACAAGCTTACAATAAGAATGTCAAATGAGGAAACAAGCTTTTGGAGCATGGAGCAGGCAGGGGATGTAATTCTGTTCACAGGCATTACAATGATTGGCTCAGGGTTATTATCCTCAGGCATGGCTGGCTGGACAGGAGAAGGATTTGGCCTTGGCTTGCTGCCTTTCTCAGGCATTGGAAGCCTGTTTACAAAAGATGCCGGGTTATTCTTTGCGCAATCATTAGGGGCTGAAGAGCTTGCTGCCGCAGGCATAAGCGGAGTGCCAGAAGGATTTGCAGTTGAAGTAGGCAAAGAATTGTCAGAAGAAGCATTAACAGATGCCATTGTTGACGGCGCTTCTGAACAAGTGGCAGAACAATTATTGGGGGAAGGAAGCAGTGCTGTTGCAGACGCAGCTGCAGAAGAATTTTTAAGAGACACCGCTGGTAATAGTTTGAAAGAAATAAGCGCCCAGCTTACTGAGAGCGGATTTGAAGAAAGTGTTGTTCAAGAAATGATTACGCAACCAACTATTGATGGTTCTCGGGAATATGCGGCAAATCTTATCGGACAAGAAGCAGCAGTAGATGCATCAAGAGACGAATTGATACAAAGAGGGGCAGAAGCAAGGGCAGAGAATATAGCAGAAAGAGCAGCACAACAAGGCCTTGTTGAAGATGGAGTTGTGCAGCAGCAGACAAGCGGATTCGGGACATTTATGACTGTATTCCAAACCTACATGTGGATGCGCACTATTTTACAGTTTGTAGATATATTTGCAACAGACACTGTGGACAAGACATACACAATATCATGCATGCCGTGGGAGCAGCCTGCAGGAGGCGAGGACTGCGAGAGCTGCAATGAGGAGATGAAGCCATGCTCTGAATACAAATGCAAGTCATTGGGAGCTGCATGCACTCTTGTTAATGCAGGCACTTCTGACGAGAAGTGCGTTGCAATGGATGTTAATGATGTAAACTCGCCAATCATAAGGCCGTGGACAACAATCCTTACCCCACCGTATGAGCTTGAGGAAGTCACTGAGCAGGGCAACCCTGGATACAGGATTAAAGAAAATATACCTCCGTTCAAACCAATCACTGTCGGCATTACAACTGACGAACCTGCAACATGCAAGTATGATGTTGTGCCAAATACAAAGTTTGACAACATGCCTGGCCAGTTCGGCTCTACATTATTATTATACAACCAGTCATCAACATTCACGCTGCCTGCAGAGCTTGCGCAGAAAAATGTAACAGCGGCAAATAAAGGAGAGTATGCAATGTTCATACGCTGCAAGGATGCAAACGATAACAAGAATGAAAGGGATTATTTTGTCAAGTTTGTCATTGATGACAGCCCTGACTTAACTCCTCCAACAATCAAGTTCACTTCACTGCAGAATGAGGGATATGTGTCTTCAGGCACTGAGAGCATTGACTTCAGCATTTATGTTGACGAGCCTGGAGAGTGCAAGTACAGCAGGAGGGACACTGACTTTGAGCAGATGGAGCAGAGCTTTGTATGCAAGACAAGCGCATTTGGCCAGAGCTCAATCTACTTTGGCACTTATGAATGCACAACAACACTCAAGAACCTCACAAAGACAGCAAATGCATTCTTCATAAAATGCAAGGACAAATTAGGATTTGAAGAAAAAGACAGGAATGTGATGAGCGAAAGCTTCAAGTTCACGCTCAAGGGAAGCGATGCGCTGAACATAACATCAGTTTCTCCAGAAGGAGACCTTTACACAAAGGATGTCACAATGAAAGTGACAACTGTAAAAGGCGCTGAAAACGGCAAAGCAAACTGCGGCTATTCAAATACAGACGTGCCGTTCGGCTCAATGATTGCGTTTGCAACAACAGGCGAAAGCAGGCACGAGCAGGTGTTCACTGACATGGGCAAAGGAGATTACACATTTTACATATCATGCATGGACATAGCAGGGAACGAGGCAAAAGAATCAACAAGCTTTAAGGTGACTGTTGACTCAGATCCTCCTGCGTTGCTAAGCGTTTATGTTGACAGCATCTTTGGCACATTGCACCTTGAGTTTGACGAGGCTGCAACCTGCGAATACACAACAGACAGGCCCGCATTCAGCATGGGCGAGGGCACGCCTATAGCAACAAACACCACAGTCCATGAGGCCCAGATTTCAGGCAGCGTGTTTTACGTGAAATGCAAGGATATATTTGACAACAAAGGCGAGTATACAATATACAGGGAAACCGGCTCAAGCTATGCTGATTTCTTTTCTTAGGGGTGCGAAAAGCTTAAATATAACTGATTATTATTAGTTATAACTGGTAATAACAAAGGTGATACCTTGAGGCTGAAAATAAGTATTCACGCCATGAATATGATGGTGGAGCGCGGTATTGAAGAGGAAGCTTTATGCCGCGCCATAAAACAGGGAGCTGTCTCAAAGCAGACTGACGGGCTGCTGGCAAGGTACACTTACATAGAAGTTGCCTACAAGGTAAGGGGCGGCTTATATATAATAAAGACAGTCAAGATAGTAAAGGGTTAAACAAGCGGAGGCCGAAAAAATGGAAAAAGGAACAAAATGCTATGTTTGCGAGAAAGGAAATTTGGCAAAGAAGAAGGTAGCTTACACTATATTTGGCACGGAAGTAGGAAAGTTTGAGGCAGAGGTGTGCACAAATTGCGGCGAAGCGTTCTTCGACGAAGAGGTTTCAAGGAAGATATCACAAAAAACAAAAGAAATGGGGCTTTGGGGTCTTGAATCAAAAACAAAAATCGGCGCTGTTGGCTCTGCTTTGGATATAAGGCTGAGCAAAAAGATTGTAGAATTCCTTCGCCTTAAAAAAGGAGAGGATGTGCTTGTTTACCCTGAAAGCAGAAGCAGCATAAGGGTAGATCTTGTATCAGCAACCGAAAAAAGGAGATAAGCCCCTGCATTTCCCTATAAAACGCGGCAAAAAGCTTAAATAACTGCCATCCTTTAATTTATTCATGAGAAAAGCAATAAAGCTTACAGCGGTTGAACAGTTCATTGTAAATAAGGTATGGACAATACGGCGCACAGGCCATTTCTTGGATTGGGATGAAATCAAGGATACGTTGAAGGAAGGCAAATGAAGCGCAAAACCCATAAAAAAGCCCAGCTCATGGCGCAGCCTTTTGTTTACATCTTTGCATTAATCCTCGGCGCATTAATCCTTGTCTGGGGCATTAAGATGATTGTTGATTTTGTCGGCACTGCAAACAAGGCAGAGCTTGGAAAGACAATGAAAAGCATTGACAGCGATGTAAGCGAGTTCTACCATTATGATGAAGGCGCTGAAAAGCCGAGAACATTAAGCCTGCCGAAAGGCATTAATTACCTGTGCGTTGCAGACCCGGGCGCAAGGCTGAACTGCAGGAAAAAGACAAAACAAGGCATAAGCAATTGTGATATTGAGCAGATTGACGGAACGCTCGAGGTGCTTGTGACAAGAACAGGAAGCAAGGACAATGTTTTCACAGCGCCAATGGAAAACGCAGGATTAAATAATGGAAGATTCTCAATAGAAAACCTAAAGCCGTCACAAGGAAACCCGCTCTGCTTTGCAAACGGCGTGCAGTTTGTCATAACCACAAAAGCAGCTTATGTTGAGGCAAGCTAAAAGCAAGAAGTGCAGCGGCCTTTTTTACATACAAAAACCATCATCAACACTTTTATAAAGTTCCAAGCATTAAAATAAACCAATGGAGTCTGTGTTCAAATATATTTTTGCCCTGATTGTCGGAGCAATGTTCATAATATTTTTTGTCAGCTTTGCAATGAAATACATGGGCACTGCAGAAACAATGGAGGCAAACGAGCTTGTCGCAGGGTTTGATGATTACCTTCTGCTGAGGACGGGCTCAAGGGACGCGACAGGCCCTTATGACTTTTCAGCGCAAACAACGATTGAATTTGACGTTGGAAAAATAAGGAGCGGCACTATTTCAAGGGACACAAGCAGGATAGTTTATGCGCCTGCAAAGCTTACTGGGAAAAGCATTTCAATATGGACAAAGAGATGGGCTTTCCCTTATCCTGTTGACAACTTCTTTTACATGACAAATGACAGGGTAAAGCATATCATAATATATGAGCCGGGCTCTGCTGAGTTTGTGCATGAGCTGAATGACGAGATTAATGACTCTTACAGGATGGATTCTCCAAGGAAATACGAGGCAGGAGGAACACGCGGAGAGGCTTTTAATCAATATTTAACAGCAGTAACAAGCAGGTATTCAACAGCCGCTAAAATAAGGTTTGTTGTTGTATCAACAGGAGCAAACGCAATTGTAAATGCAATAAAGCCAAAGCTGCCTAAAAACGCTGACATTATTTCAGTGTCAAAAGATCCTGACGCAGAAGGATGGGAATATGGGACTGTGAAGTTCGGGGATGATGAAGCGCCTTACATTGGCAATGAGATGATTATAGGAGCAATGTTCACTGAAGACTTTTCCAATTATGAGTTTAACCTGAAAAGGGCAATGCAGAGGCTTGTTGATGTCACTGAAATATATACTGGAAAGGCAGATTATCTTGAAGCAAGCATTGGGGCAAACTGCGGCAATGATTATAACCTGATGAAAAGCAATCTTGTGAATTTCAAGAGCGCTGCAGAAGACAGGACCCTTGACATAAATGATGTAAGGCTGCTCGTAACCAGGGCAGAAGGCATAAAAGAGGCGAACAAGCAGAGCTTTGGAGGTGGTTGCCCTGTCATCTTCTAAATTAAATAAGAAAGCTTCGCTAAAAGCCCGCTTTCTTGAGTGCATAAAGCTAAACTTTATACACAATAAGAAAGGAGTTATTGAAATGATGGAAACCTTCATGATATTGTTTGTCGTGTTTATATTAATTGGAGTCAGCATGTTTTTCTTTTTCAAGTTCTGGTGGGGCTCTGCAACAGAAACACATAAGGAAGTTTGCCTTGAGCACGGCACTGATTTATTGTCGTCAATCGCAAGAATGCCTGACATAAGCTGCCCTGGCTCAGAAACATCAGCGTGCATTGACACTGCAAAGCTTCTTGCATTCAAAGCAGCAATGGATACAGGAGGGGCAACAAGAAGAAAAGCGCTTGAATCAGGGGTCTGCCCTAAAACAATCACTGTTGAGCAGGTTTATCCAGAGCCAGAAAGAGGGAAGAATTCAACTGAATGCGCAAGAAATTTGATGACAGGGCCTGACTTTCCTGAGAACTGCGGCGTTTGGAGCGTGTTTGAGCCTAAAGACATGGCAAAGCTCAAGAATAGGGCTTCAAGAAAGATAGCAACACCTGTCTCGCTTTATTATCCAAGCAAGGACTCATACGGCATTGGAAAGCTTGTAATTACTGTGTATACGGTGACATAAGATGGTAAAAGGCAAAAAGATAGTAGGCAGTAAGGCGCAAGGCGACAGTAGAGACTTACGTCTCTGGCCTCCCTGCACCAGAGGGCAGGGTGGCATACGAAACTGGCGTTTCGGGCCTCCCTTCGCCAAAGCTCAGGGAGGCGAAATGATAGGCTTGGTAGTCATAGTTCTCTTGCTGATAGTGCTTTTAATGGTCTATATCAACTTTTCAAGCATGGAAAAGCCCACAACAACAGCTGCAACAGCCAATATAATAGGGAATAACATGCTTACAAGCATGCTTAATGCCAATATCTGCTCAGGAGTAAGCATGGAAGCAGGGATTAAGGCATGCGCTAATAATGAGAAGAAATGCGGCGAAGACAGCTGTGAAAAGCTTGAAAAAGAGGCAAAAAGCATGCTTAAAGCGTATTTTGGGGCTAGGTACGCTGTTAAAGGCTTTGAATTCAAGATAAACTTCACAAATAGCCGTATAGACAGCATAACAGACGGAGCACCAAAATTAGCCTGCCCTGGCTCTGCAATAATCCCTGCAAACAGAGATATAGGGCTGCCAACAGTGGCTAATATTCAGGTGAAGAGCTGCGCTTGAATGGATTTTGGATTAATTTTACCAATGATTAGTGATTAAAAGCTCTTATATTTCGTGTGTCTTGGCAACCCAAAATCCTATTTTGCCTCTATTCAGGCTATAAACCTTGTTTTTAATGAAAGATAGGTCTATATGTATACTCTATCATATAAATATTTATAAAGGGAAACCTGCTTTTTTTAGAATATCCATTAAGCTTTGCAGAGACTTTGCTATGAATGATGACGAGGGCAGGGCAGGATGGAACAAATATATTCGGGAACAAAAGACGAAAACCTATGTGTTTTCAAATTGTTCGGAAGCAGGCGCTTACGGACACAATAAAAAGATAGGGAGGTGCTTGTAATGCAAGTACTAAAAACCTTAAAGAAAGTTGCGGCGATAGGAACGGGAGTCGCAATGCTGGGAGCTACTCTAACCGGAGCTTTAGCCCTGGACTTAAAAGACTACCCAAACCCATTCGTTGTAGACGGAGTCTATGACGATGCCAACGTATTTGTCGTGGGAGACGATGCGTTGTCAGCAGACACGCTGGCTAGCTTAGATATAGTAGCCGGTATGCAGTTTCTTGCAAAAACGCCAGTAGTTTCAAGCGGCGGCACAGTAACTGTTGTAGGCGGAAAATCACAAAAGGTTCCGCTCGGACAAGGCCTGACAAACTCAACATACTTTGACAGGGTACTGCAGGATGATGATGTAAGCACTTTGTTTGACGGCAAGGTAAACTTTGGCGGCACAGAGTATGACACGTCAGAAGAACTGCAGATGTGCGATGATGGCGGCCGAAAATACGGCGAGCCATATGTGGCAACCTCATTGATGTCAGATGATGACTACAAAAGGGATGTGTTCCTTGAGATGGGCAGGGACACAGTAAGATACGCCTACAAATTTGACAAGACAATAAACATAAGCGCAACAGTGTCAACAACAACGCCTTTGGAAATTGACTTCTTGGGCAAGCCTCTGAAAATAACAAATGTTGCAGCAGCAGGCACTGGGTTCACTGCAAGGGTTGGAGATGAATACACCCTGAATGCAGGAGACTCAGTAAGCGTTGATGTGGACGGCGTAAAGAAGACAGTCAAGCTTGACAATGTGGGTACGTCAAACGCAGTTGTAAATGTTGACGGCGTTACAAAGAGCATAACCTCTGGAAACACTGCAACAGTCAACGGCGTTGAATGCACAGTTGACTCTGTAACATCAAGGACAGCTTTGGCAGAATCATCTGCAATACTTGTGCTTGGAAAGCAGGCAACTGAAACCTATGCAGACGGAGACGCATATGTCGGCGAAAATGTAGACAGCCCTAACTGGGTATGGGATATCCGTAAATTGCAAGAGCAGGGCACAACTGCTTCGCAGGACTGCGACAGCGTAAGTGCTGCAAATGAGAAGCTTGTCTTAAGGGTTGAGAACAACTTTGTCTTTTTAGACGACTCAGACAAGCCAACCGGCGTTGGGCAATGCCTTGACCTGCCGAACAAGTATCTGTCAGTGTGCATTGACAGCTTGTCAGTTCCAGACGCAGACTTCAAGGAGCTTACCATGGAGTACAGCGAAAACCTTGACGTAAGCTATGCAGGGTGCGGAACCACTTTTGACGCAGGCACAGCTGGAAGAGAGCCAGGCATCTGGATGAAGTTTGATGTTTCAGAAGGGCTTGAGCTTAGGGACTCAGACTATGTGGCAACCGGCATGAAAAACGTAACCAGCACTGTCAAGACAAAAGAGATACAGCTTATACCTGACGCGTTTCAGTGCAACAACAGCCTCGGCTCGGTGGTCCCTTCGGGAACCGGCTTATTGAACGTGTTCTATAAGACAACAGACAGCCCGCAGCAGTTCAAGTTTTATGGCGCTATTAATACAACCGACACAACGTCTATAATAGCCAGGTTAAACCACGGAAGCACCAAAGAAACCAACGGCTGGCTGCGGCTCAGAGAAGCAGCTTCTGGGACGGTTCTGCCTCTGAAACTGACGTTTGCTGCAGACACAGTTGGCGACTTGCACGGCGGTTCTGAAGAGCTGTATATGAACTGGTCACTAGCTAGCAACCTTAGCGGAACCAGCTTGGGTTCTTCGACAGCGAATGAAGCAGGCGAACTCTATTGGAATCCTGGCGGAAGATGGGCTCTAACAGACATCTCCACAAAGGATGAGGACCACAGGATGGCCTATGGTACACTTATCCTGGACCCAAAGAGCAACGGTGGCAGCCAGAGAGTAAAGCTTTTAGTGCCAAGCGACCTTGTTTACGCAAACATTGTTGTAAAGGGAACAAATGCCAAAGTAACCTCAGGCAGCACAAGCTACGTGCCAACAAAGATATCACCAGTATCTATGGTGGCAAGCCAGGTAACCACACCAACCAACTACAACTTGGTTGTTGTCGGTGGTCCGTGCGCAAACCCGCTTGCAGCGTCAGTGTTCGATGTAAGCTGTGACGGCTGGGCATACGATGAGGGTGAAGCCCTTGTTAAGCTCGCTGCCAACGGCGACAAAGTAGCACTGCTGGTTGCAGGTACAAGCGCAACAGACACCAGAAGGGCTGGTAAAGCAGTGGCTGCATACGATCTGTATGCATTCAGCGGTTCAGAAGCTCTTGTCAAGGGTACAACCATGACAGACATCACCGTTGAAAAGCCAAGCGTGGCAGCTCCTGTTGTTGAAGCAGTAGCAGACGCAGAAGTCGCGGCAGAGTAAAGGCGTAAGCCTTTCTTTTTTTCTTTTTTTTTAATTCTCTTTCTTGATTTTTATAAAGTGGAACACTTTATGAACTCAAGAAAGCTGAGCAAATTAGTGAAGCTTTCTTGTTTTTATTTAAGGCAATAACTTAAGGATAAACAATGAATAATAGTTATAATAAAGAAGCAATAGAGTTAATATCAGCGTCTGTCCTTACACCCTCTGGCTTAAAATGCGTTCTTGAAGCTTTAAAGCCATTCTTTTGAAGAGCATTAATCAAATAATCCATTTTCACAGCCTCTTTTTTATAAGCTTTTGCCACCTTATGCACATCATAATGCCAAGGCACATCAATCAAGCTTTCCTCGCGGATATGAGGTATTAATGAGAATTCGTCAAGCAGCTCTTTATCCCACAAACTACCAAGCCATAAAGGCCCTGCATAAGCCATTTTTGTATTGCAGCATTCACCTTCCATTACCTGTGAAACATATCTGTTAAGGCATTTATGACAGTATAGGATATAGCCCTGCTTTGTCTTTATATCCTCCTCTTTCAAAGGCACCTGCTTAAGGTAAGCCCTCATGTAATGATTGCTGCTGTGGGCAAATATTGGCAATAATACCTTGCCTTGCTTTAATGCAATCTCCTGCATTTTCCATACAAGAATCCTTACTCCTGTCTCCTTGTTAAACCCATTATTCAAAGGACGTGAAGAATATTTTTTAATGCAGGCATTGACAAACCTTCCGCAAAGGCAGGATGTGTCTGTTGCAGTTACTGCCAAAACTCCATTCTTTGATAAGGCATTTATTGCGGATTCTGCATAGTAAACAGGCGTGCCAAAAGGGTCTATGTCAATATAATCATATAAATTCCCTTCTGCAAGCAATTGCTTCACATCCTTATTAGAAGCTTTTACAGCATTGGTGATATTATTTAATTCAATATTCTTTTGCATTGCCTCAAAAGCATCCTTAGAAGCATCATTCGCAATAATGTTTTCAGCATCAGCCTCAAGCGCCATCCTCACAGCCCGAACTCCGCTTGCCTCCATCCCAAGGCATATTGATTTTGGCTTATACCTGCAGGCATTAGGTTTTGACGAATCACTGCAGGTATATCCGAAAGAAGTAACATCTTCGTGGGGTACATTATTTACGTCTTTCGTTATTAGTGTTTTAACAACCCAAACAGCAACATCCCTGTTTAGTTTCATTACAGGGTTATAGAATACAGGCAGTTTTGCAGACAAATTCGTGCATTCAGAGGCATAAAACCTTGCCTTACCCTCCCTATATTGTTCGGCCATATACGTTGTAATTCAAAACCTTTATAAATATGTTCCTATTCTCTCTTTCCTATGGTTAAGAGAATAACTATTGCAATGCTTGTCTCACTTGTATTAGTGCAGGCAGTATTGGCTGCAAATGCGTATGATTTAGATGCATTTTCAAAAGAGCAGCCATTGCAGGGAATAATCCTTGAAAAAGATGATAGGGTTAATTTTGCAATGTTAGATGGCGTGCATACATTGTGGCTTAAGGATGTGAGCACCAATGAGCAGACAGTAAAAATGAGGATATTCAGGTTCAGCAATGAGGCAAGCGAGGCAGAAGGCATACCTTTTTTTGGAATTGACAATCTTGTTAAAGTTGACCTTGACCAGGACGGCAATGATGATGTTTCCCTTGATATAGAGAAAATAGAGAATGGCAGAGTAACTCTGCTTGTGATGAGTGTTGCTGATTATGAAGCATCCGTCGCTGAGCAGGAAATGCCTGAAGTGACAGGTGCGCCTGCAGAGCAGGGCGTTGTGCAAGAGAAGAAGGATTATACAAAGACATATTGGGCAATCGGGATTGCAATTGTTGTTCTTGGTGTTTTGCTTTACAGCAGGGCAATGAAATCAGGCGAGGAGCCTGAGAAAAAGGATAAAAAAGGCAAAAAGGCAGAAGAAGAGTAAAGCCTTAAAATTGATTTCTTATTGATTCAAAAGCAATAAAATGGACGCCGTGGCCCGGCTGCCAAAAATCAAAGATTTTTGTGCCGCGCCCCAGCTCCGCTCGTTTCGCTCGCTACGCCGTGGCCCGGATTTGAACCGGGAAACCCTTGCGGGAACCAGCTCTCAAGGCTAGCGCGGTACCAGATTGCGCCACCACGGCATAAGGACTCTGCCCCACCAAGCGCCATCCATAATGTGATGGCGCAAACAATTTAAGCAAGCAAGACAGGCGTACCATCCTGCACTTTATACGCTTTTCTACACTTTTTGCACAAAAGCTCATTCTTTTGCTTGTTATACTCCAAACCGCCCTTGCATTTGGGGCAGGCAAGCGCTTCCAAAAGCTCCTTGCTTAAGGTCTTCATGCAAATGAGAAGCGCATGATGCTTTATAAGCTTAATTATTCACAGAAATATAAACCCTGTAGCCTCCTTTTTTTGCAAGAACATCAAGATTCCCGAAAACCTCTTTCATATGCCTGCTTAATGTCTTACCGCCTTTAGTGTGCCTTGCAACCAATTGCAGGGAGCCGTTTGGATTAAGATGCTCTTTTGCCTCTTCAATCATCTGAAAGCAAACATCCTTGCCAGCTGTCTGCGGCGGATTAAGAAGTATGACATCAAACTTCCCTTGCGCTTTTTCATACATGTTTCCGCAAACAACACTTATATTGCTTATTCCCTTGCTGTTTTCTTTTGCAAGCATGCAGGCACGTTTATTAATATCAGTAAGCAAGACATCTGATTTTGTCAGCTTTGCTGCAATTATTCCCACAATGCCTGTGCCGCACCCGAGGTCTAATATTGAATCATTCTTTTTAATCTGCATTGCCGCTGCAAGAAGCCTTGAGCCGGGGTCTATTTTTTTTGCTGAAAATGTGCCTGAGCCAAGCTTTAAAGTTACAGGAAAGCCTCTTATTGTTTCAGATATTTCTTTCACCTTAAGCCATGAAACAGGCTTTTTAGAGAAATAATGCTCTTGCTTCATTTCATTATGCCCAGCACCAGGTACAAAAGCCTGTCAGCTGCTCTCATCAGCTCTGCCTCTGATGCACCCTGCAGTATTACACAATTGCCTTCTGTCTTAATACTGGTTTCTGCGTCTGCAATGTCAAGCAGGATCACAGTAGTTGTCCTTGTTGCATCATCGCAGGTAGCCACTGGAAAATCCTTGTAAGCTGCTGTCTGCGCAAAGCTCATTGGCCTGTTAAAAAGAATCTCCTCTGAAAACACTTTTTGCATTTCTGAATATAATACAGCTGTCATTGAACCGTGTATGGGCTCTGGGGGCCATGTCACAACAATAGCCACATCATTAAGCAGCGCATTCCTTGCAGCCCTGTCAACTGAAACATCCTCAAGGCTTCCGGGATCATTGTAAAGCTCAAGTATGTACCTGTAATCGTTGGTGTACATCTCTGTCTGCCAGCCAATGTATTCCCCCCTAATGACTTTTCTTACATTAAACTGGTCTTCACCGTTTGAATACTGGTAATATGCAAGGTTGTTAGCTGTAATAAAGCCTGTGTATTGGTTTATGTAAACAACAGCGCCAAAAAGGATAATCGCGCCTAAAAGGCAGGCTAAAAGTATTTTTATGCCTCTGTCCCCTGAATGTTCGTCTTCATCATGCTTTTGTGTCATGCCAATTCCTCCAGTATTATTTTATCAACAAGCTTTGTAAGCTCCTTGCCTTTTATTAAAAGGCAGTCATTTATAAAGCTTACCTCTGTCTCATTGCTCTCCTCAAACTGGATAATTCCAATGCCTTGCCCTGCGTCTGTGCAGTTTTTTAAAGGCGAGTCAGCGCATAAGTCATTGTCAACAGTGCATGCAGGCACAACTAACGGTGTGATTGGAACATTGTTAAAGAACTGGTTCAATGCTGCCCTTACCCTTTCTTTTGGATTGTATGTGACATATATTTTGCCGTAAGTGTTTAATCTCAGCACATTGAGTTGAGGAATGGTTATATTTGCAAGCTCAGCAGGGTTTGTCAGCAATAAAAGCTGCGAATTGTCAGGCCTTTTTGCAACCCATCCTGCATCTGTTTGCGCAAACTTCAAGCCGTTGTATTCATATGACCCTTCATCATCTTCCCTGTCCCACTGGAGCGCGCTGCCTATCATTATTACAATAATCAATAACCCTAACAGCCCAAGATACATTTTTTTCCTTGACTTGGCTGCCTGTTTAGGAGGCCTTTTTTTCATTTGCATATCATTTCACTTAAAGTTATGTATTTTATAAAGGTTTCTGCGGGTGTTTTTGTGAGCAGGAACCAGAGAACGGAGTGAACGCGGTTTTGTTATTAATAAAAAGGAGGTTGGAATTACTTCTTTAACATCTCTTTTTGTTCTTTCAATGATTTTTCTAATTCAAGCTCTTCCTTTGTCTTGAATTGCTTTTTGGAAGCTGTTCTTGGAGGAGTGTATTGCGGCTGCTTGAATGGCTTTGCTTCTTCGCCTTTTTGCTTTACAGCGCCTTTCGGCGTTGGAAAAGAAGAGGATGCTTTTGCAGGCTTTTGCCCTTTAAGTTTTATTAATCCTTTTTTGTAAGCAAAATATCCCAAACCAAGAACTCCAAGCGCTATGATTATTGGCAATAAGTAACTTGTTAAGGATATTGGCTCTTCATCTGCCGCACAGTCATCAGGGCATGTGTCTTCCTCGCCTTCATCGCAGATATAGTCCCCGCACTCAGCAGTAATTTCAGTATCTTCATCAAAGTCGTCTGATGGCCCTGACCTTACCCTTGTTCTTTCAGTGCACTGCACAGAGCATTCTCCGCCGCAGTCCATGCCATCCTCTCCAGGGTCCATTATCCTGTTATGGCAGTTTGCAGGCATTACGCAAGGCGGGCAGCTTCCTCCGCAGTCAATGTCTTCCTCATCCTGGTTCTTTTTGTGGTCAGTGCATGATGGAGCAATATCCTCTGTCCTTGTTACTGTGCATCCGTCATCGTCAGCATCTTTCTTTCCATCGCAGTCATTGTCAAGATTATCAGTGCATATGCCTGCTGTGTTTGAGTCTTCAGTTAATTTGCCTTTTTCTCCTGCGCATGAACCCCAGTCTCCAGCAGAGCATGTTTGCGTGCCTTTTACGCAAATGCCTTCTGTGATCCCGCATTCCTGTGTTGCGCCGTTAATGCACGGGCAGCCTTCGTCTATTTCTCCGTCGCAGTCATTGTCAAATGTGTCGCAGATTTCCTCTGTGGGCACTGCTCTTGAGCCTCTGTGGCAGACGCCCCAGCTGCCGTCAGCGCAGCGCTGGGTTCCTGAAGAGCATGAGCCCCTGTCCCTGCCGCATGCCCTTATTTCGCCGTTTGTGCAGTCGCATCCCTCGTCAGCAGCGCCTGTGCAGTCATCATCAAAGCCATTGCAAACCTCAGGCTGGGGGAGCGTGGCGCCTTCGCAAGAGCCCCATCTTCCGTCCATGCCGCATGTTTTTGTTCCTGACACGCATAATGCTTCATCCAAGCCGCATGACTCTGTTCTTCCAGGAATGCATGCGCCTTCGCATTCATCTAAAGAGGAGCAATCATCATCCATGCAATCTAAGTCGCCATCACAATTATTGTCAATCCCATCTGAGCAGTCTGTTTCTGTCAATTCCCATACATCAGGACATGCAAGGTCACAGGAGTCGTCCAATGAGCCGCATTTTTCGCAGTACTGCTCTTCAATCCATTCCCCTGCCTGGCAGTATTTCTTTGCCAATTTATCGCAATTCCTTATGTCTCCTTCCAATGTTTCTGTGCAGGCCACTGTTCCGCAGTCAGCATCCAGCGCGCCGCATTCAGAGCAATAGTTGTCTGCGTCTTCCGCGCTCCATGTATTATCTGATTTGCAGTAGGCATTCTTGTCAACATCGCACGCTCCTGGAGTGCATGACGCTTCGCAGTTAAAGTCAACTAACTTGCATGCAGGGCTTTCGCAGTATGGGACTCCTGCCCTTGAAGTCACCCATGAAGAGCGGTAGCAGGTCTTGTCTGTAACAAGGTCACAAGCATTTCCCCTGCAGTCCCTTCCTGCTTCTGTGAAAAAGTCAGAGTCAAATAATCCGCATTTGGAAGCATAGCCATAATCAGTCCAAGCACCATCCCTGCACGACTTGTTTGCGCTTATGTCGCAGGCATCCTCCCTGCATCCGCCGCCGCATGACTTTTCATCCTCTTCGCAGAGCTTTGTGCAGGAAGAGTCCCTGTCTCCGCAAACCTGGCAGTATCCGCCTGATACAAATCCGCCTTCTCCTTCATTTGCAGCAGAGTCATACCATTCTTTTGTTTCCGGCTTGCACACGCCATGCAGGGCGCCTGCTTCCACAGCTTCCACGCAGTCAGGATCTTTTGGCCTTGTTATGTCTACTGTGCCATCTTCATTTACCCAGAAAGGCTCAAGCTTATCGCAGTCAGTGTCTATATTCATCTCAGGATTAAGTATGCCTGAGCACTTCTCGCTTACTGCGCAGATTTTGAAAGATTTCTGGTTAAATGGATAACACTTCATTTCCTTTTCATCGCAATAATATGCATATATGAAAAGGTCTGCGCCTTCTGCATAATCAGCAGGCATGTTCTCTGCTTTTGCCTCAAAGTCGCAGTCAGCCTTTACTTCAACAAACGTTTCAGCAGAGCTCTTATATACATCGCCATGGCACCACTCTTTTCCATTTTTGCAGGAAAAGGGGTATGTTATTTCTCTCGCGTTTGACTCTTCCATGCAGAGATAAACCTTTTTATTGCAGGCATCGCCGTCGTCAATTCCTGTTTCAGGATCAGAGTCATAATTTCCCGCATCATCGGTGCAGTCATCGTCAATGCCATTGCATACCTCTGCCGCGCCGGGATTTATCATGGAGTTTGTGTCATCACAATCAAATACAGGTATTTGTCCAAATTCTAAGGATAAAACGAACAACCAATCCGTATCCTCATTATGCCCTGCGTACCCGTCAAAATCCTTATCAACCATCTGGCAGCCGCAGGAAGTAGTGCAAACCTCTCCGACACGGCAATCGCCCCTGTCGCCTGGAAAAATATGATTGCAGCGCATGTCAATGTAAGGGTAATTGTCAAGGCATTCTGCTGCGCAGCGCCCTGCTTCAATCGCGCCGCCTCCAAGAATATTGTCTTCCTCACACAGAATCTGCTCTGCGCATCCGCTTATATAAAAGCAAAGCAGCAACAGCCCTATGAGAACTGACAAGCGCAAAATAAATTCTTTATTTCTTGCCTGCTTCATCCGCAATCCTCCGGGCTGTTTGACCTGTCTTCAAAAGTATACATCTCTTTATATTTGAGGTATTCTGCAATATACCTGTTATAGATTTCCGCATCCTCGCCTTCAAGCCCTTCATCTTCTATCCGCCGTGTCTGGTTCGCAATCAGGCGCTCATATTTTCTTTTGAACTCAACATATTGGTCTGCATAGGAAAACTTAGCGCGCAAATCGCAGATTCCATCGCCTCTTCTTATGCAGCACGCTGCCTGAGAATCCAGTTCCCTATTATTATTTAGCCTGGGGCATCTTGTTGCTGAGCAGTCAGGATCAATACCAAACATGCAGTCCCTGTCGCATATGCCGTCGCATAAAGGAACGCAGCAGTTGCCGGCAGTGCCGTCTGCAGGAATATCATACACTGCGCAGCAGTCAGGGTCAACAAAAGAGGTTACTATATTGCCATCTGCCAAATGCGTGCGGTTCCCGCAGTCAGGGTCGCATTCGCCGTCCCTTTCAGGCAGGCAGCAGTCGCCTTCATCAAATGTGCATGCCAGCCCCTCTCCCTCTCCTTCTTCTTCATACCCACACCAAAAATCAGATATATCTGTGCATTGCCTGTCGCATGCCTCTGAATGCTCCTCATCCCTGTCTTTTCTTGTCCACCTGCATCCGGGATTTGCCTTTAAGTCAATGCAGTCAGGATCAACATAATCCATTGTGCCGGGGCCTTCCGGGAAAGGCTTGGGCCAGCAGTCTGCATCGCAAATTCCGTCTTCTGCTATGTAACAGCAGTCCCCGCGCGCTGATGTGCAAGTCTGGCTCTCATCTTCCTTGAACGGGCAGAAAAAGCTCCATTCGCCAGGGCTTAAGTCGCAGCCTTTCACAATGCCGCAGAATGAAAATGTGATTGTATCCCCAAGATTCGGCTTGGAAGGGTTCATTGCAAAAGCGCCAAGCGTTCCGCAGCTTGAAATCTCAATGCAGTAATTTTCAGAAGAAACATCTGATTCGCTTACAATGTCATCTGTCCTCTTGACAATCGCATAAATGCCTTGCTCTGAGATTTCAGCGCCAACAATATACCCAAGCAGGTTCCCGCTGCTGTCAAGCAAATCCTCTTCATAAGAGCTGCTGAGAATCTGCCATTCGCCGTCAACAAATTTTGCAAGCGCTATCTGCTTTGGGTCTGTGCATGCAATCTCTCTCCTGTTCAGCGCTTGCTTTGCGTCAGAATAAGGAAAGGTAAGCCAAACAGGCCTTGCTTCCTCATCAGGCTGCAATGTAATATAGTATGATTCATATGCAGTGCCTACAACCATATCCCACTTATCACACTGCTCAACAGGAATCAAATCAGGCTCAAGCAGGCATGAGACAATGGGGCGTATATTGTACGGCGCGGTTGAAACATCATCACTGTGGACTGCAGCCAAGAACAGAGATATGCACACTGCTGAAAAAAGCGCAATTGCTATTATTTTTTTATTCATTTTCATCTTGCCTCATATGCAGGCACGTCCAGCTGCGCTTTTACTGAAAATTCAGATAAAGATGCTGAGTCCTCGCCTTTTGTTATGCTTATCCTCATGCTAGCATCTGCTGTTGCAAATGTTATCCTGTAATCAACTTCAACCTCAAGCGGAGCGCTGCGGGCAATTGTCAATCCTTCAAACTGCGTGAAATTAATGCATTCGTTTGCCTTGCCCTTTACAAATGCCGCAAGCTGCTGCTCATACCTTTCCTCTGTAAGGTCCCTTGCCCTGCCAATAGGGGAATTGTATATTGCATCCTTCAGGGCTTTCTCAAGGCAGTCGTCCACATGCAGCTGCACTGCATCAACCTCGTCCTGGAATGATGATGTCAATCTTGACTCCAGGCTTGAAACGCCCTTTGCAATATCCTTCCTCAATGCAATGCCAAACACAACTGCTATAACAATCACAATCCCAAGAATGATAAATATTGTAACCTGCCCTCTTTTATGCATGCAATAAAGGAATATTCTGCACTATATAAGCTTTTTCTTGACAATAGAAAAACTATCCAGGAATATCTTCTTCCCTTATTGTAACCCTGCCTGAAAGCCCTGCATTTGCAGACGCTTTTTTCAGCAGCAGCACTGCCTGCTCATCAAGCTGTTTTGCAATCTTTTCAGCAGCCTTCCTGCCTATTTTCCTTTTCTCTGACTCTGCAATCTTCTTTATGCCAGCAATAGACACGAGTTTCATAATAAAGACACCATAATGCTTTTTTTCTTATAATGTAAATGCCATTTCTGCATAAACGCCTCAAATCTAAAGCTGCTTGATATTGGCACAATAACAGCCCCCCTTCCAAGAGGCTCTGCTTTCAATTCAGAAATTATGCCCTCTTTCATTCTCCCGCTAAGCGCATACACAAACCTTGTCTTATCAGTTTGCGTAAGCCCCTTAAGTGTGTATGTGAAAAGCGCGTACCCCTTGAACCCCATTCTTTCGCAAAAAGGCATGTTATGCAGAAGGCTGTACCCTTCAATAAGCGCTGCCTGCCTTGCAAGAAAATCGCTTTCAAAAAGTTCCTGCAGGTTAATTGTCTTTATGTCAATTCCTTCTAGTTTTTTTGCGAAGTTTTCCTTCAGGCTTTGCGCTGTTTCAGCCCTTTTGTTAAGCGGGTTATCCTTGAAGATTACAAGAATATCAACATCTTCTGGCTCTTCCTTTCCCTTTACAGCAGAGCCATATAGCACAATATCAAAAATATCCTTGCTTTTTGCAAGCTTACTGCATCCTGATTTTAAGAAGCTCAAATAATCTTTTTGCATCATCTTTCAGCATCTCCGAAGTTTCCTTATTAAGCCTTGCCTTATAGCTGTCCTGATAAAAAGGAAAATCCTTGTCTATAACCTTATAAACAGAAGGATGGTTTGACTCCAGTATCCTTAACCTGTCTGCATGGCTTGAAGGGACTTTGCCTTCTTTTGAGAGAATATAAAGATCGCAGAGCGCGGATATTGCCTTAAAGAATAAAGTCACTGCGCTGTTGTATTCTCCTCTTTTTTCCGCCTGCAAGGCATTGCGGTAATATTCCCTTGCATTATCCTCCAGTATTTCCTTCAATTCAGTTATCATCAATATAATATAACATATAGCTCATTTTTAAACCTTTCAGTTATATTGCATAACAAAGATGCACCATATAACAAAAAATGCTAAAAGAGGGAAATCCGTTATACTATACAACAAAAAAGCCGCAGGCTACCGCCTACCTTGCCATCTCGTTTAATTTCTTTCTTACACTATCCTTGAATTTCAGCTTCTTAAGCAATTCCTTATACCTATTCCTTATCGTGACTTCTGTGACGCCTGCAATGTCCGCAACCTCACGCTGAGTCCTTTTTTCATTATTCAAGAGCGCGGCAACGTACAATGAGGCAGCTGCTATTCCAGTAGGGCCTCTTCCTGAAGTTAATTCAGACTGCTGCGCCATTTCCAATAATTCAACAGCCTTGCTCTGAGTTTCAGCAGATAACTTCAATGCAGAAGCAAACCTTGGTATGTAATCAACAGGATTGCTCGGCAAAATCCTTATTCCTAATTCTCTTGTAACAAACCTGTATGTCCTTCCAATCTCTTTCTTGTCAATGCCGGAAGCTTCCTCTAGTTCATCAAGAGTTCTTGGCACCTCATGCCTTCTGCATGCTGCATACAATGCGCCTGCAACAACAGACTCCATGCTCCTTCCCCTTACTAACCCTCTCTGGACAGCCATTGTGTAAATCCTCGCTGATTCCTCTTCAACTGACTTTGGCAATTTTAAGAAAGATGCAACTCTTTTTAATTCAGCAAGAGCAAGCTTTAAATTTCTCTCGATTGCAGTGCTTATCCTGTACTGCCATTTTCTCAGCCTGAAGAACTTGTTCTTGCCTTTCATGCCTAATCTGTAAATATCGCCTTTCTGGCCAACGTCTGTGCCTAATCCCCTGTCATATTTAGTATTATGCAAGAATATTCCGCCTCTGCCGCCGACAAAGTTCTCTTCCCCAGGCACAGAAATGTCATAAGCATATTTATTTGTGGGCTTTACTTTTGTTATGCTTGTTATCTTAAGATATATAAAAGGGGCCTCTGCAAGCCTAAACAAATCAGCATCATTATGCTTCCTTGATAGCTCAATTGCCCTTTCTCTGCTTATCCTTGCATTTTTCCTGTACCCCAGTTCCCTGAAATATTTTTCAGGCGCAGGCACAAGCGAGCCTATGCTTCCCTTGCCTTTGCTTATTGGCAGAGAGTCTATAAGCCCGAGATTTAAGGCAGATTCAGGATCAGCAATTTGTGTTTGTGTCATAAGGCTTTCCCTTATTTCCTGGCCTGTGCTTTCCAAAGTATGCCCAGGAATAATCGCCTCTGTATATCCTGCCTGAATGCCAATCTGCTGATAGAGAGTTATAATATCATTGCTCAGCTGCCGGCTTACAGAGCAGGTTGAAACATGCACAGTCGGCCTGTTGCCTGCATTCCCCTTATAAAATAAGCTCCCGTCCCCATTAATATAGGCTTTAAGAAAAGCCCTTTTCATATTTTCAGGCAGCGAATAAACCAATTCAGGCACCCTTTTTTGCTTTGCGCAGCTTCCTGCCTTCAGCACATCCCTGAACAGCATGCTCAGCAATTTGCTTCTTACCTCAACCTGGACCGCACTGCCTTTGGGATATTCTTTTGCTTTCATGCTGAAGATTTCATTGGCAAGCCCCTTGACTTCATCGATATAAGCTGTTTCATGGGCGCCGAAAGAAAATACAACAGAATGCTCTGTGCAGTGGCCTTCGCTTGCGTAATATCCAAGCAGCCTGCAAAAACCTTCTGTGACAGACACGGAAAGCGGAAGCTCATTCGGCCCGCTGTAAATCCCTATTCTTGAGCCGCTGAAATCAAACTCCATTGCATCATACACATCCAAAACATTCTGCAGCGCCCAGAGAGGCATTGTGCTGTGCCTTTTCCAGTCCTTTATCTGCCTTGCATCAACATCCATTCTCGGAAGAACCTGCTTTGCCTTCAAAAACAGCCAGTTATCCTTTATTCCCCTTAAATAAATATTCTTATGTTTTCCTGATAAGTTAAAGAACCCTTCAAGGATTTTAAGCTCCATTTCAGGATGAAGAACAGAAGGGAGGTATAAAGGAGCCACTATGAACTGCCCTTCCTGCAGGCCGCTGACTTTTGTAGGGATAATCCCGCCATTTTCCACAGAAAAAACACTGTGCGCCCCTGTAACCTTAACTCTTTTTCCAAGCTCAAGCCTTATATCATACATCTCCTTAACAGGGTGCCGCGATACCTCCTGTATTCCCTTGAATTTTATATTATAATTTTTGTCAAAGCATACTGCGTTTTTGCCGCGGCTGATATTAGCATATTCCACATGCCCGTCTGTCTTTGCATTTTTGCTTTTTTCAAGGATATTATCAACGAATTCCCCTATTTTTACAACTTTTATCTTCTTGTTTTCCTGCACAATAATCGGCTCAGCATAATCCACGCTGTATGTCATAGGAGCGCCTGTCCTTCTTCTCTTGGAAGCCTGGTCATGGTCAAACTCGCGCCATTCCTGGCCAAAATCAATCATCCTGTCTTCTATGACTAATCCGCAGTTCCTGCAGATAATCTCGCCTTTGTCCTGTTGTATAGTAAGATTAACAGAATTACACTCAGGACATTGTTTTATGGATGTGCTCATTTTTGTCCTCCTTGGCGGCCTATAGTTGCCGATCCACAGCCAATATGATAGCCCAACATATATATTCTACTACAATAATATTTATAAGATAATTGCTGTAGTAATATATAAACTTTTCGGTTGTTCCCGAGAGAAAACTGCTCTTGGGCAAGAGGGATGAAATATCTACTTGAATTCAACAATCTATTTAAGCTAATGATACATTTTAGGTTGTACAGGTTAAAAGGGGGTTGAAAAATGCATTCTAAGCAACATAAAGACAAGAAAGGGAAAACAAACCAGCTTCATTGCGAGATGTGCGGCAAAGCAACAGAACTTGTGTCGTGCATTATAGAGGGCTGCGAAATGTCAGTCTGCAATAGCTGCGCAAAATACGGCGCTGTGCAGGAATTTGCAAGAAGCTTTACGCCGAAAAGAGCTGAAAAAATGCAAACAGCTGAAAGCGAGGAAATAGTCATTGCTGATTCAGCTGCGAAAGTAAAGAATGCGCGTGAAAGCAAAAAGCTTACGCAGGAGCAGCTTGCAAAGGCAATAGCTGAGAAAGAGTCAGTCATACACAGGATTGAGTCAGGCAATATGGTGCCTTCCATAAGCACTGCAAGAAAGCTTGAAAGGTTTCTTGACATAAAGCTGGTAGAAAGGGCTGAGGAAGAAAAAGCTGTTTTTGCCGCGCCAAGCAGCGAGGGTTTTACAATAGGGGATTTGCTGGTGAAAAAGAAGTAGTCTCTTGTTGCATGGAAAGAGGCAGCACTGTATGCAATGCAGGCACTTCATCAGCAATATATATATAGGGAAGGTACTACATATATCACAGGTGGAATAATGAAAAAAATAATCCCCTGCTTTACATTCGTGCTTTTAATGCTGCCCATGGCTGTTTCTGCTTATCAGGTAGAACCAGGCTCTTCAATAAATCCAATCCCTGATGCGCAGGGCAATATTGTGTGCAGCGGGCAATACACAACAAAATACAATCCTGAAAAGCTGAATGTAATAATGTATTCTCTTAGTGATTCAACGCTTGTAACCGAAGATACAGAGCTTGCCAAATGCATGGATGATGGGACAGTAAGGCTTGATTACAGGCCTGCTTTTGCAGAAGGCAGCTTTATTGAATTCGCAAGAATATACGGCACTGCCACGGCAAATACTGCAACTAATAAAATAGACATTGCCGGCGGCTCGCTTATGCCTCTTGAATTCCCAACAGACCTGCGTGTTTTGAGCCCGCTTTCAATCATGGGGGATTCAATAACACTGCAGTTTGTAAAAGACGCGCAGCAAAAGACAAAGCCGATGTTCAGGGTTTCCAGCGATGGCGCTTATGAAATGGGAAACATATTCTTCGGGTGCCTTAAAACGGACGAAAGCGGGAGGCAGCTAAGCTGCGCAATGTCAGGGCAGCTGTATAAGGAAAATGATGCAGAAGGCTATGTTACAATCGCAGGCTCGGGCTTTGTCAGCGAATCAGCTGTTGATGAAACATATGATATGGCAGAAGCATACGCAACAGAGCATCCCAATAACATTGAAGAGCTGAGAGATAAAGCAGGGCTGCAGCCTGAAGATAATTTTGCCGCGATTCCGCTCGCTGATTTGAATGAGATAAAAGTTATACTTCCCAATCCGAGGAACACAGACACTCTTAACCTGCAGGCAAAGGCCCGGGCAGAGGCAAGCTCAATCGACTCTTTTAGGGTTAAATCAGGCAAAGAAATCGTTATAAATGATTTTATAGAGAATTACAAGCCCCAAGTGTTTTATAGCGGCGGAGTTGACGGGCGCGTGGAGATAACAGGCAAAGATGATGTAAAAATTATTGCAAGCCCGGAGCGGCTGAAACAAGGCAAGCCTTTCCTGATAGCCCTGGCGCCAAATCCGGACGCTAATAATGCAAAAGTGTCTGTCTTTACGGCCGGCAGCAAGCTTGCTGAAACTAATAGCGAAGTTTACGTGTTTCCGGAATCCGCAGAAGAATCTTATGGCTTAATTAATTTTGATTATGCAACTTCAAGCAACTCCATTCTGCTAAAACCCGGCAGCAAAGAGATGGAAATATATTCAGTAGATTCCATGCTTGATGTAACACTTTTGGCAGGCTACAATACTGTGACAATCACTCCGCTACTTGAAAATGGCCTAATGGAAGGCTCTGTGAAAGTTACTAACCCTAACAATAATATGTGGATATTGTATGCAGACAATGAGCTTACATGGACGCCGGGAAAGACAATACAGCAATTAGGGTTTAATTTCAATGTTAACCTGAACCCTGCAATGGGAGATGCTGAAATGCTTTCATGCACCACTGACGGCATATGTCAACTTGGCAACACCATAGTAATTTCATCTTCCGGGCTTAATGAAGCTAAGCTGAGAGAAGGTATAGGCATTGCAAGAGAAAGAAGGTTTGAGGAAGGGACAAAGGCAGTTTCTGCTTTAAGCTGCAGCTCAGACAGGGACTGCGATGCAGCGCAGAGATGCTTAAGGCGCATATGCGTTGAAGAGGAAACAGAATGCTTAGATACAAGAGACTGCGTGAGAGGAGAAATCTGCGACAGGGGAGTTTGTGTGACTCCTGAGGAAGCGCTTGGCGCAAAGACAATAGAAGAAGAAGCGCAGGAGATGGAACTTAAGTGTGAGAGATGCGGCGAAGGCGCAGGCAATATATGCGACAGGGAAGAGTGCGAGAGCTTGGGCTCATGCTATTTCAAGGAAGGAAAAGCAACAAATATCTTTTCTGGCGAGAATGTGTGGAATGAATGCCACGCAATTATCTCAACAACCCCAAGGCAGGTTTCAGGGGAAGAGTTTGAAGAGGTATTCGGCACAAAGACAGCAGCCGGATGCGATTCAATTGAGGACTGCCCAGAAGGAAGGTACTGCGACTTAAGCATGGATGAGCCTGAGTGCAAAAGGCTTGGAAGGATGCCATGCTCTGAGGAAGAGCCGTGCGTTGCAGGGCTTTACTGCGATGCAGGAAGGTGCAGGGATGTAAGAGGGGTATCCTGCGAAAATAATGAGGAGTGCCCTGAGAATTATGCGTGTGATGCTGAATTAAAGCGCTGCACAATGCCGGCAGGGCAGACGAGCTTTGGAATAGAGCTTGGTGCAAAAGAAGGATGGTGGGATGCTACAATGCTATATGCCGGTATCTTAAAAGATAATATATTGGGAATGCTCAACATAGAAAGGGAAGCCATCACAAACAAACCAGTCAGGCAGTTATTGGGCAGCAGGTAAATATGAACCAAAGAATGGGTAAAAGGGCTATTTGCTTAGAATAATAATATTCCCTCTGCCTTTTTTTATCTTTTTTACAATCCCCTTGTGCTCCAGCTCTGCTATCATCAAGCTGATTTTTGCCTCTGAAAGAGGAATGTGCTTTCTATTAAAGAAGCCATTTGAAGACAGGCATCACTATTATCTTTTTGCCATTTTCCATTATTTCTTCTGACTGCTCACTGGTTAATATCAAGCCGCATTTCAGCTTAAATTTGTCCATTGCCTCCAGAATACCGGCTATTTCCCGCTCCCTGTTGCCCTTGTTCAATTCATGGCAAACCTGAATTGCCTCTGCAGCTTTAGCCCCTTCCCTGATTATAAAATCGCATTCGCCTTTATCTGCATAATAGTAAACCTCTCTATTTTTTCTTTTCAGCTCTATAAAAACAGCATTTTCCAGCATCCTGCCCCTATTCTCGGAAAAATTCAACCCGCAGGCCTGGCTGAATGCGGAATCTATAAGATAAATTTTTCTTGGGGAATTCAGCTGCTGTTTTACTGAATAGGAAAATTTCCGCAGCTCAAAAAACAAATAGGAATTGCTTAAATAAGAGATATATTCCTTAACCGTTATGGCATTTGAAAGCCCCAGGCTGTTTTTTAAGGAATTATACGTAAACTGGCAGGAAATATTCGATGCCAGCAAGCTTACCAGCTCTTTTATTATTTTCTGTTTTCTTACAGAGTATCTTACTATAACATCCTTATAGAGGATATTTTCATAAAGTGTCCGCATATATTCCTTATCCTTGTTTTTAAGGTATTCCGGCATTCCGCCCAATGCAAGATATTCATTGAACATCTTAATCAGCCCAACTTTTTTTTCAACCCTGTAAAAGTCATTTTTTTCCGCCTTTGCCCCGTAAAAATCCAAAAATTCCCTGAAGGAAAAGGGGTAAATTTCAAACGGCTTGTATCTGCCTGTCAGCCTTGTGCCAAACTCTTTGCTCAGCAGGGATGCATTAGAGCCTGTAATCACCACTTTTTTTCCTTCATCCTGCAGCCGCCTGACAAATGTTTCAAATTTGTCTATGTTTTGTATCTCATCAAAGAAATATGCGCCCACATTGCCGTACGCTTCGACAAGCACTTCATTCAGCAGCTCAAAATCCTGCGCCTGAAAATCAAGGAATTTTTCATCCTCAAAGTTTGCATAGCACCATCCGGGCACGCTCTGCATAATCTCCTTAAGCAGGGTGGACTTCCCGCATCTCCTTATTCCTGTAAGAATAATAACCCGCCTGTCCTTAAACCATTTTAAGACCTCATCCAGCAGTTCTCTCCTGACAAAAGATTCCTTTGAAAACAGCTCTTTCTTCTGCCTGGCTACTACCATTCTTAAGTCTTCTTTCGAAATCATACTAATTAGCAATTAGTATAGATATATAAATGTTTGCATTACCAATTAGTATTGAAACTGGTGTATTCCCAGCAGGCTATAATAAGAAGCCCGAACCGGATAAAGAACTTATTTGCTTAGAATTATAATATTCCCCCTGCCTTTTTTTATCTTTTTTACAATCCCCTTGTGCTCCAGCTCTGCTATCATCAAGCTGATTTTTGCCTCTGAAAGAGGAATGTGCTTTCTTATCTCCAACTGCGTTGTCCTGCCGCCTTCTGATTTTATTATCTGGATTATTTTTTCTAAATCCTTGTCAGGATTTTTTCCCAATCTCATGGCATCCTCAATATGCTGCTGCACTTTTTTCACTTTTTTTCCTGCAAAGTGCAATGCAAGAATAATTGCAATAAAAAGAACAGCAAGGAATGCAACGCCCAAGTACCATACAGAACCATTTTCCTCAAGCCCAGAGGCAAAATCAAAATCTTCAAGCATTTCTTCCTCATCAAGCGCATCAAACAATATAATATCAAGCGTGTAAGAGCCGTCTGCTGAAACAGATACGCTTTCCTCAGCTTTCAAATCTATTTCACTGCCGTAATAATGCGCTGCCTTTAATGCATATTCGCCTTCAGGAACATTGAATGAATAAGCGCCGTCCTTTGACACAATTGACTGCTTTGGCTCTGTATTGATTTCAACAATAACATCCTTTTGAAGCTCAAGCTGGGAATTATATATAGTGCCGTGAAGCTCTGCAGCATATGCAATGTTAATGCACAGCAGGAGCAAAACAATAATAAGCAGTGACTTGCGCATTGTTCTGAAAACGCATTATAACTTTAAATAGATTCTTATTTCTTAAAAAAGCCCAAAACCTCCTTTTTTTCCTGAAAATAGGGTGTATGAACTTTTGTAAAGTGTTAGAAGGAGAAATCAAGGTTTAATTTTTAGCTTTTGAAAGTATGGTTATAAACAAGCCAGGGCTATTAGATGTTGTGCAGTTGAAAAGCTGCATGAATATTTAAAGAATAAAATGTTGGAGGAAAACACAATGAGGAAATTAACAGTATTATTGGTGCTGGCTTTGTTTTTGGCCAGCATGGTTCCTGCTGCATTTGCAGAGGACACTTCTGATGATGTGTCTGGAGAAGGCACAGCAGAAGACGCAGAAGACACGCCCTTGCCTGAAAGAGCAAGAGAGAAGGTAAGGGAAGTAAAAGCAAAAGCAGCAGATGCAAGAGAGAATGTTGCTGCAAACAGGGAGCGCCTTGCTGCTGCAAAAGATGCTTTGCTTGAAAAGCACCAGGACAGGGTGCAAGTGCTTGTTGACAAATGCAAGGAAACAGGCAAGACAGAAGAGGAATGCAAAGCCATGTTTGAGAAGAGAATTGCAAACATTGCAGCTTTAGCCCCAAAATTCCGGGAAAAGCTTCAGGAGTTTGAAGAGAGAAGGGCTGAGCGCGCAAAAGAAATGAAAGAACTAAAGGAAGACACAATCCTCGGCAAGATTGCAAGGGCAAGAGACTTCAGGGCAAGAGCTGTTGAGCAGGGAAAGATAAAGAGAGCGCAGGAGAACTATGAGTTTGCAAAAAACAAGTTCAATGAAGCAAAGGCAGGGCTTGAAAAAGCAAGAGAAAGGCTTGAGAATGCAAAGGCAGCAAGAATCTGCAAAGATGACCCTGAAAGCGGGGAATGTGAAAATGAAAGAAAAGAGCTAAGAGGCGCTTCAAAGGAAAAGCTTGCAAAGCAGGCAGAGATTATAATAAACAACCTTGAGAAAGCAAAGGAAAAGGCAGAGGCAAGCGAGTATCTTACTGAAGATGAAGCTGCAAAAGTAGTTGAATTCCTTGAAGAGCAGAAAACAAAGTTTGAGGCAATAAAAGCAGAGATTGAAGCTGCAACAACAAAGGAAGAGATAATAGCAGCTGCAAAAAAGCTTTCTGACGCATGGAAAGAAGTAAAGCACAAGGTAAACGCATACATCAACTTTATTGCTAATGCGCGCATGGCAGGGGTTGTTGTGAAGGCAGAGCACTTGTCTGCAAAGCTTGAAAGGGTTTTGGAGAGAATGGCTGAGAATGGAAAAGACACATCAGCTGTTGAGCCATTGGTTGCTGAATTCAAGGCAGAGCTTGATGTTTCAAAAGAAAAGTTTAAGGCAGCGCACTCTTTGATGCTTGAAGTAAGAACAGAGGAAACAGAAGAGAATGCAGTTAAAGTGCAGGATGCGCAGGCGCTTTTGAAAGAAGCAAAGGATGCTTTGCAGAATGCAAACAAGCTTTTGAGAGACATCTTCCTGAAGCTGAAAGAGGCTGGCGCATTGCAGGAGCTTGCAGAAGCAACAGCAGCAGAGGATGTTGAGCTTGAAGATGAGCTTGAAGAGGCTGAGGAAACAGCCTGATTTTTTTCTTTTTTTCTTATTCTTTAAGCGAAAAGCTTTTTAAGGAACGCTAATTCATACAAGGCAGTGCATTAAGGGCAAAACCCTTACTGCCCCAGTAGCGCAGTGGTAGCGCGGCTGACTTGTATCGGAAACAGAATTTCCGAATGTAATCAGCAGGTCGGGGGTTCAACTCCCCTCTGGGGCTTTTATGGGCCCGTGGTCTAGTTGGTTATGACGTTTCCTTGACAGGGAAAAGATCGAGTGTTCGAATCACTCCGGGCCCATCTGCTTTTTATGGGCCCATGGTCTAGCGGCTATGACATCTCCTTCACAGGGAGAGGATCGCCGGTTCGAATCCGGCTGGGCCCATAATGCAATATATTCCATAATTCTATACAAATAATAACAAATGAATCCCTGTGGGCAAAGCGCACGCCCGCACTGATGATCAAACTTTCTGAAGTTCGCAGCTGGCTGGGCCCATTTCTTGATTTTTCCAAAGAAAGCTTTATATAAACTAAGACGTTTCCTGCCCAATATGGAGCCATACCTTATATCCAGGGGAAGGAGGCATGAAGAAAAAGAGGACACGCTTATTCATGATCCTTTTCTTAATGATTTTACAAAGATAATACAAGGCAAAGCATACAGGCGGCTTGCTTTTAAAACACAGGTTGTTTCATTGCCTGACAACCCGCATGTAAGGACAAGATTAGTGCATACGCAGGAAGTTATTTCAATCGCATTGGCAATTGCAACACAGCTCGGGCTGAATACAAACCTGTGCCTTGCAATAGCAGCAGGGCATGACATTGGACATACTCCTTTCGGGCATATTGGGGAAAAACTGCTTTCAAAGATTGGAGGCAAACCATTCAGGCACGAAGTAAACAGCGTTGTGATAGCGCAGCATATTGAAAGAAAAGGCAAGGGGCTTAACCTGACAGCTGAAACACTTGAAGGAATCCTCTACCATTCAAGAGGCTCCGGAAGCCTGTGCACAGATGTAAACGTACCGCAGGAATACAATGCAGTGATGTTCGCAGACAAAATTGCATATAATGTTTCAGACCCGGATGATGCAGTAAGGTACGGCTTCATAAGCAGGGATGCTGTGCTTGAAAAGACTGCAAAATTAGGAAGAAACCAGAGGATCAGAGTTCAAAACATTGTCAGTGCGCTTGTTGAGGAAAGCAGGAGTAAAGGCGCTGTGTCGTTCAGCGAAGGTGAGATATTTGAAGAGTTTGAAAAGCTCAGGAAATTCATGTATGCTGATGTTTACGCGAATATTGACACATCGCTGCAGGAGCAGGTAGTATATGGGCTTTGCGATTACTTTGCAAACAACAGCTATTTTGAAGGTGTCAGCCCTGTGCTTCTTACTTCATTGCTTACAGACAAGGAAGCAAATTACTTTGGCACATTTATGATAAAATGCAAGCGGCCAAAGATTGAAGAAATAGCAGACTTTGGCATATTTGAAATCCTGCCATATCTTAAAGGAAGAGATATAGATTACACAAATCCTGACTTGGATTGGAATTAATTCCGTTAATGCGAATACTTTTTCGCTCCTGCTCAAAATTTCCTCGGAAAAATCCTCGGAAGCTTTATAAAACCATAATACTTCTATTTTTACATGAACAAAAGAGGGCAAATTGCTGTTTATGTAGCCTTTGGGCTGGTTATTGTTGCGCTTGCTGTTTTAATCTTTTTTTTCAGGGAAACTGCATTGTTTGATGCCTGGGAAAAGGAAAGGCAGCTTGCAATGGAAGTGCCTGAAAAAGCAGCAGAGCTTCATACTTTTATGCAGGAATGCATCACAGGAATTGCAGAAGATGGGGTTTCGCTTATTGGAATGCAGGGCGGATACATTGAGCTGCCTGCAACAGTTACCCCCCCAACACCTGCGCGCCCTTTTGGCAATACGCTTGAAATATTTCCAGGCAGTGATTTAAAAACAGCTTACTGGTTCTATGTAACCCCGAACGGGCTGCAGAAAATAACAGTGCCGTCAAAAGCTGACATGGAAGCAGGGCTTGCAGAGTACATCAACAGCAGGATAGGGTACTGCGCATTAAACTTTGCGCTGTTTGAAACATACAATGCAACAGCAGGGGAAATATCAACAGAGGTTTCAATTAAAGACAAGCAAGTATTGTTTACAGTGGATTATCCCATACGCATAATTGTAGAGGATTTTAATTACAAGCTGCCGAAATTCTATATTAAGGTTGATGCAAAGCTTGGCGAGATGTATGACATGTCAAGGGAGATTTTGGCAAAAAGCAATGCAGACTTTTTCCTTGAGGAAAAAACAATAGACATACTTGCAATGTACAAGGATATTCCATTTTCAAGGACAGAGCTTACATGCGAGCCAAAGGTATGGACAAAAACAAGGGTTGCTGCTGCGCTTAAAAACGCGCTTGCCTCAAACCTGCAATTCATTAAAGTAGAGGGCACAAATTTTGACATGGACAGGGATTATTTTGTGTGGGACGCGCTTGGAACAAGGCACAAAGATATAAGCTCAAGCTTCAGGTTTTCTCCAAACTGGCCGTTGAAGATGGATGTATACCCTTCTGAAGGAGAGCTTTTAACTGCAAAACCTTTCATGGACATTGGAAACAGCGCAATGGCCTTCCTCACATCATTATTCTGCCTTACTGATTATAATTTCATATATGACATACAATATCCAGTGCTTGCCACAATGTCTGACGAGAACGGATTCCTTTTCCAGTTCGCCACGATGGTGATTATTGACAACAACCAGCCAAGGGAAAACCTGGAAGGCACAAT
>JAHJRD010000061.1 GCA_018830945.1 Nanobdellota archaeon | reverse complement strand
TGCTGTAAACCAGCCAAACGCCTCAGATGGTGAAGCTGAAGCGCCGCAAGGTGAACTGAAGCAGAGTCTAGAGGCAAATAACTGCAAAGGCGTAATGCCCCACAGCTTGCTGTGAATGGGATAGACTTTGCCATGTTATAGCTTACTTCACCACCGGGTTAGGGTCGTCAAAGCTTGTCTGGCTCCTGAATTCCCGCGCAATCTTATAGCCGTAAGGGGAATTTTCAGACGCAAACAATATTGCCTTATGCATGGGGTCTTTTTCAAGCCATGCCTTTACTTGATTATAATCATCTGAATTAATGACAGCAACAGCAATCACATTAGAGCCTTTTTCTTTTGCCCGCTTCATAACCCTGCTCATCTGGTTAAAATCATCAACCTCTGCAATAAAGTAATCAAGCTTCACGCCTCTTTTTTCAAGCTCTGAAAAATACCTTGCAGCAGTGTCATAATATTCCATTCCATAAATCCTTGAAACAGTATCCATGACAATAACAGGCTCATTCCTGCTTATTGTAATAGGACTGTTCCCAAATACAGCCTTGCCATTTTCAATAGTGAATGCAGCAGAGCCTACAACATTTGTGTTTTTTCCAATAAGCAAAGGCACATGCCTGTCTGAGCTGCATATGACTTTTATTCCTTTTAGGCTTAAGTATCTTGCAGCATCTGCGTCTCCCTGTGAATCGCAGTTGCCGATAACAGCTGTTGCATTTTTTTGAACAGCCTGCCCAACAATCATTCCAATGCTGCTTGTGTCAACAACAACAGCAATTCCATTCTCAAGGAACCTTGTTGTGGGGATAATAACATTTGAGGCAGGCACTTCAAACATTAATGCGCCTTCCTCATTCATCGCATACCATATTCCATCCACTTCCTTGATAACACTGCCTGCCGCAATCTCATGCTTTAATCCTTGTGCTTCAAGCTCTTTTATTGCTGCCCCTTCAACTGACTCTTCCAGATTCTCAGAAAAAGGGCTTGCAAGAGCCAATTCTTTCAGATTCCTTGCAACCATGTCTGCCTGCGAAACAAGCAAATCATCTTTGCTTAACTCAATCCTTGTATTGCCTATTATGGCTTGTGAGAAACTTGCAGGATATGCTGTGCTGATTCCAGGGTCTATAGCAGAATGCTGCCATTCATTCTTCCTGCCTGAAGCAATGTTAAAATGCATCAAAGCCCTCTGCTTGTTCCCTGCCCTTCTCCATGCCTCTGCAGCGCGCAGATGGTTGTACCTGCTGCTTTCAATGCTTGCGATTGTCTCAAGCAGGATTGCCTTTTCTTCCTTGTTCTCAGCATCTTCAGCAGCTTTATGATAGAAATCCATTGCAAAGAAAACAAGGGAATTGTCGTTTTTTACCCTGCTCATCACAAGCAAAAGCTCTGCCCTTTCAATGTTGTTTCTGCTTGCCTTTATTGCAGCATCAATTCCTGTTGCAAATTCTGCCGCGTCTATGCCTCTTTCTGCAATGCCTGAAGTAAAATTATAGATGTCTGCATTATTGTCCCATTCAGGCGTTGAGCAGCCTGAAACAATGATTAATACAAATATAATCAAAAACCAGCTCTTTTTCATGGAATAAAAATAGGCTTATATGATTAAAAATCTTTCTAAAAAAGAATTACTGCACAAGCACTGCATTAACAGTGCCTTCCTGGCCTGGCCTTGAAGTAACTTTTGCCTTACCAATGTCAGTTTCAATAATCGCGCCCTTTGTCAGGATATTTCTTCTTACAAAGTGCCTGTTTGCCGTATTGTCAGTGATTGTCTTTATCTTGGCAATTACATACTTCTTTTCTTTTGGATTATACACATTTGCCACATTGCATTCAAGAAGCAATGTCTTTCTTGAGCCGCCCATCTCCCTGAGCGTTGATTTCTTCTTCTCCCCTACCTTGGTAAGAGTAGGCCGCCTTCTTGACTGGTTTGCCCGTTTCTTCTTGAAATCGTGGTATCTGCCGCCTGAAACTTTCCTTTTCGGCCTTCTGCTTGTCTGTGCCATGGAGCAGAAAAGGTATAGGGTTCTTTATAAATCTTTCCATAACTTGTATGTAGAATGTGTTGATTTTCTTTAGTTATTTATAAGCAGTATCCAAAAGTATATTCTCCAGCACCGAAATGTTTATAACTATATATACATATAGTTTATAGGGAGGAGGTGTTATTTATGGGATATAAAACAAAAATCCAAT